>DIZY01000111.1:0-273 GCA_002428055.1 Helicobacteraceae bacterium UBA6016
GATAATGTTTTTTTGGATGAGGTATGCGGGGTCGCCGTCATTTACGAACAGTACGGCGTTTGAGAGTCTAAAAATTCGCTTATATAGAGTTTCTATGACGCTTCGTACTAGTCTACTTTTTGCGTCATCGTCGAGATAGAAGCTACCAAGACCCTCTACGAGATTGATGATGCGAGGCACTTTTGCCAGTCGTCCCGCTATCGTGCCGTAGATGTTGGGCTTTGCGGTAAAGGTATGAAGCACATCGAGACCGAGCGGTTTTATCGTCCAAAA
>DIZY01000111.1:450-5698 GCA_002428055.1 Helicobacteraceae bacterium UBA6016
ATTTTCACTAGTTGTCCCCGCTCTTTTTTTAAGCGGATTTTAACAGATTTAATCCATATTCACAACGCTAAACTTAAGTATCTTTGGATTATCGTCTTCAAGACAATATCCTGTTCCACTTTTTGTCTCTTCCATAAGTTGCATCACGCATGTTACTGTTTTTCCATCTTTTGATATCAAATATCCTTTTGCATTGCCTGTGATATTTGATATCATGGGATGAAGTTCAAATCTTTTTGAAGCGTCAAAAACGAGATTGCCGTAATATGCGCCGCCCTTGAGATACAATGATAGAGAGCCGTTTTTGTTTTGTATGGTCGTTATATCCGGATTTTGTATTTGAGACCCCATATTTGAGTGTGTTTGGTATCTAGTGGAGCATCCGATAAAAAGTACAGAACAACATATCGCCACGACTATTTTTTTGACTATCATATTATTTTTCCTCAAATAATTTTTTCATTTCCTGATCTTGCTTGTCAAAAAACTTGTCTAGTTTTTTATCTAGCTCCTCGTACTCTTTTTTCGCCTCTGCGACCCCTGTTTTTGGCTCGGTATTTTTTTCTACATTTGTTTTTATGAGATATGCGGTTGCGCAGAAATTTAGCAAGCACAAAAGTGTGATGGCTGCTAAAAAAATAGTTATTTGTTTATTATTCTCCATTTTTTACCTTTTTTGACAATATTCGGCATCTACGCAAGACTGACCGTTTGAAGTTGCCGTAATTGACTTTTGGTCAATTTTGACGACAAAACGACATTTGCTTTCATGGTCTTGAAAAATATAGGTATTCCCTTTTCTCTCCAGGGGCATATCTATAAATTCGCAAATCTCTTTTTTATTTTTTAGATACAAAGAGCCTCTTAGCTCTTCGTTTTTTGACAGAGAAAATCTAATCTCTTTATCGTCGCTATTGGATTTGTATTTTGATTTTGAATTCGCCTCAAAACTATTAGAGAATGACGATGTTGACGATTCGCTTAGCGATACCGAATCGGCGCAAAGAGCCAAGCCGATGAAACACAATAAAACTACTTTGTTCATATTTCATGTCCTTATTGAATCTGAATCGATGAAACGGCCGATTTGAAACTAGGAATCGCATTTTTTAGTAACTCCACTCTTAGATAGTCTTTTTCACAACCAATAGGAACCGTAAGAGTTGGGTTTGTCTCAAAAGATTTTTTGGATACTACCGTCGCTTCTTTTGCAGATTTGTTTTTAATATCTTTGGTTTCGTATACCCTAAATCCAGCGGTAATATTGAAATTCATAGTCTCAAACTCTTTGTCGTCAGACAGTTTTTTAGATTTTAGCTCTAGCCACTGCACCGGTTGAACGCAATATTTGGTTTCAGGTGTTGTTGCAACTGGAGTTCTGTCAAATTTTGTATCGTCGATATTGTTTTTTAGAGCGTCTTGTAACCCACTTGCGCTATAAAGCAGGTATTTAAACGAATCTTTGACTAGATATTTTGCTATGGAGTCAAAGCCATCTATGTTTGCTACATCCATTTGTGACGGTTTGTTGCATAGCATAAATAATTTCGCATCGGCAGGGGCGTTTGACGCTACTACATCTTCGGTTACAATGTCTCCTTTTTCGACTTTTAGACCTTGTGAAATCTTCATGGGATCTAAATTTGCCGTTACTGCGCTGCCAATTTTGGAATTTATTGTAGCCTCTTGGATTGGGATTAGGATATTTTTCTTATCTTTTATTGAGCCGATGTTTTTATAGATAGTTACGGAGCCGCCGGATGCCAATAGGTTTTTGTCGTCTTTAAACTTTATTTCTTGGTCGTTTACGCTATCTACTGTGTATTCGATTTTATCGAATGAAACTCCTTTCGAGAATGATTCGGCTAGTTTTAGCGTAGCGTTTTTTGTTACTGTTTCAAATCTTGCGCTTGTTGATTGCCCCTTGCCGTGAGTAACATTGTCGGTAATCTCGTCAAACATACAGTCGCTATGGAATACTCTGCCGCTAGCGTCCACAAGTTCGCCGCAAACTCCTGCGTAGTATGTTTTTTGTTTTGCATAATCTACATTTGTAGGAGCCGTATAGCCAAACGGTCCATCATAGCGCAGTCTGAGAAAATAATCGGGAACCGATCTTTTCCCTTCCAAAACCCTAACGCCCGCTTTTGCTACTATGTCTCTTTTTGCCTTATAAAAATCTTTTCCGATCGATACAAGGGCAAAACTGCCATTCTGGGCTATTTTGTCTGAAAATATTTCATACATCATCTGTTCAGACGGATGATCTGATAATTTTTTATCCATATTAATGTCTAGTAGCGTAACCCTAGGTTTTTTAATCCCTTCAAGGGTTCCATTGTATGTTTTGGTTAATACATCCCCCTCTTTCGTCGGAGACTTTGGGAACTCATCTTGCCCTACGGCATAGCCATTCGTAGAATATAAAACCTCTACGCTTCCACCTTCTCTGTCAAGTATATCGCCTTTGCCTATGCCGCCGTCCAATCCTTTGTCTAGGATTACTAGTCCATCGTAGATTCCTATGGCTTTCGCCGATAATTTTTGTGGTTTAAAAGTGCTGCGAGCCTCTTTGGCTAGATGCTCAAAAAGTCTTTCATAGCTAGCCACATACCACTCAGCTAATTTTTTTGTTTTTTCATCTTTATTTGATGTTAAGTTGCCTTGTGTGATGTCTGTAAACGAATGTGAATATAAAATATCGCCGTTTGCCATGTTTAAAAAATTCAAACTAGCCGTTACCGGAAGCGTATAGCTTTTTACGGATGAACCGCTAACTTGTTCGTCGTAAACGGATGCTCTTGATATTTTGAGATATGCGGCAAAGGTATTTTTGATATTTTTCTTATCCAACTCTGCTTTGGCTTCCGGATAATACTTTTTCAAAGCCATGTT
Organism: Helicobacteraceae bacterium UBA6016; assembly: GCA_002428055.1. Taxonomy (GTDB): domain Bacteria; phylum Campylobacterota; class Campylobacteria; order Campylobacterales; family UBA6016; genus UBA6016. The sequence goes on from DIZY01000111.1 coordinate 3,346, forward strand.
AAATGCGCCTAATATATTTTGGCTACTTTCTCCCTTTGAGGCGACAAAAGCCAAATTTTTTTCTGCGCTATCCTCTACTACCAGTATCTTTGGAACCCAAATCCCAAAAGAGTCGGCCGCATTAGCAACCGATATAAAAGCTAACACAGCTACGGCAAAGCGTGATATATAAAAACTCAATCAAACATCTCCTGCTTGGCTTTTAGGTCTTTATCTCTTGCATTTTTTTGCACCAATGAACCGATTTTCGCACCTAGTTCGTTTGCTGCTTCTACTCTGACATTATTCATACACCCCTCTACGCTTGCATCGCTTACTTTTAGCGTCTTTAGTGTCCCGCCCGGAAGTTTAATATTTGTCTTTAAAGGTACTATGCTTATGGTTCCAGTGTTTAACCCGCACCTAAAATCACCTGTTGTGTCTTTTTCTGGGTTATAGCCTATTTCAAGCACGCCGACACCTATATAGCTAGCTTCAGGTCTTTTTTTCTTCATAAAGTTTTTGAAATTATCGCCGTCATTTTTTATGGCATCGCTATAAGAAGAGTATTTCTTTTTCGTCGCTTTATTAAAATCCGATAGTAGTCCTGAGCCGTCCTCGAGTTGTACGCCAAAACGCACAAGCGTTGCTTCAAGCTGATTTTTCATGGCGTCATTTAATGTGCTTTGAGGTTTTAGCGCTGCTATGTTTACTGTTTTGGCGTAATGAAACTCTTCTTTGTCGGCTTTGTGGCTATTTATGTTTTTTGAAGACGAAGAATTTTTGCTAGACGCACTTGATGCCGAGGCTTGATAGTCTTTGCTATATGCCCCTTTCGCTTCGTTGCTTTGGGCATAGCTAGCTGATTGCTTTGCCGAGCCTTTCGAGCTTGCCGCTACCGCAGCATCATCTCTTCCGTACGCCGAGCCGCCACTTCCTGATATTGAAGCTTGAGACGAGCCTCTAGCGGCATATTTATCGTCGTACGAAGCTTCTGCGCTAGCCTTGCCTGACGCTGAGTTTCTTTGGCTAAATGAGGCGGACTCTTTATCTTTTACGCTCATGCTAGATGCGTTCGATGAAGCTGAGTTTTTTGAGGAGTTCTCTTTGTAGCTTTTGCTATTGTCTCTTTTGTAGTCTATTCTCTCTTCCATAGGTACTTGACTTGCGTTTGCCTGATCGATCTTGACTGCTTCGTCGACAAATACTACTACACTACCGAGCCTCTCCGTTTTCGTTGCCAAGGCGCCGAGCCTCACATTGCTGAGTTCGTCTACAAATGCCGCATCGTCTATGTCAAGAGTCACTCGAACCGCATAAACTGCAGAGTCTGACTTATCCCTTTCGATTACTGGAGAACTCTTCAAAAAGCTATCTTTTTGTTTGATAAGCTGTAATATTCTTGGATCTTCGGCAGGCACATTAATCGAGCCTTGAAGTTTTTTGATAGCCGAGATTACGGCATCTGCCATTGCTTTTTTTTCCGCTGTATTTTTGACTGTTTGTGGGTCGCTAGAAGCGATTGGGGTAGAGCCTTCTCCGGTTGCTTTTATTGCAAGTGCTGTTTGCGGCAATAAAAGTGACATATATAAAGCGGTGGCGGCAAAAAAACTAGTTTTTATATTCATACTATAAACTCCTTTTTATTTTTGTGCGCAGAACATAGTGACCCTGCTATGAGCAGGGTCAAAAATTATTTATTACTTTCTTTAGGGGCTTGTTTGCTGTCTACCGGAGGAGTAAACTTAACACCGCCTTTTTTGAATAAGTCCACTAGCTTGCCACCAACGCTTGCCATAGATGTAACGCTGTCCGGAAGAGTTGCCACCATGTCTTTGAGCTGACCTAGCTCTGAGGCATATTTCATTGCAGATGTTGGATTAGATGAGAGTGAGGAGACCATATCTTTGGCGCTTGCAAGTGTGTCTTTATATTTAAGACCAGAAAGCATAAAGTTGAATCCACCTGCCGCAACAAGTTGCTTTGTCTTGGCGTCGGCTTTTTTTAGCTTTGCTTCGGTTTCTTTTGACTCCGCAGCTATTTTTATAGCAGTTTGTTCATCGCTAATCACCTTGCTAACTGCAGCTTCTTTCTCTTTTGGGTCAGAAATAGTTTCTGCTGCTTTCATGGCGGCTTCGAATTTGGCGGCATCTTCTTTTGACAGCAGTGCGCTTGCAAGAATATCTGATGATTTTTGAACGAGGGATTTTGCGGTTATATAGTTTTTAATAGTTGAGCNNTTGAGCTTAGAGCGTCTCCACTAATCTCTTTCGCAGAAGTTCCCCCTCCTACAGCCGAGGTGACAGAATCAAACATTCCGGCATTTGCACTACCTGCCACAAGAATACCAGCCAAAATAACTCTTTTAATCATA
>DIZY01000111.1:5707-6272 GCA_002428055.1 Helicobacteraceae bacterium UBA6016
GCAGTCCTTTAAGTATTTTTATCAAATTTTACAAAATCCGATTAGCCCGATGTTAACCAAAATAATTTTAAACTTATAAGCAATATGTAACAAAGTTATTACATATAGGTGGTTTGGCGCATGACAATCATTGAAAATACTAGATTATGTAATGAAAAAATGGAGATAGTTTTGGCGGATTAGTGGGTCAAAATCTTGTATTCTCCGCTTTTTAACTCATCCACNNGCCCCTCGGGCGCTATCGCTATTGGCGTATGCCCAAGGCGTTTTAGCTCCAACATCACGGGAAGGCGAAAAGCGTATAGATTTAGGTCAAGATGCGATAAAAAGCCGATTTTCATACTAAGTCCTCTTTTTGCAAAATTCTATACTCTCCGCTTTTTAACTCATCCACGCAAAACTCGCCAAAGCTTACCCTGTGTAGCGCTACGACCCTGTTGCCCACAGCTGCAAACATTCTTTTGACCTGATGATACCGCCCCTCCACGATCTCCAGCGTAGCCACGGTCGGCTCTATGACGGTTAGTTTTGCACTCAGGCACGGAGTTTTTTCGCCGTTTAGCAT
>DIZY01000111.1:6315-7338 GCA_002428055.1 Helicobacteraceae bacterium UBA6016
ACTTTGGAGATATGTTTTTTGGGGCTTGTGAGCGAGTGGTTTAGCTCTCCGTCATCTGTTAGCAGTATCGCACCCGTCGTATCGGCGTCTAGCCTGCCCACCGTCGCAATTTTTGGATTTCTCTCTTGCCATCTTGTCGGCAAAAGCGAATAAATCAGCTTGCCGCCGTCGTCGTGCGAGCAGATGAGTCCTGCGGGTTTGTTCATCAGTATTGTGATGCTCTCAGGGTCTAGTGGTTCGCCATCCACCGTCACTTCGCTATGCAAGACTTTTATCGGCTGGTCTGACACTCTTTTGCCGTTGACGCACACCTCATGCTCTCTGACAAAAAACTTTACTCCTCTTCGTGAGCAGTATCCGAGATTTGAGAGTAAGGCGTCGAGTCGTTTTTTACCTGTCAAGTTTAGCCTTTTTGATAATATTTTTTGCCATGCCTCGAAATATAAAAATATGAAACGGCAACATCGCATACCAATAGAGTCGTCCCAAAAGCCCGTGCGGATAAAAATACGCCGTCTGATAGAGCTTATCGTCTTTTATCAGCCACTCTAGCCACGCCGTTCCGGGCAACTTCATCTGCGCAAACAAAAGCACTCTTTTGCCCTCCTCAATATCCACGACTTTCCAAAAATCAACGCTGTCGCTTATGCGAAGAGTCTTTGGGTCTCTGCGTCCACGAGATAGGCCGTATCCGCCGAACATTTTGTCGATAAAGCCGCGCATTTTCCAAAGCGAATCGTATCCGAACCAGCCGTTGTCACCTCCGACGGCACAAAAAGTTTCAAACACTTTTTTAGGCTCCGCACCGTCAAGCTTTGTTATCTGTCTATCCGTAAATACGGCGTCGGCTAGCGTAGAGTGGTCGGTTTCCCAAGCCTCACCGCTTGCATCCGACCATCTGCTGATTACTTGTGATTTTTGTATCTCTTCGGTTGCTTTTTTGACCGCTTCTTCGTATTTTAGCGGCGTTATATTTGGAAATAGCCTTTTTGCATTATCGTTTTTGACAACCACTTCGCTTTT
>DIZY01000111.1:7390-8897 GCA_002428055.1 Helicobacteraceae bacterium UBA6016
AGCCAATACGAAGAGAGCTTCGGCGAGAAAAAAGGTACAGGAATAAGCACCCTCTTTAAGCCCACGGCTCTTGCGTATCCGAGCAAAAGCTCTTTATAGCTCATCGCTTCGCTGCCGATGTCTATTATGGCGCTCTCATTGTTTTGCAGCATTGACGCACTTGCTAGATACTCTATCACATCTCTTTCCGCACTAGGTTGGCAGAGTGTATTTACCCATTTTGGCGTTATCATAAAGGGGAGTTTTTCGACAAGGTTGCGCACTATCTCAAAGCTTGCGGAGCCTGAGCCTATGATGACTCCGGCACGAAACCAGAGTGTTTGGAGGGCATTGGGGCGTGAGCTTAATATCTCTCCCGTCTCGATTCGGCTGAGCAGATGCTCGCTTGCGCTCTCTTTTTCGCCTAGTCCGCCAAGATAAATTATCCGTTTTACGCCGTTTTTTATGCAGGCATCAAGGAAATTCCCAGCGCTTGTTTTGTCGAGTTCACGGTAGTTTTTGGACTCCATGGAGTGGATGAGGTAGTACGCCGTGTCAATGCCTCTTAGGGCGGCGTTAAGGCTATCCGTGTCAAATGTGCTACCCTCGGCTATCTCTACGCCATCGGATGCTTTTACGCTTTGACCTTTTTTGACAAAAAGTCTTAGCTTGACCCCGTCTTCTTTTAGCAGCCTGTGTTTCAGCCGTCTGCCGATGTAGCCCGTTGCGCCCGTAAGTAGTATGTTCATAATGCGCCCTTTGTTTCTTCTTTTATTGTAGCAAATCTTGCGTATAATGGTTTTAAAAACAGGGGCGGCGGGCGTTGGACGAGATAGAGATAATACCGGAATACAAAAAAGCGTTGGAGCTAGCCGTTATCGGCGGTTCGGCTGTCTTTGTCACTGGCAAGGCGGGTACAGGGAAATCCACGATGATTCGATACCTTGCCTCCTCTCTTAGAGAGTGCGTCATCCTAGCCCCAACCGCCGCCGCCGCCATCAATGCCGGAGGCGATACGATACACTCCTTCTTTGCGCTTCCCGCCCGCCACATAGACCCCGGCGAAAAGCTACGCCTAAACCCAAAATCAAAAGCGGTAGCACAACAGATGCACACGCTAATCATCGATGAAGCCTCGATGGTGACGCCAAATATCGTAGACGCTATGGACATCATGCTTCGCCGTACCCGCAAGCGAGATGAGCCATTTGGCGGCGTGTCAGTAGTGTTTGTCGGCGATTTGTTGCAACTTCCACCCGTTATCTCTACGCATGAGGAGAGGCAATATTTCAAAGAGCGGTACGAGACGCAGTTTTTTTACTCCGCTGATGTGTTTGACGAGATAGACATTACCCCTGTGCATCTGACCCGTGTACGACGACAAGAAGATGGCGGATTTATCGAGGCTCTGGGCTGGGTGAGAGAAGGTGTCAATATGGCGGCGGCGCTAAAATACTTTAACTCCAACTGCCTCAAATCCCACACCGACCTAAACAACCCAATGTGGCTAGTAGCAACTAACGCCGCC
>DIZY01000066.1:0-1729 GCA_002428055.1 Helicobacteraceae bacterium UBA6016
GTGAAGCAAAAAGAGAAGCTAAAGGCGCTCTCTCGCACGGCGCACATCCTCTCCATGTCAGCGACGCCTATACCTAGAAGCCTCAATATGGCTCTTTCGCAAGTAAAGTCTCTTAGTGAGATAAACACCCCTCCGAGAGAGAGATTGCCCATTAAGACCTTTGTGCGTGAGTACGACGAAAAAAGTGTCAAAGAGGCGGTGCTAAGAGAGCTTAGACGGGGCGGGCAGGTGTTTTATATCCACAACCGTATCGCTAGCCTTGAGGATGCCAAAAGAAGGCTTCTTCATATGTTGCCAAATCTTAGAATAGAGATACTTCACTCCAAAATAGGCTCGGACGAGACCGATAAAATCATGTTTGACTTTGAGGAGGGCAAATACGACATCTTGCTCTCCACCTCCATCATCGAATCGGGGATTAACTTGCCGAAAGTCAATACGATAATGATAGATTCGGCGGATATGTTTGGTATGGCAGACCTACATCAACTACGGGGCAGAGTTGGCAGGGGCGCAGTGCAAGGATACGCCTACTTCTTTGTCGAGTCAAAAGAGGAGCTAACGGATGAAGCCAAAAAGCGGCTCATAGCTCTTGAGTCAAACTCCTATCTAGGGAGCGGTGCGGCTTTGGCGTATCAAGACCTAGAGATAAGGGGCGGCGGGAATATCGTCGGAGAGGCGCAATCGGGGCATATCAAAAATATCGGCTACGGGCTTTATCTGCGGATGCTTGAGGATGCTATCAATGAACTAAGCGGCAAAAGCTTTGAAAAGGAAAAAGAGGTAGAGCTAAAACTAGCCGTTTCGGCGTTTATCTCTCCTGAATTTATCATGGAAGATAGGCTGAGACTAGAGGCGTACAGGCGGCTGAGTCGTGTATCCGAGGTATCCGAGATATTCGAGATAGAAGAAGAACTAAACGATAGATTCGGCAAGCCGGATTTGCCGACAAGGCAGTTTTTGCAACTCATTGAGATAAAAGTACTTGCTCTGAAGACAAAGGTATCCGCCATCTCAAACTACGCCCAAAACATTACCGTAAATTTCGAGGACGGCAAAAAAGAGTATCTGACCTCGCCTAGCAAAGACGATGATGACATACTGCTAAGCGTACTAAAATTTTTGAGGGCTAAAAAATGAGAATACTCTTCGTAGGAGACATTATTGGAAGCCCGGGTCGCGACATGGTAAGACGGCATTTGGGGGCGGCAAAAAAGAAATTTGGCGTAGATATCGCTGTTGTAAATGCCGAGAATATAGCGGCTGGGTTTGGTATTACGCAAAAGACCGCTGTGGAGATGATGGATGCCGGTGTGGATATGATGACAAGCGGCAATCACATCTGGGATAAGGCCGAAGTCGTAGAGGTGTTCAAAAAATACCCGCTTATCCGCCCGCTCAACTATCCCGTAGAACTGGGCGGCGAGGGGGTCAAGGTGCTAGAGATAGGCGGCGAGAGGATTGCTATCGTAAACCTGATGGGACACTTCTCCATGCCGATCTCAGACAATCCGTTTCGCCTTGTGCGAACTACGGTGGACGCTCTCAAAAATGACGGGATAGAAAATATCTTTATAGATTTTCACGCCGAGACGACGAGCGAAAAAGAGGCTCTTTGGCGTTATCTGGAGGCGGATGTCTCTTTTATCGTCGGTACTCACACACACATCGGAACGGATGATTTGCGCATCACAAACGGTTGCGGTTTTCTTGCTGACATAGGGCTTAC
>DIZY01000066.1:1775-2044 GCA_002428055.1 Helicobacteraceae bacterium UBA6016
GATTTGTCGTAAACAAAGAGTGCAAAAAGATATTTCAAGCCATTATTTGTGACATTGAGGGCGGTAGGTGTACGGACGCGTTTAAAATCAAGGCTTACGACGAGGGTGAATTTATCGTCTCACAAGAGGCGTTTATTGAGTAGTTTTGAGCTTTTTAGTTCGCTTTTGAAGCTGGAGCAAAATCTGACCCAGAGAGACCCGTATTGGTGGCCAAATAGCCGAACATTTGAGGTGATAGTCGGCGTAATGTTGACTCAGCAGACCAAGTG
>DIZY01000066.1:2136-2402 GCA_002428055.1 Helicobacteraceae bacterium UBA6016
GGATTTTACAACCAAAAAAGCGTACGACTAAAGGCTCTTTGCAAGGCTATCTATGATGAATTTGGAGATTTTGAGAGTTTTTCTCTCGGCGTGGATAGGGAGTGGCTTTTGTCTCAAAAAGGGGTGGGGTTGGAGTCTGCCGATAGCATAATGCTCTATGCCTGCCACCGTGAGATAATGGTTGTTGACACATATACCGCAAGGCTTTTAACAAGCAAGTGCGGTATGGAGGCAATGGAGTATGAAGAGATACGGGAGTGGTTGGA
>DIZY01000066.1:2443-2729 GCA_002428055.1 Helicobacteraceae bacterium UBA6016
CACGGCGCTATCGTGGAGTATTGCAAGAAATATACGAAAAAAGGAGAGGTTGGCGGTCCTTTGGAATTTGCGTAAAGCAAGGTTGGTTATACTCTTAAAAATCTGAAATCTTTTAAACAGAGCACACAATGGCAAAAGCAAAAAAAACATCTGAAATAGTCAATATCGCATCCTATACACACGAAGGCGATACGAGACCAAACAATCCCCCTATTGGGCTAGTCAATGCAGATAGTGACAACACTGAGACCAAAAAAGCCTACAGCTACGACCCGCACATAGACCC
>DIZY01000066.1:2746-13050 GCA_002428055.1 Helicobacteraceae bacterium UBA6016
GTGAGCCTGCATGTGCATGAGCGAATACAGCCGCAGACCATACTAGAGGCTGTCAAAAAAGCAGGGGTAAAGGTTCAGCCAAATCTTTTTGACCATGCTTTTGAGCCTTTGCCGCTTCGTGACGAGGTGGAGTTTTATAAACACGAAAAAGGGTGGGCAAACCGTCTCATAGCGGGCGATAGCCTGCTGGTGATGAACTCTCTTCTGCAAAAAGAGAACATGGCTGGACGGGTGCAGACCATATATTTTGACCCTCCATACGGTATCAAATACGGCTCCAACTTCCAGCCATTTGTGAACAAACGAGATGTCAAAGACGGAAACGATGAAGACCTAACGGCGGAACCTGAGATGATCAAGGCGTTTCGGGATACTTGGGAGCTTGGTATCCACTCGTATCTGAGCTACCTGAGAGACAGGCTGCTTCTTGCCCGTGAGCTACTAAGTGAGAGCGGAAGCGTCTTTGTGCAAATCTCCGATGAAAATGTCCACCGTGTGCGCTGCATCATGGATGAAGTGTTTGGGGCGGAGAATTTTTGTGCTTTTATTACCATCCGCAAAACAACTGGTGACGGCAGCACACTACTTGGGGCTACTTGCGACTATTTGCTTTGGTATGCACGCAAAGCAGAAACTGTTAAATATCGCACACTTTATAGTCAGCGAAGTGAAGACGCAGATAGTCGTTATGACCAAGTCATGCTATCTGATGGTACTTGCAGGGCAGCCACACCAGAGGAGAAACAAGACAATAGCAAGTTGCCTCATGGAAGCAGACTATTTCGTCTTGATAATCTTGTTAGTTCTCGTCCAGCTGGTGCTGGTGATGCTAAAGAATTTTTTTTAAATGGACAACGATTTACGCCAGGCAGTGGCACTTTTAAGACAACCCAGAGCGGCTTAGAAAAACTATCTATAGCTAGACGCCTACATGTGACATCTAATGGCAAACTAAGTTATCGGCGTTTTAAAGATGATTTTGGGTTTACAGTTATGAATAATCTTTGGTCTGATATTAGTGGTGCTGTGCAAAGTCGCTCAGATCCAAAAGTTTATGTCGTTCAAAGCTCGACTGCCTTGGTTGAGCGCTGCCTCCTCATGACCACAGACCCCGGCGACCTAGTCCTAGACATCACCTGCGGAAGTGGCACGACCGCCGTAGTTGCCGAGCAGTGGGGGAGGAGATGGATCACTTGCGACACCTCTCGTGTGGCTACGACTCTAGCCAAACAACGGCTGATGACGGCGAAGTTTGACTACTATCCGCTCCGCTACCCTGAAGAGGGGCTAAAAGGCGGCTTCATCTACAAGAGCGTCCCGCACATCACGCTAAAAAGCCTAGCCAACGACCTGCCACCCGGTGAAGAGATACTCTACGACCAGCCAAAAGTGGAAAAAGGCAAAGTGCGAGTCACGGGACCTTTTACCGTCGAAGCCGTACCTTTTGCCGCCGTACTGTCACTTGATGAGACCATCCCACCATCCGCCGATGCCACGATAGCTAGAAGCGGTCATACTTCACGGGTAAACGACTGGATAGACGAGCTAGTCAGAAGCGGCGTAAGGGGTAAATCGGGACAACGAATAGAGTTTGCCGATCTTGAGCTGATTCCATCTATGAGGTATTTGCAAGCTAGCGGATTTGATAAAAACAGCGGTGAGCGAATAGCCGTGAGCTTTGGCCCTGAGTTTGCGCCATTAGAGCAACGGCAAGTAGAAATTGCCATAGAAGAGGCGAGCCGACTCGTGCCAAAGCCAAAAATCGTGCTTTTTTGCGCTTTTAGCTTCGACCCGGAAGCGGCAAAAGATATAGACGAGATGGTGTGGGGCGGCGTGACGCTTCTGCGAACACAGATGAACGCCGACCTTCTCACGGAAGACCTCAAGAAAAAAGCAAAAAATGTAGATAGCTTCTGGCTCATGGGACAGCCTGACATCGCTCTTGTGAGTGAGGGTGAGAGCTACAAAGTCGAGGTAAAAGGGTTTGACTACTTCGACACCAAAAAAGGCGAGATAGTAAGCGGCGGCAAAAGTGACATAGCGATGTGGCTACTGGATACCGACTATGACGGCAGAAGTATGCTTCCTCGTCAGGTATTTTTCCCGATGGCATCAGCCACCGAAGGATGGGCAAGACTAGCCAAAAACCTCAAAGCCGTAATAGACGAAGAGCTGATAGAGGCGTACAGAGGCACGGTAAGCTTGCCGTTTAAAGCCGGAGAATATGCAAGAGCGGCGGTAAAGATAGTCGATAGCAGAGGGGTGGAGAGCCTGAAGATAATAGAGCTGGGAGAGAAAAGATGACAGCGTATAGAGAGATAGTCAGAGATAAAAGCGATATGGCAAAAGTAAAAACGCTCCTTGATTCGTTAAAAAGCGAGGTAGAGATTATCATCTTGCCCATAGAAAAAAGAGACGAAGAGCTGTTTATAAACGCACAAGAAAGCGTAATGGCAAAAACATGGGACAATGATGCAGATAAGGGCTGGGACGATGTATAAAAGCGGCGATATTGTCACGGTGCGCTTCCCTTTTAGTGACCTTGTCGGCTCAAAAAAACGACCGGTACTTATCGTCAAGGATGAAAATAGTTACGGTGATTTTGTCTGCTTCCAAATCACTTCAAACGGGGCGCAGCTAGATATAGAGAAGATAGTAGATGTGGACTTGGCAAGCGGCAGCCTGAAGCTTATATCATTTGTGAAGTACGACAAATGTTTTACGATAAATAGTTCGATAGTTGAAAAAAAACTTGCTACCGCATCGGCTGATTTTTTGGCAAAAATAAAAAAACTTTTTTGTGAAAGTATCTAGCCGTGAGCTCTCAAATAACACACCTCATCATCACCTCACCATTTGAGGAGCCGTCAAAGTACTGGAGTCAAGACGAGGGTGGCAACTTTGTACTAATGGACGGCAGACGAAAGGCTGGATACACACTCCAAGACCCGACAGCAAGAGGCGGTGGGGAGTTTGTCGAACTAAAAACGGTCAACGAAATCCGCAAAAGAGTAGAGGAGTGGAGAGCTGACAACTATGCTGGCGTGACCGTAGTGACCAAAAAACTACTTGAACACTGGAGAGACAAAGAGCAAAGAGATCTACCTTTTTATTTTGCCCAATTAGAAGCTATAGAGACGCTCATTTGGTGGGTTGAGGCGCATACAAGCTACAAGCAAGGTATTATCCTCGAAGATGACGGCGGCGCATGGGAGCGGGTTTGCTCCAAAATGGCGACAGGAACCGGTAAGACGACCGTCATGGCAATGGTCATCGCATGGCAAACACTAAATGCCGTGAGTTATCCAAAAGACAAACGATTTTCTAATGCTATTTTTATCGTTACACCGGGGCTTACCGTCAAAGAGCGGCTTAGCGTGTTGTATCCGTCGCATCCGCAAAACTACTACGACACTTTTAATATACTACCTGATGGCCTGCGAGAGAAGATAAGAAGCGTCAAGATAAAAATCGAAAATTGGCACTGCCTAATGCCGCTCAAAGAGTCTCAAAACAGTGTAGTCAAAAAAGGCAAAGAGAGTGACGAGGCCTTTTGCCGTCGAGTACTAGGCGAACTGGCAAACGAAAAAAATATCGCCATCATGAACGACGAAGCCCATCACGCTTATAGAATACCAGCCGAACTAAAAAATAAAAAAGTCGAAGGATTGAGCAAAGAGGAGCAAGAAGAGGCGACAAGATGGATAGAGGGGCTCGATAGGATACACAAAAAACGAGGTATCGTCCGATGTTTTGACCTCTCCGCCACGCCGTTTGCACCGACTGGCAAAAAGACAAAAGGTGAAGCTCTTTTTGGGTGGATAGTATCTGATTTTGGACTAAACGACGCTATAGAAGCTGGTCTGGTCAAAACACCTCGTGTAGTGGTGCGAGATGATGCTTTGCCTGATGGCAAAACCTACAAGTCCAAGCTCTATCATCTCTTCACGGATGAAAGTGTCAGAGATGACCTCAACAGAAAAGCAGAGCCGCACGAGCAGTTGCCGCATCTTGTGCAGGCGGCCTACAATCTTTTAGCTGCTGACTGGCAAGCGACATCCGAGGCATGGCACAAGGCTGGACACTCTGCACCACCAGTGATGCTTACGGTCTGCAACCGTACGGAAACGGCAGCTAGAATAGAAAACTTTTTTGTCAAAGGCGATATTTTGTTTGCCGAGCTTGCTGACAAAACAAGAGTCTTGCGAGTGGACTCAAAAGTGCTTGAAGCAGGAGAAAAAGGCGAAAATAAAAGCGGTGACAAAGAGTATGAAGAGAGGCTAAAAGAGATAATAGCGCAGGCAAAGCTAGACAAAAAAGAGCTTGAGAGGCTGGATGGATTCAAAAAAGAGGAGCTTTTGCGCGAGATAGTCGATACGGTGGGCAAAGCCGGTAAGGCGGGGTAAAATATCCAAAAAGTCATCTCTGTGGCAATGCTAAGTGAGGGCTGGGACGCCAAGACTGTAACACACATTATGGGACTTCGAGCGTTTAGCTCACAGCTACTTTGCGAACAGGTCATCGGACGAGGTTTGCGTCGCACTAGCTATGAAACAGACCCACATACAGGACTTTTTACGCCTGAGTATGTAAATGTATTTGGTGTACCGTTTAGCTTTTTGCCTCACGAAGGCGACGGCGGCACACCTCCTCCGACACCACCAAAAACAGCTGTAAGCGTCAAACCAAACAGCGAAGAGTTTGAAATCAAATGGCCAAACATCTTGCGCATTGATAAGGTGATGAAGCCCGTGCTGTCGGTTGATTTTGACTCTCTTGAAAAACTAGAGATAAAACCGGAACTAACACCAATGAGCGCAGAGCTGGCGCCTATCGTGAATGGTCAAGCAGATGTGAGTAAATACACAACGATAGAGCTAGAAAAATGCGAAGAGCAGTTTCGTTATCAACGAATAGTTTTTCAGTCTGCCAGAAAAGTTTATGAGAGCTTGCAAAGTACCCATTTTAAGGGTGATAAGGGATATTTGATATTTCAGATTATCAAACTTGTTGAAAAATTTGTAGCTAGCGACAAGATAGTCATTCCGTCACTTTTTTTTCAAGATGATTTGCGCCGTAGAGTGCTTTTGGCTCTCAATATGGACAAAATAGTCGAGCATCTATCAAGATATATCAAACTAAACAACACAGAAAGCCTTGAGCCGATATTTGACCCTGATTTTCCCGTTCGCTCTACTGCGGACATGAGAGAGTGGTATACTTCAAAACCTTGTGAAAAAACTAGAAAAAGCCAAATCTCGCATGTCGTGTTTGATAGCACTTGGGAGTCTGCCGAGAGCTATGCCATAGAGACAAGTGGGCATGTCATAAGTTATGCCAAAAATGACCATTTAGGGTTTGAGATTTTGTATACCTACAACGGCGTAGTGAGGAAATATCGTCCTGATTTTTTGATAAAACTATCAAATAGTGCTACTCTTATTTTGGAAGTCAAAGGGCAAGATAGCGAACAAAACAGAGCAAAAAGAGAGTACGCAAAAGAGTGGTGTGAGGCTGTAAACTCTAAGGGTGGATTTGGCAAATGGGAGTTTGCCGTATCGTTTGATGTGAACGATGTGTGCGAGATTTTGTCATCGTTTGCGACTAGGTAGATTATGAATGAACGAGCAGTAAACATTAAAGTCGGCAATGTTGATGGTAAAAGCGTCATCTATTGGATGAGTCGGGAGCAGAGAGCGGAAGCAAATTTTGGGCTTTTGGCGGCTAGCGAATATGCCAAAGAGCATAGGCTTACTCTCGTCGTTACTTTTTGTCTCGTGTCTGAGTTTTTGGGTGCGGCTCCAGAGGCGTTTGCTTTTATGGGTGAAGGTCTACCTGAGGTTGAGGCTGATTTGAAGGCCAAAAATATTCCGTTTCGCTTGCTCCACGGACATCCGCCCACAAAGGTTGCAGGTTTTGCAAAAGAGATAGAGGCGCAGGCAGTGTTTGTCGATTTTGACCCGCTTCGCATCAAAAGAGCGTGGTGCTCTGAGCTGTTGTTGCAGTTTGCGGGAAGCGTGTTTGAAGTAGACTCGCACAATATCGTTCCCACCCGTCTTGCTTCTGGCAAAAAAGAGTTTGCCGCCTATACGATAAGGCCAAAAATCAATAAACTCCTACCCCGCTTCTTGGTAGAGCCGCCGGAGTTAGCGGCGGAAGAGGGAGTACAAAAACTTTATGAAAACGACTTTTCGGTTTTTGAGTCTTTGCCTAAAAACAGATACTTTAGAGGCGGCAGAGGCGCAGCGCTTCCAAAACTAAAAGAGTTTTTGGATGAAAAGCTTGACGGCTACGCAAGAGATAGAAACAATCCAACCAAAGACGCACAATCAGAACTCTCGCCATATCTACATTTCGGTCACATCTCATCTCTTGAAATCGCCCTTGCCGTAAGCGGTGCAAAAGCAAATGAAGAGAGTAAGGCCGCATTTTTGGAGGAACTTATCGTACGCAAAGAGCTTGCCGATAACTTCTGTTTTTATTGCGAAGATTACGACAACGAAAACTCGCTGGAGCCGTGGGCGAAGGCGAATATGGCGATAACGGACGAGGAGCCTAGGGAGTATATCTATAGCCAAGAAGAGTTTGAAGAGGCGGCGACGCACGATGAGCTTTGGAACACCGCCCAAAACGAGCTGAAACTAAAAGGCAAAATCCACGGATATATGCGGATGTATTGGGCAAAAAAGATACTCGAATGGACGCCCGGTACGAAAGATGCATTTAAAATAGCCACATATCTAAACGACCGCTATGCGCTTGACGGCAGAGATCCAAACGGCTATGCGGGTATAGCGTGGAGCATTGGCGGAGTACATGATAGGGCGTGGCCGCCACGCAAGGTATTTGGCAAGGTGAGGTATATGAATTACAACGGCTGTAAGTCGAAATTTGACATCAAAAAATATATCTTAAAAATAAAAGAGCTAAGCGGCAAAGGGCAGGGCGAGCTTTTTTAGTCTGTATAAATATTTGGTATAATAAGTCATAGTTTTTATGTATAATAATCTCCATTTTATAAATTATTTCAAGAGAGGAAAACAGATTGGATCCCGATAGTCAGTCGATTTCTATGTTATTATTCGCACTTTTTTTAGTACTTCTAAACGGCTTTTTCGTTTTGTCAGAGTTTGCGATAGTCAAAGTAAGGCGCTCAAAACTCGAAGAGCTCGCAAAAAGCGGCAAGGCAAACGCCGAACTGGCATTAAAAATATCAAACTCCCTTGACACATACCTCAGCGCAACACAGCTTGGCATCACTCTTTCATCACTTGCACTAGGTTGGATAGGCGAACCCGCACTTGCCAGACTTATTGAGCACCCTTTTACGGCGCTGTTTGGAGATAATCCTACGCTTTTGCATTCCGTTAGCTTTATATTGGCGTTTACGATTATTACGCTACTGCATGTTGTCTGGGGCGAACTAATTCCAAAATCAATAGCGATAGCAAAAGCCGAGCAGGCTGCGCTTCTTATCGCAAGACCTCTTTATTGGTTTTGGCTTGTTTTTTATCCGTTAATCAGATTTTTTGATATTTTGGCCTCTTTTTTCCTCAAAAAAATGGGAATACAGCCATCAAGTGAGCATGAAGCTCATTCCGATGAAGAGCTTAAAATAATTGTCGGCGAGAGTCTGAAGGGTGGCTTTATCGACTCTTTTGAGGGTGAAATCATCAAAAACGCCGTCAACTTTTCCGATACCGTCGCAAAAGAGATAATGACTCCAAGAAAAGATATAGTGTGTATCGATGCCGAGCTGTCTTATGAAGAGAATATGAAGTTTGTGACAAGTACGAAGCATACAAGGTACCCGTACTGTCATGACAATAAAGACAATATCACAGGGATGATACATATTAGAGACCTTCTAAATAATATGCTCTCCGAAAATCCTAAACTTATTTGTGAATTGGAGCGACCAATTATTGTTGTTCCCGAAAACGCCTCCATATCCGATATTTTAGTGCAAATGAACCGCCAAAGAGTGCATATGGCTTTGATTGTGGATGAATACGGCGGTACGGCAGGGCTTCTTACGATGGAGGATATTCTTGAAGAGATTATCGGGGATACATCGGATGAGCACGATACCGAGAGTGAGAAAATCAGACAGATAGACGAAAATAGCTATGAATTTGACGGTATGATAGATTTGGACGATGTCGCCGAGGCTTTGAATATCGAATTTGAAGACGATCAGGCGGTTACTCTAGGCGGACATATCTTTAATCTTATAGGCAGGATGCCTAGTGTTGGTGAGACGATAAAAGACGGTTCGTATATGTATGAAATACTAAAAATAGACAATAACCGAATCCAAAAACTTCTCTGCACGAAAATAGAAAAAGAACAACCTACAGAATAAACGGCGTTTTGCGCCGTTTTGCTCTCAAATCCCAAAAGGCTTTTTATGTTTACACTCAAAAATTACGACACAAGCAACACAAAAAATGATTTACTCTCCGGCACGGTCGTCGCTATTGCGCTTGTGCCTGAGGCGATAGCATTTTCTTTTGTTGCAGGACTTAGCCCGATTGTTGGGCTCTATACGGTATTTATACTTGGGTTAGTGACGGCGCTTATCGGCGGAAAGCCCGGGATGATTAGTGGGGCTACAGGGGCTGTCGTCGTCGTGCTTGCATCTTTGGCGATAAACTACGGACTAGAATATGTGCTAGCGACTGCCGTAATGGCAGGGCTTATACAGATAGCTTTTGGGGTGCTGAAGCTGGGCAAACTCATCCGCTTAGTGCCGCAACCCGCGATATTTGGCTTTGTAAACGGTCTTGCGATAGTTATTGCCATGAGTCAGCTAAAAATGTTTGAGGGTGAGGGTGTTACCATGTATGCTCTTGTGGCGTTCACGATGGCTATTATGTTTTTCTTGCCCAAAGTTACAAAAGCCGTACCGGCAGGGCTTGTGGCTATTATCGTGGTGACCCTTGTCGTAATATTAGGCGATTTACCCACAAAACAAGTCGGAGACCTAGCAAATATAGGCGGCTCTTTTCCATCCTTTCATCTGCCGAGTGTTCCGCTTAGCCTTAACACGATATTTATCATAGCCCCGTATGCGTTTATTATTGCCATGGTCGGTCTCATCGAGTCGCTTTTGACTCTTGCCGTTCTTGATGAGATGAGCGAAAAAAGAGGAAACGGTAACAAAGAGTGTGTGGCGCAAGGGGTGGGCAATACTCTATGCGGCTTTTTCGGAGCGATGCCGGGATGTGCGATGATAGGGCAATCCATCATCAACTTCACCTCCGGCGGTCTCACCCGTCTCTCGTCCGCAACCGCCGCCGTGTTCGTCATCATCTTTGTCGTCAGTATCTCGGATATTATCTCTCAAATCGCTATCGCCGCACTTGTCGGCATTATGTTTATGGTTTCTATCAATACTTTTGAGTGGGCGAGCGTGAGTAGATTACGGAGAATGAAAAGAGCGGATGCGCTGATTCTCGTGAGTGTGACCGTGATTACGATATTTGCAGACCTTGCTATCGCCGTTGTGTCAGGCGTCATCATCTCTGCTCTCGTATTTGCGTGGGAACATGCCAAGATTACTTATACGACAAGGGTGGAGGATAACGACACAAAAGTATACGAACTTGACGGACCACTATTTTTTGGTTCCGCAACGAGGTTTGCCAATGAGATTTTTAAAGTAGAGAGCGACCCTGATAACGTTGTGATAGATTTCAGCAGTTCAAGAGTGATGGACTCAAGCGGCGTTGAGGCGATAGATAAAGTGACGAAAAAATATATAGAGGCGGGTAAAATAGTCAAACTAAGACATCTCAGTGAAGACTGTATCCAGGCTCTTAAAGATGCCGGAAAGTACTGCACACATGAGCTTGATGACCCTACTTATAAAGTGGCGAGAGATGATTAGAAGAGTTTGATATTAGGGTGCGTATATGTATTTTGAACGGATAAAAAATCTTATTTTTACCTCTATCGGCGAGATAGATTACGATAGAAGTATAAGTGAGCTTTTTGAATCCTCCAAAGTTGATTTTGCATATGTCGCCCTTGTGGTTTTAGCGGCCTTTATAGCCACTCTTGGACTTATTACCAATTCTGCTGCCGTTATTATAGGGGCTATGATTATCTCGCCCATAATGTCGCCGATTATGCTCTCAGGCGCATCGTTTGCNNGCAAGGTCTGCCGTTTTTGCGGTGGTTGTAGGCGTTGTTGTTGCGATTGTCTGCGGGGTACTTACCGTAACCATCTCTCCTATCAAAGAAAATACGGCCGAGATACTGGCTCGTACTACTCCAAATATCTTAGACCTCTTTATAGC
>DIZY01000066.1:13084-13221 GCA_002428055.1 Helicobacteraceae bacterium UBA6016
GTTAGCGAAAAAATATCAAAAGGGGTTGTCGGCGTCGCCATATCGGTCGCACTTATGCCGCCGCTTTGCGTAGGGGCTTTTGGCCTTGCTACGGCTCAAGCATCTATCGCCGTCGGCGGTTTTTGGATGTTTTTTCT
>DIZY01000072.1:0-7722 GCA_002428055.1 Helicobacteraceae bacterium UBA6016
ACTATCCATAATATCTTATTATCCTTTACTGGATTTTATTATGATTATAGCTAGTGAATTTGGAAAAAATGTAAATATTTGCATTTTTTCCAAAAGTATGAGAAAATAATAGAGTATTTAAAATATAAACCACATTGACATGTTAGATGGTACACTAAAGTCTGATGATTTGGCATTACAGCTTAATATTAATGAAGTAGAGTTGGCAAAAAAATGGCTTAAAGAATATGACAAAATTTTTAGACTTGAATTTGATAATACTGTTATTGAATTAGAAGCAAAAATGAATAAGTTTCCTGTAAATGATGCATCTCACCTTTTATTTAAAGCTATAATTATGATGAAAATAAATTGAGCTGAGAGTATCGATGAACTAGACAAGCTATCAAGTAACCCGCAAGCAAACGAGATAGAAAATACAATAAATACATTCAAAGATGCAGTGACTAAGAAGATTAGCAGTAATGAAACAAGCACTTTCGATGTAAAAAATTGGAACGATAGTATTGAAAGTACTTCTTCTCTTTTGGAGGCATTTATCACAAAAGAAGTGAAAAGAGAGCTTAATGCAATAGAAAAACTAGTATTATAAGTAATATATTAGAAAAGTACTTGATTTTATAATAAAAAACATATCTAGCAAGTGTTTCAAGAAATAATAGCCGAAAATTAAGATGAATGCTACCTAATAGATAAGTTAGAGTATTAAATCTTGACAATTTTATTATAGTAAATAATATTCAACTGTATTTTTTAGATTGTTATAATGTATAATGAAAAAAATTTTTAACACAATAGGAAGAGTTTTGAGTAATAGGTTTAATCTATTTGACACCGAGTCATTTTATGATAAACATGCGTCGGACTATGAAAAGAAAAGAGCCTCAAAAGGAATGCTTTTTAATGATTACATTGAAGCCCCGGCTGTATTTGAGGAAATACGAAGTTTTAAAAGAGCCCCGAGGAAAGTATTAGATATTGGATGTGGTGTTGGGTATTATTCTAGGAACTTATCATATGCCTCAGATGAAGTAGTAGCATTAGATATTAGTTCAAAGATGATAGAAATTGCTAGGAAAAACTGTAAAGACAATATTGACGATGCACAGTTCAAGAAAATAAGCTTTGCGCATTCCAGCTTTGAGTCATATCATGCCCCTTCTGAAAAATATTTTGAATTAGTTCTCGCAACTTTTATGCTTAGTTATTTTGATAATCTTGATGTTTTTTTTGGGAAGGTAAAAAATGTTATAGCAGATAATGGCAAGCTTATAACATCAATGCTTCACCCATTTAGGTTGTTTTCAACCAAAGAAGAAGATGGCTATCGTATGCACAGTAGTTATTTCAAAAGTGGCTATTATGAGTCAGATTTTCTAAATAAGGATGATACTCTAAGGTTAAAAAAATGGACTCTTAGTGATATAGCTAATGTTGCTTCAAAAAATGGATTTTTGATAGAAAATTTAATTGAGCCACAGCCCATATTAGATATACCGGATATGCTAAAAGAAGAGGCGAAGTTTTATTATAATTACCCTTCGGTATTAATCATAACACTTAGGAGAAAGTAATGGTTTTGTTGTCGCCAAAAAAATTCAATAAAAATGAAAAATATATTGCCAATATAATGACAGTAATAGTAACATTTGTTGGTTTTCTGTTGTCGCTGATTAGCACATATGTAACATCCCCGTATAAAACATATATTCTTTTTGGCTTCGTTGTTCTAGTTGCAATAATACTCTCGACATTTAAAGAAAAAATATTTTTATTTATAATTAACAATTTATCGCCGGAAAAAACACTTATAAACCTAGAAAAAGGAAAATGGCTACTAAAGATTCAGTATGAAGAAGAATGTAACGGACAATCAATAAATAGATCCATAAGCGGGACATGCAAAATACAGCATTCTTTGGCGGGAGTGAAAATTTTTGGTGACAAATTAATAGATCAGGATAGCAAGATTACAAAAAAGGATACATGGATTGCAGAAAGTGCCGAAATGGTATTTCAAGATAATGAAAATATACTGATTTATTTATACAAAATACCATCTGATAGCAATAAATCTGGTTCTATTGTTTATGAAAAAGTCGGAATAGTAGTTGCAAATAGATCTGAAGATAATGGTGAAGTAGTCTATAGCGGGACTTTCAGAGATTTACCATTAACTGGAGAGCAAGTAATTAGAGAAGGTACTGTTGTGTTAATACCGACTAAAGATTAGTTTTGCAAAAAATATTTATTATTACCGGTCATACTGGTTGCGGAAAAACTTCTTTAATGACGGTGCTTAGTAAAGATGGATGGAAAATTATATCGGCTGGGAAAATTTTTTCAGACATATCAAAACTATACAATGTTGGTCAAGATAGANNTTAGCATTCAAGAGTTTGCTATTGGATATTTTAAGAAAAACGGATATAGCGATTTCTCAAGAATGATATGTAATGAAGTTGGCGATGCAGAATCTGTAATAATAGAAGGTCTTCGACCGTTGGAGGTTGTCAAACAAATTAGGTTGCATTTTCGTCAAGTTATAATAATTTTTATAGATACAAAAAAAGAGATTAGGGCAAAGAGATTANNCGAGTTGGCAGATTGAGCAAATACAAAATCATGCCATTGAGCAAGAGTTGAATAATGTTAGAGATGCGGCCGACTATATTGTTGAAAATAATTTAGATTTGGATTATTTAATTTCCAATGTAAAAAGAATACTGTGTTTAGGCTAATTATTAATCTGTGCTTGTGAGTTTGTAAATATATTGGCGTTATTCTTATGCCAACTATGCGGATCAGAGTTTATGATTTCTAAATAAAACCGTTTTGCCGTTTCCGTGTACAAACTATTAAATGCTATTTGGCGTGTTTCGAGAAATGTATTTTTGAGGGTTTTACCGTTTGCCAACTGTTCTTGTAATTCCAAATCACAATCCAGACTGTCTGCATCTTTGACAATTTTAGCCTCTAGCGTAGAGGGGGTCTCGACATCATTCCAGCATTTAACTATTTCTGTCTCTAGAATGGTATTTTTAGCTGCATCTGATACGGCCTTTTTTTCATTACGACTGGTGTATATTGCATTTAGATAGTTTGCATCGCCTGTTCTTGTTTCTGAAATATCGTGTACGATAGCAAGCATTGCAATTTTTTCCAAGTTGGCATTTTCATATTTGCCGATAACCATAGCTATCCATGCAACTCTTAGTGTATGCTCTGCTAGATTAGAAAAGTCTGGATTACCGAATTGTGACCACTTTCTTGCTATAAATCTCATGGTGCCAACTTCGTATAGTAATTCTAGATCTCTGTCGATTGCCATGTTGTTATTCCTAAACTTTTTTTGGTGAAAACCCACTTCCTAATTATAATAAAACATTAATTTTTCATTAATAAATAACTCCAAAATTCAAAAACATTTTGACATCGCTAAACTCCATATGCTATAAATAATATTAGGTTGCAACCCAATATTATTTTTTTATTTACCCAAAAACTATGAGCTTATTCAAACAAATACTTGAAATAAAGACCGGAAGAAATGACCTGATTATGAAAGCAGTTTATGTCAATAATGCAAGTGCAAACGGACAGTGAAGCTATTTTATTTATTACTACGACCTACTAAACCACACATTCTATATCAACGACCTAGATAGTCCGTGCGACAATTGAAGAACGAGTGCTATCAAATATCATAGAGCACATCGTAAATTCGGCATATAAGCAAGAGATGAACTCTCTAAATATAATACTCCGAAAAATTCAAACATCAAAAAAACCAAATATCATTTGTATCTACAAACAAGGGATGACCTGATCTGTTATCATGGATAAAGTATCGCTTGAAGAAGTAAGATGAGCTAACTGAGAGATTGTATCTTTCAAAAATCCAAGCTGGGATAAAAGTTTGGATAATACTCTTGAGATGTTGGGCTTGAGAAGTTCTTAAGAACCACGACCGGAGGGAGATGGCATTGCAAGTTTGCACATTCTCAAGAACCCTGCGGTTCTCAAGAATAAGTGCGAAACTTGTTCAGGGCAATAGGAGAAGTATCTCCTATCCCTAAAAACCCTTTACCTCTCTTTGTAAGCTTCTCGATTGAAGATGAAATATCATCAAATCTCAAAGCTTCATTTGTAAAAAGTCAGCACTTTTGACAAATGAAAAACACAAAGCAATTCTCGCCAAAGATGCTTTTTTATTTGACAATAAAAATAGTTTGGCTTGTGCTTTGTGTTCGTGGGGGGGGGAGCGAATATTTTATGAGTTGTAGATTTTTGATAGATAGTTTTTGTTTTTTGCCTATCTATCTCTCTCAAAAGCACTCATAAAATCTTCTTTGGTTTTTTCAATACCTCTATCCACAAAGTGTTGGATAGTAGCCGTAAGTGTATTCTTGCCAAGAATGCTTTGCATTTTTTTTAGCTCTTCATACTCTTTTTCAGTGTAGGAGAGAAGAACCTTTTTAGTTCTTTGTTCTTCTTTTTCAAGCTTTGGTCTTCCCATTCGCTCAAATTTGTCAAATCTATCTTCAGACAAGTCTATATCCTTATAAATTTTAGTTGATTATAAAATAGAAGTCTTTAAGCAAATATAAAAATATTTAGACTAATTTAATTAGTAATAAATAATCTATTTAATTAAATACTAAGTATTTAGTATTTAAAATAATCAAAAATTAGTACAAAGGAGCTGACGATGAGCAATGACGAAAAACTAATTATTGAACTTTTGCACAATAAGCATAAGAAAATCCTGCTTAGTAAAAAGGAGACTGCTGGCGAAGTAAGCCGCTCTTGTTCATCACTGGATAGAGACAGAAAGGCATCGCTTGGTATGCAGTACATAAAAGCCGGAGACGGCAATATCTACTATCCGATAAGCGAAATAGCAAGTTTTATTATGAGGTCTATGACTAAGACATTGTAGTTTTATTTTCTAATAAAAAGGTTTTTAACATGAGTCAAAACACAAAAGATAAAAATGAATACCTGAAACAATATAGAGAATTACACTACTCAAGAACAAGAAAAATAGTCACATTTCCACTGCTTGTTGAGGACTTTGGTATGCTTGAAAAAGCATCATCTAGGCTCAAGCAATCAAATAATGCTTTCGCAAAGAACATTGTCATTAACTTCTTGCACTCATATCACGAGCCCTTTATATCCGATGAGCAAAAAATCGTAATCAGAGAGTATGTCCGTATTTCAAGAGGCATAGCCAATAATATCAACCAACTAGCATATAGGGCTAATCTTGGCGAGTATGTGGATGTCAATATACTTTTTGGCGAATTAAAGCACTTAGAAGATGCTTTTAGCCATTTTATAGCTAACGGCAAGGTCCTTATGATACTTAAGAGCATGGCGAGGCAAAATAAGAGCTTTGAGGCTCTTTATGACTACTTCACAAAAGAAAAAGATGCAAGACTTTTTGCTTTCAATCTATACTCAAACCCAAATGACAAACAAAGAGTCGTAAACGAGTTTTTGCAAAATGCTAAATATATCAAAAAAGCTAGAGGTAAAAATTTCCTATTCCACGAGATAATCTCTCTAAGGGCATCCTCTCTTGAAAAAAGCAAACTTGAGCAGATATTATTTGAGCTAGCAAGGGAATATATAGACAAAAGAGCAAAAGACCACCTCGTATTTTCGGCGGTACACAAAGAAAAAGAGCATCTTCATTTGCATCTGATGATAAGTGCAAATGCAATAGGCGAGAAGAACCGTCACCGCCTAAGTAAAAAAGCTTTTTCTGTAATCCAAAAAAATCTTGAAGCCTATCAAAACACTCACTTTCCGGAGCTATATTCAGCACATTACGACAAATCAGACTCAAGAGAAAAAGTCCGTAAAAGCCGTAGTGAACAGGAGATAAATACTAATCGTCACACCAAAACAGGCAAAGACAAAATCAAAGAAACCATATTTGAGATATTCAAACAGGCATCATCAAGAGAGCCTTTGTTTGAGCTTTTGCAAAATCAAGGCTTTAGTATTTATGTCAGAGGTAAAAACACCGGAGTGGAATTTGAGGGCAAAAAATACCGTTTTTCTACACTTGGCATTCAATCACGATATGAAGCAAGATTGCAAGAGTTTGAAAGCGAGAAATTTAGCTTTAGAGATAGCAAGCAAAACGAACTTGACGATGAGTTTGAATCTGTCCGCTGACTAAGGCAAAAATTTACCAAGAACAATAAGTCTATCAGCAGAGTTTTCAAAAAAAGATAATCATGGCTCCACAAAATACGGCATACAATCCCATTATTATAACTTTTATGTAAAAATTTGTTTTTGTATGCTTATGTTTGGAGAACATTTATGCTAAAAATCACAAGACAAAGAGCGACCAAGAAGAGCGAAGCTTGTCGTTTATATACCAAAGCCAGACAAGGCTAAATGATGGAGTCTTTGGCATCTCTTCTAGCTCTCATATTTTTTATCTACCTAATGTATACAGTTATGAAAAATGTATTTGCTACTATCTTCGGAGGTCTATCGCACACAAGGGATGCATCAAGTGCGATTTCAAAACCTCTAAAATATGCACGGCGGATACTGACAAATAAATTTGCCGATGACGGCTTTATGAATAAGTTTGAAGCTGATAGCTTTTTAAATCAAGCACACAAGGGCTTGCTAATCGACGGAGATTCAAAAAGACTAGACGAAAAATCAAGCTTTAATCACATAGCTTTATTTGCAAGAAGCGGAGCCGGAAAAACAACAAGCTATATAATTTCAAATATATTTCGTTTGGCAAGCTCTAAAGCCTCAATGGTAGTAACAGACCTAAGCGGTGAACTTTTTGAAAAAACAAGTGGTTTTATGCAAAGTAGGGGCTATAAAGTATATGTGCTAAATCCCGAAGATTTAAACGAATCAATTAGATACAACCCTATGTATTATGCTACTGATTCTATATCCATTGACGAAATGGCAGAAATTCTAATTAAAAGTGCAAATCCGAAAGAGTCCGGCGAAGACAAGGTTTGGCTTGACGGGGCAAAAACACTAATAAGTATTTTCGCCAAAGTGCTACTGGGTACGAGAGATTATCGCTATATCAATCTTGCGAACATCAAGCACCTAATCAACAACTTTGGAGATATGGGCAAAAAGCTAGACTTTTTTGTCTATAAATATGCCGATGCCAAAACATTCAACGAGTGGAAAGGCTTTGCGACCGGAAATCCAAAAACTGTTTTGAGTTATGTTGCAACAGCATCTACGGCACTCAGCCCGATAGGTATAAACGACAATCTTGAAAGATTGACGGCTAGCAACACATTTGATTTTGCCAGCTTGAGACAAGAAAAATCCATAGTCTATGTAAAAGTTCCGGCACAAAAACAAAACCAATATGCATTCTTGCTAAATATCTTTTATTCTCAGCTATTTAACAAAATGATGGAGAAACTGCCGACAAATGGGGATTTGCCTATTTATTGCTTGCTTGACGAGTTTGGGAATATGAATATTCCAAACTTCTCCACGACAATAACAACAATCAGAAAGTACAAAGTCTCAATCTCTGTAGTCTTGCAAAACGAATCACAGATGTTTTCAAAATACGGCGAATATGAGGCAAACACCATACTAAACGGCGGGATAAGCGGAAGAATATTTTTTAGCGGAGCGGATCAAGCCACCCTTGAAAAGCTAGAAAAACTGCTTGGAACAAAGTCTTATGAAGAAGAG
>DIZY01000072.1:7770-29174 GCA_002428055.1 Helicobacteraceae bacterium UBA6016
TTTTGTTTATATATGCAAACAAACGAGCTTTGAAGCTGAAAACTACGGCTTACTATGAACACGGTAGTTTCAAAAGCTATGCAAAAATTCCAAAAGTAGCCATGAAGAAAGCAAGTATAAATGACACGGTGGAATATGTAGACTACCATGTGGAGCCCGATTTTGGCAAGGATGAGGAATGATTGAAGCACTACAGATTTTAAGTGAAGAAATATCGCTTATAGGCTCAAATATAAGTGCTCTTGTTGTAATCGCTATGGTTTTTGCAATAGCCTACAAAGTATCTTCTATTTTTGAAAATAGAGTATTTAGATATTTAATCGTAGTGCTTGCAACAATCACTCTTTTAAATCCGATAGATCCAAAATATCATTCCGTATTTTTCAATATACAAAACTGGATAGCTCTTGGAGCTTTAATCCCACATATAAAATTTATACTGGAAGATATAGAGGAAAAATACTACCAACTCAAGTATGCAACAATCAATGCCTACTATTTTTGGCTGACTGTATATTATAAAATATTGAGGTTTTTGAGAAGTGCGGTTTGGTTTGTCGTTACCCTGCTTAATGCCCTAGTATGGCTGTATTACACCGCCAAACATACAATATTGCTTATAGTCTATTTTGCCTACTCCATAAATAAAACAATAGAGCATCCGTTTAGGAGAAGATTTCAGATTTACTGGCAGTGGTACAAAGAGGACTGGCAATATCAATCAGAGCAAAGAAAATATGCAAAATATGAGTATCGTGATTGGTATAAAGGCACGAAGTTTTACTACAAAAACTCAGATAACTATTTTAATGATTCATGGTTTGAGAACAAACAACGACAAAATAAACAAGAGGAACAAAGAAAGGCACACGAGGAGAGTAGACGGGCTTATGAAGAATCAAAAAGTTACCAAAAAAGTTACCAAAATCAAAGTGAGCAAAAGCAGTACAGCTCAAAGCATGCAAGATTCTTTAGCGGTAATTATTATGAGGTTTTGGGAATATCCAAAGATGCTACATTTGATGAGATTAAAAAAGCATGGAAGAAATTAGTCAAATTGTATCATCCAGACCTGCACCCAGAAAATCAAGATGAGTTTACAAAGATAATCCAAAAGATTAACGAGGCATACGAGTATTTCAAAAAGATGAATAATCAGTAGGCATTAAAGTTACTAAATTAAAGTCAGGTTACTAATAGGTTACTAAAATGATTTTTCGCAAAGCTTAAAGTGATTTTTAAAAGTGGCTTGAAGTACTGATTTTAAAGGTGAAACGGGTGGTGGGTTCTAGAGGACTCGAACCTCTGACCAGCCGGTTATGAGCCGGCTGCTCTAACCAACTGAGCTAAGAACCCGTATGTTTGAGAAGCTTTTTTAGCGTTTTTGCTTTGAAAAAGAGACGGAATTATACAAAAAATTAAAACGAAAAGCAAGTAAATTCTCTAAAATTCCAAAAAGAATCATAAAAGTAACAAAACTAGTGCCTCCGTAGCTATACATCGGAAGGGGTATGCCGACTACAGGGGCTAGCCCTATCGTCATTGCTATGTTGATAGAGGAGTAGACGAAGATGAGCACCCCTATACCGCTGGCAAATACTACGCTAAAGTGGTCGTTCTTGAATTTTTGCCGAAGCCCTAAAATATGTAGCGTCAGTGTCGAGTATATAGTTATGAGCAAAAAAGCTCCGAAAAAGCCGAATCTCTCGACATGGTATGCGAAAATAAAGTCGGTGGTGGCAATAGGCAAAAACTTGAGTTGTACCTGCGTGGCATCCTCTTTGTCTTTGCCGAATATTCCGCCGGAACCTATTGCTATAATGGATTGCTGTACATGGTAGCTTGGTTTTTCTGCTAGAAAATCCTCTACTCTCTGTTTTTGGTAGTCCCTTAGCCCAAACTCATACAGAAGCGTTGACATCGTCAAAAATACGGCTATCAAGACAGCCCATATCCGCCACTGTACCCCGACTAAAAACAGTATGCCAAATCCAAGTATAAATACGACGCCCGCGCTTCCAAGGTCGGGCTCTATTGCTATTAAGAAAAACGGTAAAAGAATATAAAAAGAGATTTTTGCAAATGCTTTTAGTCCGTACCCCTCTTGCGGCGGCGGGTTTTTTTGGATTAAATAGGCAAGCATCAAGAGAAGTGCGGGTTTTATTATCTCTGAGGGCTGTAGCGTCATAGAGGTGAAGGGTATCTCAAGCCATCTTTGTGCTCCAAGTATCGATACGCCAAAAAATTTGACGGAAACTAGAAGTAGTATATCCACCCAGTAGATGATGGGGATAAGCCATGTTAGTTTTCTTATCGGAATGATAGAAAATAAAATGAGTACGCCAAAGCCGACTATGATGTAGGCCATCTCTTTTGTCGCAAGAGAGCTGTTGACTTCGCTAATCAAAAAAAGCGAGCTAAGCGCAATCGGGATTATGAGAAGTAGTATAAAAAAATCAAAATGGGTTATTATTCGTCTGTCTATCTGTATCATTGCGCTGATTTTAGCCAAAATACCCTAATATACACAAATGAAAACCCCCATTTTAAAAACCCTACAAGTAGAGTCCAAAGAGCGTCTAGACGCTATCTTGGCAAGCGTTCTGAGTATATCCAGAAGAGAGGCAAAGCAAATCGTCGAAGAGGGATTTTGCGCCGTAAATGCAAGAGTTGTCACCAAGGCGTCGCTTGAGCCTACCGTCGGTAGCACACTTGAGATATGCGAGTATGAAGATTTTTTTAAAAAGACGGCGATAGAGTCTACGCTTGTTCCGCAAATACTTTATGAAGACGAAGGGGTGATAGTGCTCTCCAAACCCTCCGGTCTTACGGTGCATGAGGGTAGCGGTACGAGAGAGTCGACGCTTGTTGATTGGCTAAAGCAAAACGGCTATACACTCGCTCCTTCCGACGATAGCGCTAGAGACGGTATCGTGCATAGGCTCGACAGGGAAACATCCGGCCTCATGGTCGTGGCGAAAACCGAGGAAGCGGCGGACGGTCTGAAAGTGCAGTTTAAAGACAAGAGTGCAGGTAGGTACTATGTTGCCATTATTGAACCACCGATTAAAGAGGATGTCGTCGTGGATGCAAAGATAGCCAGACATCCGAAAAACAGAATCAAAATGTCTGTGCAAAAAGAGGGCAGAGAGGCTAAAAGCGCCTTTAAAAAACTGCTCCTATCCGATAATCAAAGATTTGAGCTTATAGCGGCAAAACTTTTTAGCGGTAGAACGCATCAAATAAGGGCTCATCTGGCTCATTTGGGGCGAGATATATTGGGCGATGATTTATACGGCTTTAAAAGCCAAAATGCTAAGATAGAAATACCTAGGGTGATGCTTCATGCGGCTGTTTTGTATTTTTATCATCCGCTTACAAATAAAAAAGTTGGTTTTTTTGATACGCCGCCTGATGATTTCAAAACTGTTTTTAGTAGACTTTTTACGAAGGAGAATTCGAGTGAGATATTTGACCAAGAGTTTATCAGCTCTCTTTTTGACGGTTCTAATTAGCGGTTGCGCAAACAACGACTCTTTACTGGATAGACCGAAAATTGACCCGAATCTGCCAAAGCCGACCAATGTTAGAACAATGAGCGATAGAAGCTCGGCGGGATTTGAGTGGGAGTATACTAGTAATCCGAGCATAGAAGGTTATAAAATATACAAAAGTAAGGCGGACGGTGGCTCAGAGCTTATCGGAACGATAAAAGACAGATTTGTGTCGCACTATGCAGATAAAGAGTTGAAGCCGGATACGCAGTACTCTTATAGATTTTCATCATATACTAAAGACGGAACGGAGTCGGACGCCACAACCGTTGTTAGCGTAAAGACCGCTCCGGCGTTAGAGTCCGTTAGTTTTATAGCGGCTGTAAGCAACCTTCCAAATCGCGCAAAAATAGTCTGGAGACCGCATGTTAGCCCTGATGTGGTGGAGTATATAGTGCAAAAAAGCGGAGCCGGAGATAAAAACTGGGAAGATGTGGCAAAAGTATCGCCAAGGCTGATGGCTGAATTTATAGATACAAAAGTTGAGAGCGGTAAAAACTATTACTACAGGGTGATAGCTAGGACATTTGACGGCTCACTATCAAGACCAAGTGAAACGGTAACGGTGAGCACCAAGAAGCTCCCGCTTCCCGTCACCTCTATTTATGCCTCCAAAGACCTTCCGAAGCAGATAGCCATAAACTGGGACTCTCCGGAGCAAAAAGAGTTTGACGGTTATCGTCTATATAGAGCTGACAAACCGGATGCAAAATATGCCATTATCTACACCGGTACAGAAAAAAAATACCTTGACAAAATAGATGAAGACGGCGCCGTCAGATACTATAAAGTCGGTATTGTCGATAAAGACGCACTTGAAAGCCCATTTGAACACTCGGCTACTGGAGTTACGAGACCAAAGCCTTTGACTCCGGCGTTTACGCTTGCTACTATCAAAGAAAATAGGGTGCATCTGGCATGGACAACAACCGAAAAAGAGCCTGTAACATTTAAAATAACAAAAAAATGGGGCAATTTTTTGAATAAGCAAAATATCACATTTACCGACATCAAAGGCTTTAACTTTGAAGATAAAGATGTGGATTTGGGTCAAAAATATCAGTATTATATAGAGTCTGTTGATAGGGACGGCATCGTAAGTAGACCGAGCGACGAAGTGGAGCTGTTTGTTCCAAAAGGACTATAATTGCCGCACGCTTTTGTAGGTAGCGTAAAGAGCGACATTAAGCCTTGCAGTGTTGGGGAGCTAAAACTCGTAGAGTTTGTCAGTACGACACGATACTCTCTTGCGCTCATAGAGATGAGGGGTGTTCGCTTTGCGCTTTCGGTGCGAGGTAAAGAGGGTAGCTATCTGATAAAACCGGAGAAACTTACCCGTCCATCCGAGCTTAATTTGACGAAAGAGGCGATTGCTATTTTTTGCGACGCTTTTTGCGGCGAAGTACTATCTTCAAATGTTGCCCTAAAAAAAGAGAAAGCAAAATCTTCAAAGCTGTTAGACCCGCTATTTTTTTGCAAACATCCTGAGTTTTTTGACGGAGAGGTGTCTGTAGAGGTTGGCTTTGGAAGTGGGCGGCATCTGCTTTACAGGGCAAAAGAGGAGCCCAGTAAGAAGTTTGTCGGCATAGAGATATATAAGCCCTCCATCGAACAGGTACTTCGTCAGTGCGAACTGCAAGGGCTTGAGAATGTATATGTCGTTGATTTTGATGCAAGACTCGTCATAGAGACGATGAAAGAGGGGGCGGTGTCGGAGATATTTGTCCACTTTCCGGTGCCTTGGCCTGATAGTCCGACAAGACGGGTTATCTCTGAGAGTTTCTTGAGTGTCTGCTCAAAGGTGCTGAAAGAGGGCGGTTTTATGGAGCTTAGAAGCGACGATAGAGAGTATTTTGAGTACTCTTTCGGGTGTGCGATGAGCTTGCCGAAAACTAGAGTAGATACTTATAAGAATGAGCCTGCCGAGATAGTCAGCAAATATGAAGATAGGTGGCTAAGACAGGGTAAGGATATTTTCGAGATGAGAGTGTATCCCGAAAAAGGCGAAAATAGCGAACAACAAAAAGCCTCTTTCGAGTTTGAGGGAGAAGTAAGCCTTCAAGCTGTCCAAAATTTACCAAAAGGCGCCATGGTGAGCGAGGGTATGCTTCTTAATTTTGAGGATTTGCTACTCTCTGCAAACGGCAAAGACTTTGCGCTAAAAGTCACCTTCGGAGATACTGCAAGACCCGATAGAAGATATATAGTTTCGCTTGACGGTGCAGTATCTTATTTTCCGTTTGCCCCGCTATGCGTGGAAGCCTCCAGAAAAGCACACAAAATCATAAAAGAGTATTTGTATGGAAAAAATAGTTAGCGCACAAAATCTTTATTTGGGATACAAAAAAGAAGACCCTGTCATCAAAGGCGGAAACTTTTCTGTAAACAAAGGCGAATTTGTCTTTTTGACTGGATCGAGCGGAAGCGGAAAGACGACACTTATCAAGTCCCTTTACGGCGGCGTGCGTCCAAGAAGCGGCGCTCTTGAAGTTGGCGGCGTAAATATGGTAAAAGCCGGAAACGGCAAATTGACAAACCTACGACGCAAGATGGGACTCGTGTTTCAAGACTACAAACTGATAGAGGAGTGGAGTATCAAAAAAAATGTGATGCTACCGCTCATCATAGCCGGATACTCTGCGGATGTGTGCGAACAACAGACCTCAAAACTTCTAAATCATGTAAAGCTGACACACAAATCAGATGACTATCCCGATGAACTTTCAGGCGGCGAGCAGCAAAGGGCGGCAGTGGCTAGAGCCCTTGTGCATAGCCCGCTTATCATAGTTGCGGACGAGCCTACGGGCGNNGGGCAACTTGGATGAATACTCGGCGGAAGTTGTGCTGGAACTTTTAAAAACTGCCCACGCATGTGAGATTACGGTGCTTGTCGCAACGCACCACATACCTAGCAGGTTTGATTTGCCGTACAAAACCCTTCATATCGAAAACGGAAATATCCATGAAATATCTTAAAAGCCATATAACGCTTATTTTTTCGTTGGTTGCATTGCTGTTTAGCTATCAGCTCTATCTCGTTATCGGAGAGTTGACCGTTTCGTATGAAAAAAAGCTTGCGAACGAGTATTCGATAGTTGCGGTATCGACTCAAAAAATTGCCGAAAACAGCTTCAAGCACGGCTCATATTTGGTGGCTTCGGCTGAGGAGATAAATGCACAACCATTTTTTGCGGGATTTAGCAGCGACTTAGCCCCGGAGGTATACCAACAGCTTCAAAGCTCGCTACCCTCTTTTTATCGCATCAAGCTTACTAAGTACCCGAGCAAGGAAGAGCTTGACGGTGTCACAAAATCGATAAAAAATCTTAGAGGTATTATAAAAGTAGAGAGTTTTGCCAGAACGCAAAATTCTATCTCAAATCTTTTAGATGCTTTTAAGTCGGGCGTAACAGCCTATCTTGGGGTTGTGTTTGTATTCAATATCCTGCTTTTTGTGAAATTCATGGAGGTGTGGAGATTTGAGCATATCTCTAGGATGCAGATAATGGCGATATTCGGCGCTCCGGTATGGATGCGTAGCGTAGTGCTTATCAAAATGGCTATAGTGGACTCTTTTTTTGCCGTGGCTATTACCGTTGGGGCTTTTTATTATCTCTCCATTTCGCCGGATGTAGCGCTATATCTAAAAAGCATAGGACTGGATGGAAATATCTATTTTAACCTACAAGAGAGCTTGTTGCATCTTTGCACTCTCTCTCTTGGCGTATCGCTCTTCTCTGTATCTATGGTTGCGTTTAGAAGGCTTGAGAGTTGGTAAGAGCATCGCTTGTTTTATCTGCTGCACTTTTTGCGTTTGCCACACCCGCTACGGTTGCGATAGACAAAGACATCAAAAAAACACAGTCGCAAATAGCCCAGAAAGGGCAGGAGTATAGCAAGCTCTCAAACTCCATAGAGGATGCCGCAAAAGACATCATAGAGGAGCAAAATAGAATAAAGAGCCTGGACGCCCAGATAATCGCACTTGAAGCAGATGTGGCAAAACTTGGGGTAGAGCACCAGCAAAAAAACATTGAAGTGCAGGGGATAGAGGAGCAGAAAAAAAAGCTTGAAAACGAGAAAGAGGAGCTAGAAAAAAAGCTTGTAGCAATACTTGCAAAAGACCTTTCCGCCTCTCTCGTACTCTCTGAGACACAGCCATCCGGCGAAGAGGATATCGTAAAGGCGCAGCTATCAAAGACGCTGACAAAGGCCGTAAGCGGGTATACCGCGAAATTAAAAGCAGAGTATATGGCTCGCCAAAAGATGATAGCCCAGCTTGAGGTGAGGATAAAAGCTATCAAAAACTCTATGAGCGCTTTGGAACAAAAAAAAGTAAAACTTGCCCAGACGAAAGAGGAGAGGGTAAAAGTAATAGCCAAAATTCAAAAGCAGTCGGAAAGCTATAAGGCCAAACTAGAAAAACTAGCAAAAGAGCAGCAACAGGCGAGAGCGACTTTAGAGCAGCTAAATATCTTAAAACGCCAAAAACTAGCCGAGGCAGCAAGGGTAAAACAACCGCCAAAAACTATAACGAAAAGCGCTACAGGAAAATCGATGGCGGATATAAATATTAACGATGTAGAGTTGAATAATGATGTAAAAATGATGGGCTCTTCATATCAAGCCACCAAATCCGCAAGATATACCGGACGAAAAGTACCGCCGCCGCTTGAGGGGTTTAAAGTCGTTAAACAGTTTGGCCCATATATAGACCCGATATATAAAATTAGAATACACAACGATTCGGTCGTACTTCGTTCAAACTCTAGCGATGTAATGGTCAAAAATATTATGCCAGGCAAAGTGGTATTCGCAAAATCGGTAGCTGCGCTCGGCAATGTGGTCATCGTGCAACATGACGGAAGCCTACACTCCATCTATGCACACCTTAGCAAGATAGCCCCGACCGTGCAGGCCGGCAAAAAGATAGAACAGGGGGCGGTAGTCGGACGGATAGACAAAGAGCTAACTTTTGAGATGACCAAAGAGGATGTGCCGATAAATCCTATGGATGTTATAACAACAGATTAGCGCCCTTAAACTACTCGCCGTCCCTGAATAATTCTAATTAGTATGGTTATAACCGCCAATACTAATAGTATATGAATAAATCCGCCAACCGTATAGCTGCTTACCAGCCCAAGAGCCCACAGAATGAGCAGTAGTATCGCAATCGTCCACAACATATAATTCCTTTTTTATTCATAGTATCATAAGTTATTCTCTTTTGTATTAACATTATAATTTAATAGTATGTATAATTACACACTTATAGCAAGGTGCAGGTTTGAGTAAAAAAGCAAAACTTTTGGCGGCTATGAAGAACAGTCCGAAAAATATTCCTTTTGGGGATATTAAAAAGTTGCTAGAAGATGTTGGCTATGTTTGCTCGAATAACGGCTCTAGTCACTATGTTTTCAGAAAAGACGGAAGAGAGCATATAGTAATACCGTTTGCCAAGCCTATTAAAGCCGTGTATGTAAAGCAAGTTCTTGAGATATTGGAGAAGTCGGAATGAAAAAAGTAGAAGATTATATCAGTCTTGACTATGAGATTATTCTTAGACCCTTAAGCCAAAGCGAGGGCGGCGGTTGGTTTGCCTATTACAAAGACTTCAAAGGTGTTATGGGCGACGGCGAGACTCCGGAAGAGGCTGTGGGAGATGTGCGATTAGCTTTTAAAGCATTTTTGGAGGCGGCTCTGTCAAGCGGAGATATTATTCCAATGCCCTCAAACCGTCAACCAAAAGCCGTTAGGCTAAATATTACTATTCCCGAAAATGAATTAGATTCAATCGATAGATATGCGAAAACTCACGGCATGACAAGAAGCGGACTTTTACAAGCCGCAGCGAGGGAGTATGTTAGGTTGGTTAATTAGGTTCCATGTTGATTTTTATAGATGCAAGAAGATGTGTCGATAAATCCGATGAATGTTATAACGAGTAATTGAAGTCTATGTTGTCCTACAGGCTGGCTGCACGCCGTAGGCTACTTCTCTCGATGGCGTCTATCTGAGTGGTCAGTCTTGTTTTTTCTGTTTCTAGCCGCTGTCTTTCCTCTTTATCATCTGTTTTTTGAAGTTTTGCACTGACCTCTTCAAGCTTTTTTTTGAGACCCTCTAGCGCCACCACTGACGGGTCTCCGGTATAGTTTGGCTGGGAGGCGGGCGTACTATTGTTAGCGTTAGTGTCTATCGATTTTTCAGGTTTTACCGTTGTTGTGTCTTCTTTTATCGCAAAATCTATATGCGACATCCAAAGCGGTTTTCCATCTTCTTGCAGTGCGACACCGCTTTTTTTGAGTTTTGCGTTTAACTCTCTGCCCCCTTTAAAATCAAACGACGAGTTGACGCTCTCTAGCAAAAGTGCGCCGACATTAGCCTCTTTCAGTGCCATAAGTTGGTTTTTATCGCTACTTCTGAGCCAAATTTTTAGCTGCCCAAAAATTTTGTCGTTTTCGTCTATTATGCCGTCTTTTGTATCGTCGTAGCCTGCCAAATCGGCAAATCCGTCTTGACTTTTTGTTCCAAATAGCTCATTGCCGTCGTCTATCGCACCGTTTTGGTTTTTGTCTAGCGCCAAAAAACCGCTACCGCTTGATAGTAGCGATATGTTGTCATCTTTGCCGTCACTGTCGATATCAAAATAAAATCTCTCTTTTGCGTCTGTACCGGCAACGGTTCCATCTAAATTTATTGTAAGCGGGTCGTATAGTATCGGTTCTTTTGATTTTTCTTTTTTTGAGATAAGCATTATGCTTTGCGTCTCTTTGCTCAGCAGTAGTTCATCTAAGTGAAAGCTAAGCTCTTTGCCGCCTGTTTTTAGACTACCGTTTGCAAAAAGCTCAAGCCTCTCCTCTTCATTGGAGGTTATTGTTGTGCGAATCTCGTCATCACGCTCCAGCGTTGCCGATTGTTCTGTTTTGATTAGGGTGTGGCGAGCGTCAAGCTCCAGTTTATAAGTGTCTATCCTCATAATGTACATCCGTTAAAATAGTGGGTGTACATCGGCATATATAGCTTTTTTGTGAAGAAAGAGTGGTCTACTTGATATCGTGCAACTTTAGCACAAACTCTACCTCTCCCGTACCGATGCGTAGTTGCTTTGCAATCTCTTCTATGCTAAAGCCGTTTGCAAAGAGTGTGACTATTCTATTTTCATCGAGTCCGGTGGAGCTTGGTGCTACGGATGTGAGCGGTTTCATTTTGTTTTCTAGCTCTAGGTAGCGCTCAACTAGACTCTCTTTGAACTCTAGATTATCTTTTTGGAGTTCGTGGAACTTGTCTATGATGACACGGCTGACTTCTGAGAACTCCTCCAGTTCGCTTGGCGTGGCTCCGTCATGGCGTGGGTCTGCGCTTTTGGTTTTTATCTCTTTTTCTAGTCTATGTATATTTTGGTTTAGAAGGTCGAATGTTTTTTCATATAGTTTTAGTTTTTTGTTGATAGCGCTTTCTCTGATATACACAAATATAAAAAGGAAAAAAACAGCTACGCTTATGAGCGCCACAAGTATCAAATCCATCATCTAAGCGCCCTCTCTCTTGCTACTTCTTCTCTGTCTTTTGAGGCTAGATAGCCGTCAAAATCCGCCTTATCGTCCGGCCATATTTTTGTGATTGTACCGTACTCTTCATCGGTTGCCTCAAAAAAGAAAGGAATTATCCTTGTTCTAAAAAGCGGCATACTTATTCTTGCATAGTACAATGCGTTCGGCTTTAATCCTTCAAGCCGTACCGTATCAAACCATGCAAAATCAAGTGTTCTTTCGTTTGCTAGCGGTAGGTATGTTTTGGTTTCGCCTTTTATCGCCTTGGTCAATTCGTCAACTTTTTTGTGTAACTCTGCAAGCAGCAAAATAGTCATATCATCGGGGGCGCCTTTGCCCTCTCTCGCTTTCATTTTTTGGATGAAATCGTCTACCGGATTTGAGTCTGTAGAGCTAAATACTTCAAACTCTCTTTCAAACTCCTCTTTTCTGCTGCCTACCTCTTCAAAGGCTATATTGGCGGCGGTTCTTACAAGTTTCATCTGTTTATCCAAATATCTATAGTCACAAGAGCAAAAAACAAAATTCCTAGATAGCCGTTCATCGTAAAAAAAGCTTTGTTTATAGTGCCTTTGTCTCGCCTGACGAGATAGTGCTCCGCAAAAAGCAACGCCGCCGCCAAAAGAACGCCGGACATTGATATGAAAGAGAGGGCGGCAAATTTGACGAACAAAAACCAAAAGATGATCGTAAGGGTATGAAACGACGCCGCAAAGCTCATTGCTTTTGCTTCCCCAAACACCGAAGGAATAGAGTAAAGCCCCTCTTCTTTGTCAAACTCCATATCCTGAAGCGCATAAAAAATGTCAAATCCCGCTACCCAAAACAGCACGCCAGCCGCAAGGCAGAGGCTCCAGAGCGATACGCTCTCACTCACCGCTATTTCGCCGGCTATCGGAGCAAGCGCCAAGGAGAGTCCAAGCACCAGATGGGCGGCGGAAGAGAATCGCTTAAAGTACGAATATGCCGCCAAAATCGGCAGAAAAAGAAAGGAGAGCTTGAATGCCAAAGAGTTGATAACAAACGATACGACTATAAATCCGAGTCCGTTAAGAGCTATAAAAAACAGCTGCGTAGATGCCGATACTCTTCCATCTACGCTAGGTCTCGAAGCCGTGCGTGGATTTCTAGCATCAAATTTCCTATCTGCAAATCTATTGACTCCCATCGCAAACGAACGGGCAAAAAAAGCCGCCAAAATACCGAGTATCAAAAGCGATAAAGATGGCAGGCCATGAGAGGCTACAACCATCGCGATAAGTATAAACGGTAGTGAAAAGACGGTATGCGAGAGCATCACAAGCTCCGAGAAGTGTTTGAGTTTTGCTAGAATTTTCAGGCTCCGGTTTTTTGATTTGATTTTAGCCAAAAAGGGCTTTTTGAAGAGTTTTGTTAAAATTGTAAAATGATAGAAATAGCGATAATAGGCCCGACCGCCTCCGGAAAAAGTGATACGGCTCTTTATTTAGCCGCAAAACATGGAGCGTATATACTCTCCCTCGACTCCCTTGCCCTCTACCAAGAGGTGGATATTGCAAGCGCAAAACCCTCAAAAGAGGAGCTTCTTTGCGTTCGGCATTTTGGCGTAGATATTTTGTATCCGAATGAGGCTTTTAATGCGGCGATGTTTATGGATGAGTATGAAAAAGCCAAATATGCGGCAGTTGAAGACGGCAAGCATCTTGTAATAGTCGGCGGAAGCTCATTTTATCTCAAGTCGATGATGGAAGGGCTAAGCGATATGCCGCCAATAGGGGCAGAGGCAAGAAGCAGGGCTACCGAGCTTGTAAGTAGCGATATAGACGAGGCGTACAGAGTTTTATCGAAAATAGACCCTGAGTTTGCCATTAGTATAAAAAGCGCAGATAGCTATCGTATCAGCAGAGGGCTTGAGATGTTTTTTGAGTTTGGTAAGTCGGCTAGCGAGCTTTTTGCTTCGTTGCCGAAAAAAAAAGTAGCGGACGGATTGACGGTATATGAGATAGCCGTGGATAGGGGTGAGCTGAAAGAAAAAATAAAGCTACGAACCGCCAAGATGTTTGAAGCGGGATTGCTTGACGAGGCGGTATATCTATCGAGCAAATATGGCAAAGATACCAAGTCTATGGGCTCTATCGGACTTAAGGAGGCTATGCAATATATCGATGGGCAGGTAAGCAGGGCGGAGTGTGAAGAGCTTCTTAATATTCACACATGGCAACTTGCAAAAAGACAAAATACTTTTAATAAATCACAATTAAATGCGGTGTTTAGGGGCTCCAAAGAGTCGACACTGCAGGAGATTGAAAAGATATTTTTATAAAACTATCGTAAATGCGGCACCAACATCGGTGTTGGCGGCGCTAAGAGAGCCTTGCATACTCTCCTCTATTATCGTTTTGCTCATGGAGAGACCTATGCCTGTGCCTTTTTCCTCCGACTTGGTTGTAAAATAAGGCTCAAATATTCGTTCCAAGAACTCTTGCGGTATGCCGCCGGCATTATCTTTGATACATACGGCGGGGCGTTTGTTTTTATTGCATATCTCTATCTCGATTAGCGGATTTTCTATTTTATTTTCCAAGAGGGCGTCTTTGGCGTTGTTGATAATATTTAGTATTACTTGTTTAAACTCGTTTGGATAGCCAAGCGCCTCTATGTTTGTCGCATCCTCCGTAATTTTTACGCTAATGCCTTTTTCTTTGAGTTGTGCAGACAAGATCGATAGAACTTGATCGATAATATTGGCGATACTAAACGATTCTATTGTTTTATCAGGTCTAAAAAAATTTCTAAAATCATCAACTGTTTTTGACATATGCCGTATAAGCTCTATCGAATCTTTGACGCTTTGGTTGACATATTTTTCGTCAAGCTCTCCTTCTCTAAAAGCCTCTCTAATATCTTGAACTATCAGCGCTAGGGCATTTAACGGCTGTTTCCACTGGTGAGCTATCGCTCCTACCATTTCGCCCATTGCCGCCATTTTGGACTGTTGCGTCAAAATTTTTGTTTGCAACTGCCTTTTTGCCAGTTCCTCCTCCACTCTTGCTTCAAGGTTTTCTTCCAGTTTTTTTCTTTCGCTAATGTCAAAACCCACTTGAATTTTTACTTTTCTGCCGTCTATCCACCTTGTGACCGTTTCTCTGTAGC
Organism: Helicobacteraceae bacterium UBA6016; assembly: GCA_002428055.1. GTDB lineage: Bacteria > Campylobacterota > Campylobacteria > Campylobacterales > UBA6016 > UBA6016. Next base: position 22,010 of record DIZY01000072.1, read on the forward strand.
TATACCAGATACCGTTTATCTCGTTTTTGTGCTCCCATGACATTTGGGTATCTAGCGGTATCTCTTTTCTATCATATCCGTCTAGCGGACAAAAATCGCATGGAGCCTTGTTGCCTTGCAAGCTTGTAAAGCAATGCCCGCCTACTATGTCGCCGAATTTATATTTAGAGTGGCTATTGGCAAATATTACCTCGTATGTTGCTATGTCTATTACATGTATATCGGCGTCGATACTGTTGAGAACTTTATATAATATCTGGTTCGAGGTGCGTATTTGCTCTTCCAGTACTTTTCTTGCCGATACATCTTGAAATGCTACGACCGAGCCGATTACTTTATCATTTTGCATAATTGGGCTAGAGGTGACGCTTACGGCAACAGAGCTACCGTCTTTGCGCCAAAAAAGCTCATCGTCGCTACTATAAATTTTGCCGGATGAGATTACTTTTGATATATTGCATTCATGTTGATGATAGTTCTCGCCGTTTAGTTTGGTGTGGTGAAACAGTTTGTGTGCATTTGCGCCATGCATCTCTTCTTTTGAAAACTCCAAAATCTTTTCGGCGTTCGGATTTGTATATGTGATAATGCCGCTTTCATCTATGGCATAGATTCCCTCGCCTATCGTATCGGTAATCTCTTGAAGCCTATTTTCGGCTTCGGTTCGTCTTGATACCTCTTGCGATAAGGTGGCGTTTAGTAGTAGCGTGCGCCATCCGAAGCCGATGACCAGCGATATTAAGATGCCAAAAACGATAAGACCTTCCATGTACTTTCGTAAGACATCTTGGATGTCAAACTCTTGCGCTGTATCGTATGGTCTTAGATGTAGCTGTTTCATTAGCTCATGAACCGGCTGATAGTCTATAGGCGCCGTCCAGCCGTAGTATTCGCCTTTTTTTGCCGCTTCATTTTCATACGGCATGCCAAGCAGTGCAACCACAACTTTATTAGCAAGTTCGTTTGGCGTATTGTCCATTTTTGCAATCGGCCACTCCGGATAAAGAGCGGTTGAATGTACAAACGGAAAATTTGGATTTGATTTTGCAGATAGCACTTTTATATCTTTTAGGCTGATAGCGCCCTCTTTTGCCATACCCTCCAACACCTCAGTACGCACGGCTCCGGCGTCGGCAGCCCCTGATAGTACGGCTTGCACTACCTGATCATGCGGCATTCCCGTAAATATGAGTCGAGACAAATCTTTTTGCTCAACACCTGCTTTTTTTAGCTCGCCAAACGGAGCCATATAGCCGCCCAACGAGTCCTTGTCCACAACTGAGAAAGATTTGTCTTTTAAGTCTTTGAGAGAGTTTATGTCGCTATGCGTTGCGGCCGTGAATATTACGCTACCAAATCCCGTAATCGGCTTGCCGCCTTTATGTTCCATCAGGGTGGCTATGCGGGATGCGCCATAGAGTGACTCTAGGATTACATAGTGACCGGTATTAGTTATGACAAAGGCTATTTTTTGTTTTGTTACGGCATCTTCTAACTCGGGGTAGTTTAGCGGTATGATTTTAAAATGGAAACCGGGAATGGCTCGGGACAGATAATCGGCGGTAGGTTGCCACTGTTTTGCGGTCTGCTCTTTTGAGCGAAAAGCCAATACTCCTATATTTGCCTCTTCTATTGCTTGCAAAGAAGAGGAGAGGAGCAAAAGCAAAAATACAAAGTATCTATAGAGTGACAAAATAGAAATCCTTAATTTCGCACTATTTTAGCATTATTATATCGATAATAAATCAATTTTTCTTACTATTTTAATATATCTAATGACTCTTTGCAGAGTTTTTTCCAAGATGAATCCGTTTTTATTTTGGAGCATTCGGTAAGAGTGCTTTTCGCTTTTGCCTTGTCGTTTATAGCCGTATAGTTTGAGGAGATCTCAAAGAGCGCCCTTGCCCTGTCCGTATCCGACATTTTTTTACCGAGAGCACTCTCGAGTATAGTAGCGGCTTTTTTATGGTTCCCGCTTTTTGCGAGTGCACCCGCATAATTAAACTCCACCCACGGCGTCTCGACATATACTTTTATCTGATGTTGCAGATTATATAGTTTCTCGGAGTATTTTAGATTTGAGAGAGCATCGTTTCTGGTGAGTGCAAAACGAATAGCTGCCTTATATGCCGTAATACTTTTCGGGTCTTTGGGATAACGGGTTTCTATTATGGAGATTGCCTCTGTCATTAGATTTGGATCTTTGTATTCTAAAGCCAAATTTGCCGCATCAAACGCTACATCCGCAAAACTATCCTTTTTATATATTTTTGAGAGCGTAAGCACATCTTTTGCCGATTCGTACGCCTCTTTTGTTTTGCCTATACGCAAGGCCGAGGTTTCAAATCTATATAGCCAAGGCAGTTTTGCCGCCATATCTTTTACGGCTAGCCGTTTTTTTGCCAAATTATACGCCTGTGTCGTTTCGCCGACACTCATAAAGCACTCATAAAGTTTCAGCTCTTCGGGTTCAAGCGGCGTTATACGGTTTTTAGCCAAGAGCGAAAGAGCGTCTTTGCACTGATTTGAAAGAAGTTTTGCCGAGAATAGCTCTTTTTCGCTTTTTATTATATATCCGTTCGTTTCCGCTGCAAGCTCTTTTGGCAGACCTATAGTTTTTGGTTCAAGAGCTAAAGCTTCGGCATATTTTTTGCCCTCGGTGAGAGCTTTGATGGCTTTTACAAGCGCTTTTTGTCCGACCTGTTCTTTTGGATATTTATCTGCTATTTTTGAGAGTTCGGAGATGCTCATATTTTGTTCGGCGGCAAAGTTTAACTTATCCAGTTTTGCATCTACAAGATGGGCAAATCTGCCGGCCGGGTATTCCGCTAAGTATCTTTTGTAATAACTTTTTGCCTTTTCTCTATCGCCAGTCATCCCCGCCCAGTCACCCAAGTCGGAGAGAAGCGCCTCATAGCTTTCACTTTTTTTGCTTAGTTTTGGCAAGGCAGCCTCTCCTACCTCGATTGCTTGCGTATATATGAGAGCTCCGGCCAGTTTTTTGGCAAATGTATATGCTTTTTCCGGATCTTTTAGTATAAAGTTTATATTGCCTTTGAGAATTTTTGCATAGTACTCTTTTGCGTTTTCCGGTTCATTCATTGAAAGATAGGTATCTGCCGCTTTGAATGCTGCGATGGAGGCAGTTTCTATATTTTTTGTTTCATATAGAGCTTTTTTGTACAGTTCAACCGCCCGTTTTGCTTTGCTAAATCTGAGTGCGTCGCCGTAATCTATCATGGCTTGCTTGGAAGCCTCTAAAAAGTTAAAATCGCTAGTTACTCTCTCATAATAGTAATCCGCATTTTTGAAATCTTGATTGTGAGCGTATGCATTCATAAGGGCTATTAGCGCATCAGGAGCTTTTTCGTCCGCAGGGAAGTTTTTGAGCCAGTTTCTACCAAGCTCTATTGCCGCCGTATTATTGGTAGCCCCGCCAAGCGCTACAAGTGATTTTATTCTTAAAAGCTCATATTCGGAGAAAAATATAGAGTTAGGAAAAGCTTTTTGCGCTTTTTCTGCAGTTTCTAACGCCCCTTTGAAGTCTGCTTTTTCATACGATTTTTTGGCTGCATTGAACTGCGCTATATCTTGGAGCGAGTTTGTATCGTTAATCGGCAGACCGTCTATATCGAGTGTTTTGACATAGACAAACGGGTCGGAGGCTATACTAACCGGAAAGTTTAGTGACGGCTTTTTTTTCGGTGTGATAAATTTTAGCTCTTTTTCATACGCTATAACGACAAATTTTTTTGCCCTCTTGACAAATCCGGCCTTTTTTTCGTATGCACTTTTCGGGTCGAAGTTTTGTGAGAATATATCCGATGGAGTTTTGGAGGTTATTGCTAGCTTATACCCGCCGCTGCTGTATGGCGATACATTAAAAAATTCGCTCTCAAAGCCTTTAAAAGCAGTTTTGGGCGGCGTAGAAAATTCGCAAATATAACTGTTTTTTGGGGCTTCGTCCGCCTCGTTTTTGTAGCATACGAAAGGTTCGGTGCTTTCAAGGTTTAAAATAGAGTATCTATCGTTCTTGCTTTTTCCAAGCTTGACATCAATGTCGAGACCGAAAAGATAAGCGGCGGCTACCGATAAAGTTATTATTTGTTTAAGCATAAGTTTATTTTACAGCCCTACTGTTTAAAAACGACTCCAAAAGCGCTTTTGCTTTTTTGGCTATTTTTTCGTCCGTTTTTAGGCTAAACCACTCAAACTGCCGCCCACTCTGCTCTTTGCCGGTCAGCAGATTGCCCGAATCCCTATATTGTAGGTCAAGTTCGGCTATCTCAAATCCGCTTTTTGTGACGGCAAACTTTTGGAGTCTTTCATTGTCCATGCTGTTGGTGTATAGAAAACACCACCCATTTTTTGTATTTCTGGCGACTCTTCCTCTGAGCTGATGGAGGCTCGCAAGTCCTAGCTTTTCGGCTCCTACGACCACTATCGTGGAGAGCTTAGGCAAACTGATACCGACCTCCATTACGGTAGTCGAGAGTATGAGTTCTCCGCCGTTTCTAAACTCCAAAAACACATCCTCTTTTGCGCTGTCTTTGCCGTGCGTGACAAACACCTTATCGAAGTGCTTTTTCCAAAACCCCTCCGCCTCCTCAAGCGACGCATAGGCGGCACTGTCGCTTTTTTCGACTAGCGGATAGATGAGCGCCACCTGAAACCCTCTCTCTATCTCGCTTTTGATGTGAGCAAAAAGCTCTTTGAAACCCTCTTTTGAGATGATTTTTGTCTCTATGTTTTTTTCTTGCGGCATCTCTTTTATCATCGTTATATCCGCCAGCGTCGCCTCTATGAGCGCTTGCGTTCTAGGTATCGGCGTGGCGGAAAACTGGAAGTAGTGGGGTCGAATAGAGCCGTCGCTGACAAGTTTTGAGATAAGATGCCTTTGATTTGTGCCGAATCTATGCTGTTCGTCTACGATAAGCGTCTGGCAGACAGGGAGTTTTTTGTACAAAAGCGCATGTGTCCCGACTAGAAAATCGGCCTTTTGTATCTCTTCATCTTTGGCTTTTGAGCTTTGCGTGACGAGTAGCGTGTTTAGTGAGAGATATTTTTGAGCCTCTTCGTAAATTTGGTTGGCAAGTATAGCCGTAGGCGCTAAAAGAGCGGTCTTGCCGCCCCCCGTCATCTGTGCGAGCGCAAGTATCACCACGGTTTTGCCGCAACCTACATCGCCGATAACGACTCTTTTTGCCTGAACACTTTTTTGCATATCCGCTTTGCACGCTTCAATCGCCGCCATCTGGTCGTTTGTCGGCTTAAAAGGCAGTCTGCGCAAAAAATCATTCAACGATTCAGGTTTTACGGCAGTCGCGGGAAGCTCTATTTTTTTTGAAAAGAGAACCTTGAGATAGTTGTATATTTCAAGCAGTTTTAGCGCGTCCACAAGCTCTTTTCTAAGCCCACCGTTTTCGTATATCTGTGCCGTGGAGAGCGGAAAGTGGAGTGTTAGTATATTTTGCGCGCTCTGTTCGTCAATGCCTTCATTTAGCAGATTTTTGAGGGTCAGGTACTTTGAAGCGAGCAGTTTATGCGTTTTGTTTTGCGGACCTTTTGCGTATATCTTATTGATTTCGCCTATCGTCGTTATCTTTTTTGGATGAACTATGGAGAGATAGGGGTATCTGGATATTTTGCCGTAGAGATAGAGTGTCTCGCCTATTCCAAAAATGCTCTGTTGGTATCTTTTTGGCGAGAAAAAAACCGCCTTAATGAGACCGTCGCCATGCGATAAAAGCCGCAGGTCAAATGTAAGCGTTTTTGGAGTTTGGTGTTTTGATACAACTTCGCACTCTATGGCACAAAACTCGTTTTCGGTTAGTGGTTTGTCGAGACGAAAGTCTTCATATTTTTGTGGAACGGTTAGGGCAAGCTCCAAAATAGAGGATATGCCAAGCTTTTTTAGCCGCTCTTCATCCTCTTTGGCAAAAATCATCTATTTTGTAACGACGGCTACCGTAAGCTCGGTTATTTCCGGATGGTTTTTGATAAATTCATTCAGTTCTGCCAGCGTCGTATTTCTGATAAGTTCAAGCTCGTCTTTGTGATGCCCTATCTTCTGACCCAGATAAAACTCGTTAAAGCTTCTTGAAATTCTCTGCGATAAGGTCTCGTTTCTAAGAGGTTCGCTTCCGAGAATGAAGTTTTTGGCGCCGTCTAGCTCTTTTTGGGTGACTCCGCCACTCACAAATTCGCTGATTGTTTTTTTGACTAACTCTTTTGCCTTCTCCTCATTTTCCGGCTTTGTTTGCAGATGTCCAGAGAAGTATGAGTTGGTTTTTGAGAGATTAAATCTGCTGTAAGCGGAGTAGGCAAGCCCGTTTTTGACCCTGATAATCTCCATAAGACGGCTTCCAAAACCGCTAGAGCCTAGTATAAAACCAGCCAGCCTTGCCTTGTGCGCATCCTTGTCGTCGGCTTTGATATTTGCTTTACTGCCGAAATATATATACGCCTGTTCGGTTTTTTTCTTTATTTTTATCTCTTTGCCGCTACTTTTGGCTTCAAAGAAATGCTCTTTTGGCGGCACACCTTTTTTGTTTAGTGCGCTTAGAATTTTTTTGGCGTATATTTGAGCCTCTGCTTCGCTCAAATCTCCGCCTACGACTATCACGGAGTTTGCTAGCGTCATGTTTGCGTTCAAAAACTCTTTTATTTCGTTTAGTCCTATTTTTTCGACATCTGCTTTTGTGCCTATCGCATCGTTTTGTAGCGGAGTGCCTTTAAAAATCTCTTTTTTGAGCGCCGCATCCGCTACATGGTCGAAGTCATCCTCTCTTTTTGCTATCTGCGATACGGTTATGAGCTTGATTTTTTTTAGCGTATCTTCGGAGTAGTTCGGGTCTCTTAGTAGCTCCTCTGTTAGTTTTACGGCGTCGTTTGTATATTCTTTTAGGCATGAAAACTCAATTCCCGCCGTTTCAAAACCGCTATATGCCGATAGTTTTATCGCTTTTTCATCAAGAAGGGTTGCAAACTTGGTAGTTCCGAGCTTTTTTGTTCCTTCATTCAAAAGCCTAAAAGCAAGCTTTGATATACCGCTTTTATCGCCGTCTTTGATGGAGCCCGCATCCGTAAATACGACTTTCATCGTAATCGTAGGAAGCCCTCTGTCCTCTTCAAAAATAACCGGAACTTTGGTGCCGTCTATGTC
>DIZY01000072.1:29214-41113 GCA_002428055.1 Helicobacteraceae bacterium UBA6016
GTAAACTTTGAGTATTTCGTATGCCGTATTGCGTTTTGCCGCTATCTCGCCGACATCTTGAATGAGTCTTACTATCTCATCCTCCGCCATTTTGTTAGCCGCCCCAGCCGCCGCTACGACATTTTCTTCCATCATCGTACTTCCCATATCGTTTGCCCCGAAAAACAGAGCGGATTGACCTATATGTGAGCCTTGCGTCACCCAAGAGCTTTGTATGTTTTTGAAATTATCCAAATAAAGCCTTGAGAGCGCTAAAATCCGTAAATATCTATTTGATGTAGCTTTTGTAATATGCGGATACTCTTTGAAAAGAGGCGTATTATCGGGCTGAAACGACCAGAGAATAAACGCCCGAAAGCCGCCAGTCTTATCTTGTAAATTTCGTAGATGCTCCAAATGCTCCACTATCTCCTCATCCGTCTCGACAGAGCCGAACATCATCGTAGCCGTAGTTTTCATATTTATCTTATGTGCCTCACGGTGTACTTCTAGCCACTCGGCGGTGTTTTGTTTGTTTGGCGAGATGATATTTCGCACTCTATCGACAAGTATCTCAGCCCCAGCTCCGGGAATCGAAGAGAGCCCTTTTTCCTGAAGCCTTTTTAGGACATCCGGCACGCTAAGTTCGGATACTTTGGCGATATAGGCTATCTCAGAGGCTGAAAAACCGTGTATCGTAATAGATGGATATTTTGTATGGATATATTCCACCAGCGTTTCGTAGTAGTCGATTGTAAGTTTCGGATGCACACCACCTTGAAAGAGTATCTGCGTGCCGCCTATTGCGATAAGCTCCTCTATTTTTTGTGATATTACCTCAAGGTCTAGCACATATGCGTCGTCATCGTGTACGCCTCGCTTAAAAGCGCAAAATTTGCATCCGGCGTTGCAAATATTCGTGTAATTTATATTTCTATCGACAATAAAAGTCGTTATATTTTCGGGATGAAGCTTTTTTTTGAACTCGTAAGCTTTTTGCCCTAGCTCCAAAAGCGGGGCATTTTTTAAAAGCGTAAAAGCCTCTTGTTTTGTTAATCTTGGCATACAGTTATTGTAGACAAAAAATGTTTTTTTTATGATTAAGGCGGTACAATTTCGGCACTCACAAAATACGGATAAGGCCTAAATTGAGCACTCTCGACATTATAGTTTTATTTTTGGTTTTTGCGCTTGGACTAAAGGGTTTTTTGCGTGGATTTATCAAAGAAGTAGCGGGTCTTGCCGCAATAATCGGCGGTATTTTTTTGGCCTCCAGATTTTCGTCCTCACTTTCGGATATGTTTGTCTCTATTTTTAACATGAATAGCCCGACTACGGCTACGGTGGTTGCCTTTATCTTTCTTTTTGCGTCCATTTGGATCGGCATTACTTTTGCGGCATCTATGTTGTCAAAATTGGTCGATACCAGCGGCATGGGCATAGCCGACAAGATTTTAGGCTTCATAGCTGCGGGCGGCAAAATATTTTTGATACTCTCGGTTATCGTGTTTGCATTCTCAAATATAGCGCTTCTTCAAAGCAAACTAGAGACATACACGATGGACAGCTTTATGTATGAGCCGATGAAGAAGACCGGCGGTTTTGTTATGAAGCTAAAGCCTGATGATTTTAATAGTTCGTCGCTTGTTGAGAAAGCCAAAGAAGAGGCGATGAAAGAGGCTATCAAAGAAGCAAATTCATCTTTTGGCGTACAAAAGAAATGAAAGAAAACTCATCCATAGAGTCTTTAATAACAAAGCTAAGGGGGAGGGTAAGAGAGCAAAATCTTAAAAACACCAGTCAGCGAGAGGTGATTATGCGGGCGATGTTTAAGCACAAAGGTCACTTTACGCCTGAAGAGATTTTGTCTTTTGCCCAAAAAGAGGAAAATGGCAAGAATATCGGTATTGCTACCGTATACAGGGCCCTTAACTTTTTTGAGCAAGACGGTTTTGTCGTCAGTATTTCGTTCGGCGCAGAGGGAAAAAGATACGAGCTTAATACAAAAGAGCATCACGACCATATGATATGCGATGAATGTGACAAAATTATAGAGTTCGAATCGGATGAGATAGAGAAATTGCAAGAGGTTGAAGCCGCCAAAAAAGGGTTTTTAATCAAATACCACGCCATGCAGCTTCACGGGATTTGCAAAGAATGTCAACTGAAAAACAAAGGAAATAACGCTTAATGTTTGATAATGTGTATACTCAGCAGAGGATTGAAAAAGCCGAGCTCCTAAGGCAAATGGGCAAAAATCCATATACTTCCGTCTCAAAAAGAGATACGAAATGTGCTGAATTTATGACCGCCAACGAATATCTTTTGGCGCCTGAAATAGAAGAAAAAAAATCTGAAAAATTATTTACCGTAGCGGGCAGGGTCAAATTCCTTAGGCTTATGGGCAAAGCGGCGTTTGCCAAGATAGAAGACGAGAGCGGAGTAATGCAGATTTATTACTCCAAAAACGACCTTGGAGATTGGTTTGGCGAACTTGCAAAACTAGTTGAGGTAGGCGACATCGTAGAGGTAAACGGGTTTGCCTTTGTTACCAAAACGGGCGAGCTTACGCTTCACGCACAGGGCATGGAAGTGCTCACAAAAGCGGTCAATCAGCTCCCCGAGAAGTTCCACGGGCTTACCGATATGGAGACGAGATATAGACAGAGATACCTTGACCTTATCATGAATAGAGAGGTTCTTGATACGCTAAAAACAAGAAGCCGTGTCGTTAGCCTTGTTAGACGCTTTTTTGAGACTGAAGGGTTTTTGGAGGTTGAGACTCCTATGCTTCATCCGATAGCCGGAGGAGCGACCGCTAGACCTTTTATCACTCATCACAACGCTCTTGGCGAGGATAGATACCTCAGAATTGCTCCAGAGCTTTACCTTAAAAGACTCATTGTCGGCGGATTTGAAGCCGTTTTTGAAATCAATAGAAGCTTTAGAAACGAGGGTATCGACCACACGCACAACCCTGAATTTACGATGATAGAATTTTATAGGGCGTACAAAAACTACGAATATTTGATGGAGCTTACCGAAAAACTATTCGGATATTTGATAGAAAGTCTAAATCTGCCATCACAAATAGCAATCGGTGATTATGAAGTAGATTTTACGAAATTTAGCAAAGTGGATTATGTAAAATCGCTTACGGATATAGGCGGAGTACCGGCTGAGGCAACGAACAACAGAGACACTATCAAGGCTTATTTGAAGTCAAAAGGCGTAGAGTTTGAAGAAAAATCAAACTACGGCGAACTTCTCGGCGAGCTCTTCGATAATTTCGTAGAGAAAAAACTTATTAATCCGACTTTTGTGACAGGCTTTCCAGTAGAGATTTCTCCGCTTGCAAAAAGAAGCGAAGCAAATCCTGAGATAACCGATAGATTTGAGCTCTTCATCGCCGGACGAGAGATTGCAAACGGCTTTAATGAGCTAAACGACCCTGTTGACCAGTACGGCAGATTTAAAAAGCAGGCAGAGGCGAAAGCAGCGGGTAATGTAGAAGCAAACGATATGGACGAGGACTTTGTGGAAGCGCTCAAATACGGTATGCCTCCGACCGCAGGGCAGGGCATCGGTATCGACAGGCTTGTGATGCTTTTAACAGGGCAAGAGTCTATTAAAGATGTAATACTGTTTCCGGCAATGAGAAGGCTCAATGGCTAAGTATCTTAGCTTTAGTGCCACAGCGGCTAGCGCAGCAAAGACGGGCTTCGCTCGTTTTTGCGTATAATTTGAGAATTAAGGATATTAAAATGGGATTTTTGGAAAATAGCGACAAACAAGTATTCGACATCATAAATAAAGAGTTGGTAAGACAAACGGAACATCTAGAGATGATAGCTTCCGAAAACTTTACTTTTCCAGGGGTTATGGAAGCGGCGGGAAGCGTATTTACGAACAAATATGCGGAAGGTTACCCGTACAAAAGATATTACGGCGGATGCGAATTTGCTGATGAGGTAGAGGCGCTAGCTATTGAGAGAGCCAAAAAACTATTCGGCTGTGAATATGCAAATGTTCAACCGCACTCTGGAAGCCAAGCAAACGGCGCGGTATTTACGGCGCTGCTAAATCCATACGACAAAATACTCGGTATGGATTTGTCTCACGGCGGACATCTTACACATGGCGCAAAAGTAAACTTCAGCGGTCAAAACTATGAAAGCTTTTCATACGGTGTTGAGCTTGACGGCTACATCAACTATGACAGAGTCCAAGACATCGCAAATATCGTAAAGCCAAAGATGATTATCTGCGGCGCTAGCGCATACTCCAGAGAGATAGATTTTAAAAGATTTAAAGAGATAGCCGATTCCGTGGGCGCACTTTTGTTTGCCGACATAGCGCACTATGCGGGGCTTGTTGCGGGTGGGGAATATCCGTCGCCGTTTCCATATGCCGATGTTGTGACGACTACTACGCACAAGACGCTCAGAGGTCCAAGAGGCGGCATGATAATGACGAACAGCGAAGAGATAGCGACAAAAATAAATAAAGCAGTATTTCCTGGAATGCAAGGCGGTCCTCTTGTGCATATCATCGCCGCAAAAGCCGTCGGTTTCGGTGAAAATCTAAAACCTGAGTGGAAAACATACGCAAAACAGGTAAAAGCAAATATAAAAGTTTTGGCGGAAATATTGGTAAGTAGAGGCTATGATATAGTATCTGGCGGTACGGACTCTCACCTTGTGCTTGTGAGTTTTTTAAACAAAGAGTTCTCGGGCAAAGATGCTGACGCTGCGCTTGGTAGAGCAGGTATTACGGTAAATAAAAATACCGTTCCCGGAGAGACTAGAAGTCCGTTTGTAACAAGCGGCGTTCGTATAGGCTCCGCAGCTCTTACTGCGAGAGGTATGAAGGAAGAAGAGTTTAAAATAATAGCAAACGCTATTTGCGATGTGTTTGACGATGTTGCAAATGAGGCCAAGCAAAAAGAGATAGCTTCTAAAATGAAAGAACTTGCTTCAAAATTTGTAATTTACGATAGAGCGATATATTAAAAACCGACAAGGAAACAGCGCTGAATGTACAATGTGGATATAAAACTTATCAAGATGTGCACGACACACTATTGGCAAAAAAAAGACGGCGCTTCTGAAAAGCTTGAGCACAAGGGTAAAACCTACTTCAATAAGTTTGAGAGGGTTGATAAACCGCTTAGTATGCAGGTAATGAGCGATCATCAAGACGGTAAGATTACGGTTGCGCACTCTCTGATTTTGCCAAACCAAAAAGTGGAAAATATCGTGTTTGACTACAACGGTAGAGACCCTGAGAGGTTTTGGCATAGAGCTCAGCTGCTCTTTCGAGAAGAGGGCTTTATTAATTTTACGGCCTATAAGTCAAAGACGGAGGGGCATCTGCACCTTTATATTCACAAAGGACATACGACTTTGAACGAGGGAATACACCTTGCAAAAACACTTTCGATGAAACTATCGCAAAGACTTCCGACGCAGTGGAACTACTTTCCAAACGATCAGCTGCCGCCGGAGTATAATATCTTGACGCTGCCTTATGAAATATACCAAAAAGAGCGCGGCGCATCATGGTCAAAGCATCTATAAGGGGTTAAAATGGATGATAAAAACGAATTAAACGATTTGTTGCTCGGAAATCAAAAAGAGAGTAGCTCCAGTAAAAAGTTTTTTTTAATAGCGGCGGGCGTACTCCTACTGTTTTTTATTATTATCGGTATTATGAAATTTATGGGCTCATCTGAGACAAAGCAGCCTTTGCCTATAACATCAGCAGAACAAATAAAAAAACTTCCATCTCCTGTGGCTCAGACGGTAGCGCCTATTCCGACCGATGATTCAAATAGCGCTGCAAAGGCAAGCTCAAATACAACTACCGCTGAAGATGAGAAATTAAATGCGATAGTAAAAAAATTACAGCAAGATGCACAGGTTCAGGCAACTGCATCGTCGACCCAGCAACCAGCTTCTGCTCCTGCTGCCGTCGTTTCGACGCCTGCTACAACAACAGTGCCTGTGACGGTGACAAAACAGGCTCCTGAGGCGCAAACACAAAAACAGCCGAAGACAACAGTTGTTACGGTGCCTATTAAGACAGCTCCGGTAGAGCGTCCGCAGTCTCAAAAACAAAAAGAGCCGGCAAAAAAAGAAGATGTTAAAACAGCCTTTAAAGATGCCACAAAAAATGTAGCAAAACCTAAGCCTCAGCAAAAGCAAGCTGTAAAACCACAGGATGCAAAGGCGCCTGTAACTACGACCGCAGCTGGTGCGCATTATATTCAGGTGGGATATTTTGAAAGCGAGGCATCCGCAAAAGGAGTTCGCGACAAGGTAAACTCAGTTGGTTTCGGTTCTACGACTAGGCAGGCCGTTAAAAACGACAAGAACATCACCAAGGTATGGGTTGGTCCATTCGAGTCAAAAGAAGAGGCCGCCAAAGCTTTGCCAAAAATAAAAGAGCAGGTTAAAAGCGATGCGTTTGTGGTTAAGGGCTAAGCTTGCAGTATAAATCCGTTTTTATAGACCAGTTCACGCCTATCGCATTTTACGCTAAGCTAAAAGAACATTTTAAAGATGAACGCCTATTTTTGCTTGAGAGCGCCACGGTAAACGAGTTTGGAAACTTTAGCTATATTTTTATCGGCGAGAGAGAGAGGGTCTCTTTTAGAAACGGAGTGACTACATATATCAATCAAGAGGGTGTTGTAGCAAAAATAGACAAAGAGCCACTCGCCTTTTTACAAGAGTACTACTCAAAATTGGACTTTGCTGAATATAGACAAATTTCCACCGCCGTCGGTCTTGGCTTTGTAGACGGTTTTGTCGGCTTTGTCGGTTACGACATCATAAAAGAGTTTGAACCGGTTTTGAGAGCATCAATGGATAAACTCACAGACGAGACCGATACCCCTGATTTTGACATGATAAGACCGAAGATTGTCATCGGCTATTCCCACAAAAACTGCAAGCTAACAATGATGTCTACACTTTTGCCGCTTAGTACGCTAGATGAGATTGAGTCTCTTCTTTTGTCTGATTATTCGGCGATGCCGCTCATAAAACCTACAGGAAGCTTTTCGTTAAAAAGTATGCTGACGGATGAGCAGTTTAAAGAGGGTGTGCAAAAAGGCAAAGAGCATATTAGATCCGGAGATGTATTTCAGATACTTGTTGCAAACAGAGTTAGCGTAGAGGCAAGGGTTGATGCGTATAGTTTTTACAGAGTTTTAAGAGCCAAAAACCCCTCTCCGTATATGTATTTTTTGGAGTATGAAGACTTTAGTATTGCCGGAAGTTCGCCAGAGGTAATGATAAAACTAGAAAACGGCGAAATTCTAATAAGACCGATTGCCGGAACGAGAAAGCGCGGCCGTGACTTGCAAAGGGATTTGGAGCTTGAAGCAGAGATGCTCTCGGACCCAAAAGAACGAAGTGAGCATATAATGCTAGTGGATCTCGCTAGAAACGATATAGGCAGAGTAAGCAAAACCGGCAGTGTAAAAGTCGGAGAGCTCATGCGGGTAGAGAAATATTCGCATGTTATGCATATGGTGAGCGATGTGACTGGTGAGCTTGAAAAAACCAAAAATATGTTTGATCTTTTCCGCGCTACCTTTACGGCAGGCACGATGACGGGAGCGCCAAAGATAAAGGCTATGGAGATAATAGCCGCATTAGAGGGCGTAAAAAGAGGATTCTATAGCGGCTCCGTTGGTTATTTTGGCTTTGACGGTAATATGGATTTTGCAATAACCATACGAACGGCGCTTGTAAAAAAAGAAAAAATAGTCTTTCAAGCGGGTGCGGGCGTTGTGGCGGATAGCGTGCCGGAGCTTGAACTGTTAGAGATAAAAAATAAACTTGCAGCCAATATATCCAGTTTTGAGGATCTAAAAAACCTTGAATAAAAAGCTATTTGCGTTATTTGGCAACCCTGTATCGCATTCAAAGTCCCCGCTTCTGCATAACTCTCTTTTTAAATATCTAGATATTGACGCATGCTATACAAGGTATCTACTCGATGATGGAGAGCTGCTAAAAGAAAAATTTTTATCCTTAGGGCTTGACGGTATAAATATTACGGTTCCTTTTAAAGAAAATGCATTCGATGCCTGTGATAAACTTGATGAGTATGCAAAAAATATAGGTGCGGTTAATACAATAGTTCTAAGAAATGGACAACTGCACGGATTTAATACCGATGCGCCAGGATTTATCGCTTCTCTGGATGGTTTCTTGCCTGCTAATGCGCTCATTTTGGGCGCAGGCGGTACAGCTAGGGCTTTGGCGTTTGCTCTAAGGTCAAATGGGGTCGATGTGGTAATCGCAAACAGGAGTGAAGGTAGGCTGGAGTTTTTTAGACAAAACGGTTTTAAGACAACAACTTTTGATATTTTAGACGGCGGTAAGAATTTTGAACTGATTGTCAATACTACAAGCGCAGGTCTTTCATCTGACGAGTTACCGTGCGAACAGGGTAAGCTTGCAAAACTTCTATCAAAAACAAAATTTGCTTACGACTGCATCTATCGCGAAACTCTTTTTTTGAAGATAGCAAAAGAGCTTGATAAAAAACATAAAAATGGACTTGACATGCTAATTTGTCAGGCATTTTTTGCATTTGAACTATTTATAGATAAAGAAATTGATAAAAAAATGATTGGCGTTATGAAAGAGGCGGTTTTGTAGAAAAAAAGGTAAAGCCTCGAAAGGCTTTACTTGTAATTAGTGAGTTTTGTTAGCTTCAGTAGCGTTAGCTTCAGTAGCGTTAGCTTCAGTAGCTGGTGCAGTTGTGTTAGCTTCTACAGTTGTGTTAGCTTCTACGGTTGTGTTAGCTTCTTCAGCTTTTTTTGAACAACCAGAGAACGCAAGACCTGCGATTACGAGAGCAGCAACTAGAACTTTTTTCATTTGAAATTTCCTTATTTTAAATTGGATGGGATAAACCCATAAAAACCCTTTTTTCGAGGGACCGATGACTGCCGTCCAGATTTGTCTGAATTTTGCAACATAGTTTTTACAAACCTGTGACAAAAGCCAAAAAAATCTTAAAAATCTTGAAAGAACAGGACATTTTAAGCTAAGCTTAAGATTCCCGAGAAACCATTGATTCTAAGGGCTTCAGTGTAAATTCATAACACACCTAAATCAAAGCCGCAATTATACACCATCTTAACTTTAAATAAGCCTTAAACTGTTTGATTTTTAAACGAAATTTTTTAAATAGTTTTAAGCTCTTTACGCCCCGTTGTTTTAAGGGCTTTTTTTAAAACTCTTACCTACTTTTTGGTATAGTTTATGACAATTTTTATTTTATTTTTATAAGGAAAAAGGGAATTATGATACTTCTTACCCCTGGACCGACCGCTGTTCCGGAATCGGTTAGAGCTGCTATGTCTACCGAGACCTTGCACCATAGAACAAAAGAGTTTGAGGCTATTTTTGCCGATACGAGAGAGCTTCTTAAAAAACTTTTCGGCATGCCTGAGGCTTTGATGCTAGTTGCGTCCGGCACAGGTGCGCTTGAGGCTGCGATGCTTAATCTGACGCATAAAAAAGCTCTTACCGTAAACGGCGGGAAGTTTGGAGAGAGATTTGGCAAGATAGCAAAAGCTTTTAACATGTCTTATTTGGAGATTGTCGTTGAGTGGGGCGAAAGTGTAACTGTAGCATCCGTTATTGAAGAGATAAAAAAAGATGCAGAGATAGACGCCGTATTTATACAGCTTTGCGAGTCCTCGACTGGCGTTAGGCATCCGGTCGAAGAGATAGCCGCAGAGATAAAAAAAATAAATCCTAATATTATGATTATAGCGGACGGAATTACTGCGGTAGGTGTTGAGCATATAGATGTAGCCAATATCGACTGCCTGATTACCGGAAGCCAAAAGGCTCTTATGCTCCCTCCGGGTCTAGCGATGATGGGTCTTAGCGATGCGGCGGTAGCAAAGATAGAGGCAAAACCGGCAGGCTTTTACTTCAATCTCGCAACAGAGCTTAAAAACCAACGCAAAAACACGACAGCTTGGACGGCGGCGACAACTCTTACGATAGGACTAAGAAAAGTACTTACGGATTTGTTTGAGCTGGGCATAGCTAACAAATATAACGAAATAGCTAAAATAGCAAAAGCCACAAGAGCCGCACTTGATGCGATAGGACTAAAACAGTTTCCGAAAAATCCAGCTTTGTCTATGAGTACATATGAACTGGATGGTGCTAACGCCCTTAGAAAACTGCTTCAAAATGAGTTTAAGGTAAATATCGCAGGCGGACAAGACGCACTAAACGATAAAATATTTAGAATCAACCATATGGGTTATGTTGAAGTTTATCACGCGGCATGGGCTGTTGAGTCTATAGAGATTGCTATGGAAAAATTAAATATGAGAAAGTTCGACGCCTCTGCTTCTAAAGCGTTTGCGAGAAGCTTTTATTTGGAAGGCTGATTTTGGCTCACGAACACGAAATACCGAAGGGTGGCAAGCTATATTTTGGCAAAAGCGCAGCACTAAAGAGGGAGATTGAAAACAAAGCCGTCTTCACTCTTTTGGATGAGGGCTTTGAAGAGATAGTAACGCCGTTTTTTAGTTACCAAAAATATCAAACTCACAATAGTCCTGCAGATGCCAAAAATATGATACGACTTGCCGATTCCAGCAATAGCTCCTTGGCTTTAAGGGCGGATAGCTCATTGGATGTCGTAAGGATAATTACAAAAAGACTTGGGCGAAGCACTGACCATAAAAAGTGGTTTTATGTACAACCTGTTTTTCACTTCCCCTCAACAGAGGTCAATCAAATAGGGGCTGAGTATCTGGATTCGGAAGATATGGCATACGCTGTTAATTTGGCGATAGATATTTTTAAAAAAATAGGCACAACTCCGGTTTTGCAACTTTCAAATATAGCGATAGTCAAAGCCGTAGCGGCAGAACTCAAAATAGAACTAGATACTTTCAAAAAGAGCGATTATTTCAAACTAAAATCCGCAGGCGTGAAGTGGTTGGATGCGTTACTTGATATGCAGCATACAAGTGAGCTAGCGCAAGCTATCGATATGGCTCCGGAGGCAATCAAGCAAGAGTTGATAAAAATGAGCGAAGCGTGCGAAAAAATAAACTATGAGAATATAGTTTTATCCCCTCTTTATGTTTCAAAATCAGGATACTATACCGACCTCTTTTTTAGAATGCTTGACGGAAACGATGTGCTCTCAAGGGGCGGCAACTATATGACAAACCATAAGCACTCTTGCGGTTTTGCGATTTATACTGATAATATTATTAAAAGGTTAAGCATATGAGCCATCAAAAACAAGCCGACTTAATAGTCGGACTCCAATGGGGAGATGAAGGAAAAGGCAAGATAGTAGACCTGCTCGCCTCAAAATATGATTTTGTCGTAAGATACCAAGGCGGTCATAATGCTGGGCATACGATAGTACTTGATGGTAAAAAAATAGCCTTGCATCTTATTCCATCAGGCGTGCTAAATCCAAAAGCAATTAATATCATCGGCAACGGCGTAGTTGTATCGCCTTTTCATTTGATAAAAGAGATGAAGCCGTTTGACGGACTAGAGGGAAGACTTTTTGTATCCGATAGGGCACATATGATACTTCCGTACCACGCCGAAATAGACGCCGCAAAAGAAAAGATGAGAGGCGCTAACGCTATCGGCACGACAGGCAGGGGCATAGGTCCATGCTACACCGACAAAGTTGCAAGAAGCGGCTTCATGATTATGGAGCTTTTAGACGAAGAGGCTTTGGGCAAAAAACTTCAGAGTTATTTTGATGATAATAAAAAACTATTTGAAGCATATGGCGTTGAAATTCCTGCTCTTGAAGAGCTAAAAAAAGAGCTGAGTGGATACAAAGAGGCGTTAAAGCCTTTTATCGCAAATACGACGCAAATAGTATGGAAAGC
>DIZY01000025.1:0-4035 GCA_002428055.1 Helicobacteraceae bacterium UBA6016
TTTGCACTAGACGGCGACGCAGATAGGCTCGTGGTTGTGGATGAAAAAGGAAATACGATAGACGGTGATAAGCTGATAGCCGCCCTAGCCGTGCACCTTAACTCCCAAGGTCTTTTGAAGAAATCTTCGGTCGTCGCAACAGTCATGAGCAACGGTGCTATGGCTGATTTCTTTAAATCACAAAACATAAAACTTTTTAGATGCAGTGTGGGCGACAAAAATGTTCTTGAGGTAATGCAAAAAGAGGGGCTAAATTTTGGTGGAGAGCAGAGCGGGCATATCATATTTAGCGATTATGCAAAAACAGGCGACGGTCTTGCGAGCGCACTTCAAACTATAGCGTATGTATTGTCTACTGGCAAACCAGCAAGTGAGGCTCTCAATATATTCGAGCTTTATCCGCAACTTCAAGAGGCCATAAGCGTAAAAACAAAAAAACCGCTAGAGAGCTTAGAAGACTTCGATACAAAACTGGCAGAGCTTGACGGCAAAAAAATAAGTCATCTTATAAGATATTCCGGCACCGAAAACAAACTTAGAGTTTTGCTGGAGGGTAAAAGCGAAGCCGTTCTCACAAAAGAGATGGAATCACTTGTAGGCTACCTAAAAAGTGTACTGAATGCTTAAAAAAATCTCCTTTTTTATGCTTATTGCCGTTTTGGCGATAGCGGCTGACCAATATGTAAAATCAATAATACTGAGCGGCTTTCGTTGGCATAGCGACTATCTATCTATAATATTTGTACTAAATAACGGTGTAGCATTTAGCATGCTCGCTTTTTTGGCGGAGTATCTCAAATATATTCAAATTGCAGTTTTGTTTTTTGGGCTACTCTACTGCTCGTCTGCCGGATACATCAAAAAATACCCGCTAGAGCTTGGTCTAATATTTGGCTCCGGTGCATCAAATATCTACGATAGGTTTATCCACGGCGGCGTTGTCGACTATGTCTATTATCACCACTGGTTTGAATTTGCGGTATTCAATCTTGCAGATGTTCTCATAGATGTTGGGGTTGTGCTACTTATAATAAAACTCTTAAAGAAGAAATAATCATTACTCTGCTAAAATTCCTCTCCACATTTGGTCGCGTAGCTCAGTTGGTAGAGCACTACCTTGACATGGTAGTGGTCGTAGGTTCAAGTCCTATCGTGGCCACCATTTATGCAAATAAACAAAACATCCCACAAGGTAACAATTGAAAGATATACTCGGTTTTAAGCTTGAGGATCAAATAATAGATACTCAAAGCGCAGCGGCGACAGACCTTCAGAATCCACAAGAGATACACTTCGACAATTCCAAAGAAGCATTAGAAATTATTCGTCACTCAACGGCGCACCTTATGGCTGAAGCAATCAAAACGCTTTATTCGGATGCAAAGTTTTTTGTCGGTCCTACCGTAGAGGAGGGTTTTTACTATGACTTTAAGACGAGTGCAAAAATCGGCGAAGAAGAGCTATCCACTATAGAAAAAAAGATGAAAGAGCTTGCCGAAAAAGGCAATCAGATAACTAAATACACTATAACAAAGCAAGAAGCTCTTAAAAAATTTGAAAACGACGAACTAAAACTAGAAGTCCTAAAAAAAATAGACTCGGACGAAATAGGTATATATGCCCAAGGCAGTTTTGAAGACCTGTGTCGTGGTCCGCATGCGCCAAATACAAAATATCTTAGAAACTTCAAACTTATTAGAGTAGCTGGAGCATATCTAGGCGGCGACGAAACGAAAGAGATGCTCACTCGTATCTACGGCATCGCTTTTGCCGACAAAGAGACGCTAAAAAACCATATCACAATGCTTGAAGAGGCAAAAAAGAGAGACCATAGAAAAGTCGGGCACGACATGGGGCTTTTTGCATTTGACGAAGACATAGGTAGCGGTATGCCGATCTGGCTTCCTGCCGGCGCAAGGCTTAGAGGTAAGCTAGAAAAACTGCTTTATCATGCCCACCTAGTAAGAGGATATGAGCCGGTAAGAGGGCCTGAGATACTCAAATCAGACCTATGGAAGCTTAGCGGTCACTACCAAAATTACGGTCAAAATATGTATTTTACAAACATAGAGGAAGCCGAATACGGTATAAAACCGATGAACTGCCTCAGCCATATCAAAATATTTGACTCCGAAACTAGAGGACACAGAGAGCTTCCTCTTAAATTCTTTGAGTTTGGTGTTGTGCATAGACACGAAAAAAGCGGCGTTCTTCACGGACTTTTAAGAGTTAGAGAGTTTACGCAAGACGATGCGCATATATTCTGTACCGAAGCGCAAATAAAATCAGTAATATACGAGGTTATGGATTTTGTAGACAGCGTATTAAAAGCGTTTGACTTTAACTACTCTATAGAAGTTGCGACAAAACCTCAAAAAGCAATAGGCTCAGATGAGTTCTGGGACAAAGCTACACTTGCTATAAAAGAAGCTCTTGACGAGAAAGGCATGAAGTACGATATGGACGAGGGTGGCGGCGCATTCTACGGTCCAAAAATAGATGTTAAGATAACGGACTGTATAGGAAGAAAATGGCAGTGCGGCACAATTCAGGTAGATCTAAATCTGCCAGATAGATTTGATATCAGCTATACCGACGAAAATAACCAAAAAGTTAGACCGGTGATGATTCACAGGGCAATTATAGGCTCATTTGAAAGATTTATAGCTATTTTGACGGAACATTTCGGTGGAGAGTTTCCATTCTTTATCGCCCCTACTCAGGTAATTTTGATACCGATTGGCGAACCTCATATCGAATTTGCAAAAAAAATTCAAAAAGAGTTACTCAAAGCCGATATTTCCGTAAAAGTTTTCGATAAAAACGAAAGCCTTGCAAAAAAAATACGAAACGCCGAAAAAGAGAGAGTTCCTCTGATTGCGGTAATCGGGGATCAAGAAGTATCTGAAAATAAGGTGGCGCTTAGAGATAGGCGTGAAAAAAGACAGTATGAAATGAGTGTTGATGCGTTCATAGCAGAACTTGTCGCTAAAAACAATGGGGTATTTATTTGAGCAAAAAAGACGATGTGCTACTAAACGAGAAAATAAGGTTTGACGAAATCAGATGCGTAGGCGATGATGGTGAGCAACACGGCATAATAACTCCGGCAGAAGCTATGAAAATAGCAAATGAAAAAGGGTTAGACCTAGTTCTTATATCGGCGGACGCCAAACCTCCCGTTTGCAAGGTAATGGATTATAGTAAATTTAAATATCAACAAGCCAAAAAAGCCAAAGAAGCTAGAAAAAAGCAGATAATCATTGAAATAAAAGAGATTAAGCTCTCCCCAAAGATAGCGCAAAACGACATTAGCTACAAAGTTAAACATGCCAGAGAGTTTTTGGAAGCAAAAAAACATGTCAGATTTAGAGTATTCCTGAGCGGTAGAGAGATGGCAAATCCACAAGTAGGCACTGTCCTTCTGCACCAAATATTCGAAATGGTAAAAGATATAGGCGATATGGAAAAGGATCCTATGTTTGAAGGTAGATATGTAAACATGACCGTTCTTCCTAAAAAAACTGCCGCAAAAAGCACACAACCTACAGATTCTGCAGAATAGTAAACTTTAAAACTTCATTAGATATAATTTCGTCCTTAAAATCCGCCTGAAAAGGCGGGTTTAATATTTGCAAGGAGAAGCCGATGCCGAAAATGAAAACGGTTAAGAGTGCGGCTAAAAGATTCAAAGTTAGAAAGTCCTCAATCAAAAGAGGTGCGGCATTTAGAAGCCACATACTAACCAAGAAAAGCCCACAAAAAATGAGAAATCTAAAATCGCCAAAAACTGTACACAGCGCAAACATTGACTCTGTCAACGCTATGCTTTGTATGTAATAAGCAAAAGTTAGAAATCTAAACCTAAAAACAAGTCCCCCGAAAGACTTAAAATATCGGGAAAGTCCGCTGATGCGGCACCTAAGTTAAAAACAACGGTAAAGGACCAACAAAATGAGAGTAAAAACCGGCGTCGTAAGACGAAGAAGACACAAAAAAATTCTAAAACTTGCTAGAGGTTTCTTTAGCGGTAGA
>DIZY01000025.1:4068-5099 GCA_002428055.1 Helicobacteraceae bacterium UBA6016
ATTTAGAGATAGAAAACAGAAAAAAAGAGAGTTTAGAAAACTGTGGATTGTTAGAATTAACGCTGCTTGTAGACTAAACGGTATCAGCTATTCAAGATTTATAAACGGACTTCTTAAAGCGGACATCGGGCTTGACAGAAAAATCCTTGCAGATATGGCAATGAATGAGCCAGAAACTTTCAAACTAATCGTAGAAAAAGCGAAAGCAGCTCTATAATTTTTATCTCCCGCAAATGCGGGTAGCTTCAGGGGGTCGTAGGGACATTTATGTCTCTGCCATCTTTTACGGGCTTTGCTCGTAAAAGATGTTTTAAATCAAAATGGAGGGCCTTTCTTTAACCTCTCAACAGCCTCTGCCGCCTTTTTGGGCTCCATCTTGGCAAGTACTTCAGATATCTTCTTAACATCCAAATTAAACAGTATTCCTGCGGCGGAAGTGGCATTCATCTCGGAAAGTATTCCTGCTGCGGCAGATGGTTTCATCTTTGTGTAGCTTTGGGTTATTTTATTGTCTTTCGCTTTTTCCAACGCCTCTAAAACTTTTTTATTTTCATCGAGCATATTTTTTATATTCTGTTCTTTTTTGGAGACTTCGGATAGCACCTTATTGACCTCTATTAGTCTTTGGGTAAGTCGTTGCTCTTTTTGCCCCTGAACATTTTTGTTTGCATTTTGCAGCGCATTCAATGCCTGTTCTTTTTCTTCTAGCCTCTCCACTTGCAATACAAGCTCAGCTTTTCGCTGTTCAAATATTTTATTGCACTCATCAACACTCAGATATTGCTGCTTTGGCGGAGCCGCAAAAAGCAAAAGAGAGCAAAACGGCAAAACAAATATCTTTTTCAATCTTCACTCCTGTTGTTATAAAGCATTACGCCTATTTCGTCCAGCTCCTTGGCTTCTTTAACTGCTCTAGCCTTCACAACCTTCCTAATCTCTTCATCTTCAAGATACTTCATTTTTTCAAACTCCGCATTAGCTTCTTTAAGGGCTCCGATAAGCATATTTTTTTGATTTTGGTGATTGGCAAG
>DIZY01000130.1:0-3186 GCA_002428055.1 Helicobacteraceae bacterium UBA6016
AAAGATGTTGAAGCAAAAAAAGAGGCAAAAAAAGAGGCTCTTGCTAAAACTATAACACAGGTAGAAGCGCAAAAAGACAGCGCCGTTATCGAAGCCAAGCTACAAAATGAGGCGATAACCGCCGCAGAACTTGGAGCTAAAAAAGAGCTTACAAAAGAACTTATTAAAGAGGCGGTTGCAGGGGAGTTGACGACCAAAACAGAGCAAGCGCAAACAACGCTCATGGAAGCCCCAAAACAAGCCGAAACAGAACTAAAGGGTAAAATGGCGGTAGCCTCAGAAGCTCTCAAAAACTTCTCCTCTGATATGAGGGAAATGATAGAGAGCTACAAACCGCCTATTATGAAAGTGTCAATGGAGCTAAATCCGCAAAATCTAGGCGCCGTAGACGTAACCCTAATCACAAGAGGTCAAAATCTAGTCGTAAACGTCTCTTCAAGTCAAGAGACAATGCAGATGTTTATGCAAAACATTACAGAGTTCAAGCAAAATCTAGCAGCGCAAGGTTTTGTAAGCTTGCAGATGAATTTTAACTTCTCAGATAGCAATAAAGACCAAAATAGCCAAAGCAAGGGCTATCAAAAAGAAGCGACTAGAAAATATCAGATAAGTAGCGAAGATATGAGCCTTGGCTCTGTTACGGCTGAGAGTCTTGACATCATAATGCCTCATCCAAAATACGCGTAAAACAAAAAAACGGAATAAGCTTTGCTTGTATAAGGTAACAATCATTTAAAACTCTGCCGCTTCACGCGGCTATCTTTAGCGGCTCAGCGCCGACAGCGTAGCTATAACAAGCTTTGCTTGTTATAGTGTAATAATAAAATGTAAATACAGGAGCATACAATGTCCTCAGCAATAACAAATACAAGCACAACGGTAAGCAGTTCTTCCAATACGACAGCCTCAAATCCAAAAGCGCAATTGCAATCACAGGATTTTATGAAACTTCTTTTGGTAGAGCTAAAATATCAAGACCCTACAAGCCCGATGGATTCAGACAAGATGCTAAGCCAGACAAGCCAGCTAGCGGCTCTTGAGGCGCAAAACGCCACAAAAGACGCGATGGAAAATATGACAAAAGCATTCCAAACATCAGCTAACTTCTCTTTAGCATCGGCGATTGGCAAAACAGCTGATACCGGATTAAGTTCTATTACCCTGTCAAACGGCAGAGCTGACGCCTTTGACGTATATCTACCGGTAAATACGACAAACTCTGTGGTAAGTATCACGGACTCTGTTGGAAACGTAATACAAACATACAGTTCAGCCGAGCAAGCAGCCGGCATATACAACATCAAGTGGGACGGCACAAATACATCGGGCGCGACTGCCGGTGACGGTGTATATACAGCAAAAGTGAGCTACACAGGAACAGACGGCTCTACGGCGACAAGCAAAATAGGAACATATCCGATAGAGTCTATCAAAGTAGACGGCGCAACGGCTTATTTTAAAGTCGGAAATAAATATGTGGACGTTACAACAATCAAAGAGATATTTTAAGGAACTTACCATGATGGCATCTTTTTATACAGGCGTTGGCGGCGCCAAATCACAGCAGTTTGGTATGGACGTTTGGAGTAATAATATCTCAAACATCAACACCGTAGGTTTTCGCTCTTCTACACCTGAATTTGCAACCCTGCTGTCCGCCGAGGTTTCCAATGTATTGCTAACCGGAGCGGATGAGTTTGGCGTTGGCGTTACCGCGCAAACGACCGCTCTTAGTCAAGCCCAGGGAAGCTTTCAAGTGACCGATAGACCTCTTGACTTGGCTATTGGCGGCAATGGCTGGTTTGGAATACAAGACCCAGAAAACACAGAAAATCTTTTGTTTACCAAAGCGGGCGCTTTTTATGTGGACGCCAACGGCGATGTGACAAACGGCTCTGGAAATAAGCTAGTAGGGACTTACAGCGGCAATATGACCATCGACGGTAAAGGCGGCGGAAGCGTGCTAGCTACATCGGTAGCGCCAAAAAATATGCTTACAGATCCGGCGGCGCAAGTACCGCTCAATCTACCAAGCAACCTAACTCACCCCGGGTTTCCTGCAAAAGCGGCGGTAATGAAGACCGTAACGCCTGATATAGCAATAGCTGTAGAAAACAGCTCGGTTGACGTCACATATACCATACCAAAAGAAGCCGCGTCAAAGGTGGAGATACTAGACTCAAACGGAAATATAATAAACACACTCATACGCGACACAAGAAAAGCGGGCGAACAGACTTTTACATGGGATATTAGAGATGAAAACAATAAAGTTGTCGTTGTGCCTGGAAACTATACAGCTAGAGTTTCATACGTCGATACCCCGGCTGTTCCTGCGGTAAGAGAGGGAAATTTAACAGCCTACAATGTAGACCAAAACGGCGTAGTGGTAGCTGGATTTGATAATGGATTTAGTCAAGTAGTAGCGCAAATACCNNGCTCTTTCACTTTCAAAACCAACAGGGTCTTGGCAAAGTAAGCGACACTATATTTTCAGTCTCAGAAAACAGCGGTCAAGCTATTTTTTACAAAGATGCAAACGGAGCCGTCATCCAAGAGGGCAGAATACTGGGAAACACTCTTGAATCAAGCAACGTGTCGCTAGCTGAGGCGATGACAAACCTAATCATTACAGAAAAAGCGTACACGGCAAACGCAAGAGTAATAACAACGGCTGACCAGATGATACAAAAAGCTATTGGGCTTAAACGAGGATAACGGCGTAGGGTTTTTTAAATCGAACTTAAGATATAAAATCAAACGGAGGCGTTTATCGCCTCCATAGCCCCCTCAAAATCCCTAGCAAACCCTTCGCCATCAAGCAACGGAGAACTCAACGCTTTATCTCTAAGATTCGCCCTAACAGCAGAGAGAGCGTCTAAGTCTGAGCCAAACTCTATAGCCTTTCTTGCATACTCCTCTTTATCTCTCGCAATCCACTCAGGCATACCGACATTATGCGCTATACTCTCCCCTTGTCTAGCGATAAACCTATCCCCTTTAAGCGTCAAAACAGGTACGCCCATCCAAATACCCTCAACGCTCGTCGTGCCGCCCGGAAACGGGAAAGGGTCAAGTGATATATCTACTTTGGCGTAAGAGGCTAGATACTCCTCTCTTGAAGAAAACCCCTCCAAAATAAGCCTATCCGCCTCAACGCCGCAATCTTGAAACTTCTTACATAAA
>DIZY01000130.1:3200-3484 GCA_002428055.1 Helicobacteraceae bacterium UBA6016
ATGTTTTGTCTTTAAAAATAGTTTTGAAGTAGGCATAGCTCTAAGAAGAGTAGACCAAAGAGCTATTACATCATCGTTTACTTTTCTAAGATTATTAAAACACCCAAACGTTATAAATCCATTTTTAAGAGCCGGAAGGCAACTTACGTCCGGCGCTTCGCTTGGCGGAGTAAAACACAAAAATGAATTTGGCATTCTGTAAATCTTTTCCGTAAAAGCGCTCTCTTCCTCTTTTGGAGCCGCGTAGTTATCCCCCAAAAAGTAATCTATCTCAGCCACGCCCG
>DIZY01000130.1:3524-3818 GCA_002428055.1 Helicobacteraceae bacterium UBA6016
CCAAGCCTATTGTGCGCCGTATGTCCGGATAGGTCTATTAAGATGTTTATCTTATCGTTATGGATTATCTTTGCCGCTTCTTCATCGCTTATGCCATGTATTGGCGTCCAGCTTGAAAAACATGGTTTTATTCTCTGCGTTAGCGAATCTTCTTTTTGAACCGTTGGGTAAGCTAGCAACTCTATGTTTTTTATATACCTCAGCATATTTTCCAAAAAATAGCCGACTGGGTGAGCTCTTAAATCGCCTGAGACAAAGCCTACTCTTAGTCTTTTATTTACTGATGTTACGCGC
>DIZY01000130.1:3915-4056 GCA_002428055.1 Helicobacteraceae bacterium UBA6016
AGTAGTTTGTGGTTTGTGAATTTTTGTTTTGCGTTTGAGGTTATTAGGCTTCCAAATTTGTTTGCCCATTCTAGGTAGTGTGAGATGTTGAAGGCATTATTGTAGTTTGAACCAATAAGCAGGTTGTTGTAAGCGTCCACA
>DIZY01000138.1:0-19696 GCA_002428055.1 Helicobacteraceae bacterium UBA6016
GCAAACGGCTGTCACGGGGCAAATCGCCTTGGCGGCAATAGTCTTTTGGAGGCGGCTGTATTTGGTCGTATCGCAGGCGAGGAAGCGGCGAATTATGCGATAAAACAGGGCGAATTTCTAAAAATTGATTTGACTACCGTCGCAAAAGATGAAAAAAGAGTCGAAAACATCTTCAAAGGCGAAGCGGGGGCAAACCCCAGAGCGGTGCGAAAAAGCCTCGGCGATATGCTGTATGCCAAAGCGGGACTCTTTCGTGATGAGCAGGGGCTGGCAAAAGCGTACGAGTATATCGGCTACCTGAGATCCGTTGCGGGGATGATGAGCGCAATGGAGAAAAAACGAGAGGGTAGTTTTGAGCTACCTCTGATACTAGAGCTTCAAAATGCGGTTCTCGTAGCGGAAGCCTCGACGCTAGCGGCTCTAAAAAGAGAAGAGAGCAGGGGCGCACACTACCGTGACGACCACGGCGCAAAAGACGACGGAAAGTTCAAAAGGCACTCTCTTATCAGACTAGAGGGTATGAAGCTCGTCCACTCATACGAGGAGAGCGGATTTTTCGGAAAAATTAAAGAGTTTATCAAAAAATAAAGGAAACGAAATGGCAAAAGTAATGTTGAGAGAAAAAGACGGCAAAGTAAAATTCTATGTCGCAAAAAAAGACATGGAAGAGACGATACTTTCAATCGAGTTTGATACGGAAGAAAAATGGGGTGGCGAGGTAAAAATCTCAAACGGCGACACATGGCTTATTCCGGTAGGACCAAAAAAACTACCGTGTGAGCTAGAGGTAAAAAGACTATCTATCGGTGGAGAATAAGCTTTCAATGATACAATAGTTTCAAGTCTGTACAAGGGTTGAAACTATGTCGTACGCCGTCAAAAAAGAAGATTTGCTAGAGGAGCTAAAGAGCGACCACATAGATGGTTTGGATATGTTAGAAGCCGATAGTAGGCTTCGGCAGTACGGGCAAAATATCGTACAAAAAGGCAAACGACGCTCCGCTCTTGTCCGCTTTTTACTCCAGTTTCACAATCCGCTTATATATATTTTGCTTATTTCCGGCGTTGTCGCTTTAGCCCTAGGCGAGGGCGTGGATGCGACCGTAATATTCGGCGTCGTGCTCGCAAATTCCGTTATCGGTTATATCCAAGAGGGCAAAGCTGAAAACGCCATAGCTGCGCTTGATGAGATGATAGTGACGACGGCGACCGTGGTGCGAGGCGGCAAAAAACAGAGAATTGACGCAAGATTGCTTACTATAGGCGACATAGTACTGCTCTCTTCCGGTGATAAAGTCCCCGCAGATATGCGGCTACTTGAGATAAAGAACCTCCAAATAGATGAATCAACGCTAACGGGTGAATCCCTCTCCGTATTTAAAAAAGATACGCTTTTGCATCCATCAACCCCTCTTGCCGATAGGGTCAACATGGCGTATGCCGGTTCGCTTGCCACATACGGACAAGGATATGGCGTAGTCACGGCGATAGGAGAGGGAACCGAGATAGGTAAAATAGCGACGCTTCTTCGTGGCACACAAAAGCTTGAGACTCCGCTACTCAAAAAAGTTAGCGAACTGGGTCGCCTCATTCTTATATTTGTCATAGGGCTTTCCGTTCTTACCTTCGTGATAGGCATATTAAGAGGAGAGAGTGTCGCCGATATGTTGATGGCGTCAGTCGCTTTGGCAGTCGGAGCGATACCCGAGGGGCTGCCTGCGGCTATGACTATCATGCTTGCTATCGGCGTATCTGCAATGGCCGCCAAAAACGCCATTATCCGTACGCTACCCTCCGTTGAGACGCTCGGATGCGCCACCGTGATATGCTCCGATAAGACAGGGACGCTCACAAAAAACGAGATGACGGTACAGAGGCTCTTTGTGGACGATAAGTTTTATGATGTTAGCGGTATCGGCTACGATGGCGAGGGCGAAGTGCTTTTGGATTCAAAGCGGGCGCAGCTCCATGATAGGCTTTTGCATCTTTTGAGTGTGGGGATTTTGTGCAACGACTCAGGGCTAAAAAAAGAGGTAGGCGGACATATAGCCGTAGGAGACCCGACCGAGGCGGCGCTCATCGTATCGGCACAAAAAGCCGGAGTGGAAAAGGAGGCTTTGGAAGCGCAGTACCCCCGCATCGACAGTTTACCGTTTGAATCGGACAGGCAGTTTATGGCGACGCTCCACAAGGCTCAGGGCAAAAATCTGCTCTTCGTCAAAGGCTCTGCTGAAAAAATAAGAGAGCTGTGTGGCGGCGGAGTCGACGCTTTAAAAGCTGAAGAGATGGCATCGGATGGGCTAAGGGTGCTTGCGTTTGCTTCAAAAGAGGTGGACTCCAAGATCGAGAAGATAACGGATGAGATGCTCTATGGTCTAGAGTTTGTCGGTTTTCAGGCTATGATGGATCCGCCTAGGGATGAAGCGAAAAAAGCGGTAGAAGTGTGTAAAAAAGCGGGAATATCCGTCAAAATGATAACAGGAGACCACGCCGCAACCGCCAAAAACATAGCCGTGACGCTAGGTATCTGCGGCGAGGATGGGGGCGTGCTAAGCGGCGTAGAGCTTGAGGGAATGGACGATGAGACGCTAAAGGCGGCGGTCAAAAATATCAGCGTCTACGCAAGGGTATCTCCGCAGCAAAAGCTAAGGCTCGTTGAGGCGTTGCAGGCAAACGGCGAGGTGGTGGCAATGACGGGAGACGGGGTCAACGACGCTCCGGCGCTAAAACGCTCCGACATAGGCGTGGCGATGGGAAAAGGCGGCACTGATGTCTCCAAAGAAGCCGCCGATATGGTGCTCTCAGATGACAACTTCGCCTCCATCGTCTCCGCCGTCGAAGAGGGGCGCAATATGTACGAGAAGTTTATCAAATTCATCGTCTGGACGCTGCCGACAAACATCGGTGAGGGAATGGTGATATTCTTTGCGATTTTGGTCGGAGCGGCGCTGCCTATGCTACCTACACAGGTACTCTGGGTCAACATGACGACTGCCGTGCTACTGGGTCTTATGCTTGTCTTTGAGCCGAATGAAAAAGAGATAATGCGTAGAACCCCGAGACCTCAGGAGGCCTCCGTAATATCACGGCGGATGCTAATGCGAATGATGCTTATCGGCGTTATTATGCTCGTTGCGGCGTTTTGGGCGTTTGAGTATGAGCTCTCACACGGCAGAAGCGAAGAGTACGCCAGAACGGTTGCAGTCACGATATTCGTCTCCATAGAGATATTCTACCTATTCAACTGCCGCTCTTTGCAAGGTTCTATTTTTAAGATGGATTTTTTCAGCAACAAACCGCTGCTTATCGGTGTCGGCATCATGGCGGCATTGCAAGCGGCATTCATCTATCTGCCGTTCATGAACACGCTTTTCGGCTCCGAGCCGATTGGTTTGTCGGCTATCGGTTATTCATTGCTGTTTGGGTTTTTGGCTATGCTTGTGGTGGAGGGGGAGAAGAGGTTATTCCCTTCTTAGCACCCTATCCACAACATTCTCAAAAAACGGCACAGCCTTATATTCTCTTTCTAGCTTCTCCCTATCAAGCGTCTTTGCAAACTCTGCAGGGTCGTGCGGTGCGTCTGCGTTCCTTGCGGTGTAAAGCTCCACAAAGAGGTCTACAAGTCCAGTGCGGGCGTGTTTGATGTGTCCGTATGGCCAAAATTTTAGCTGTTCGGTCTTATCCAGCGGTACGCCTTTGTGGTAGTGCAGATATAGCATACTTCCGATTCCAGCTCTATCGGCGCCCGCTTTGCAGTGTATAAGCACGGGATATTCGATGCTTTTGAATGTCTCCCGAAACTCCTCTAGCGTCTTATCGTCCGGGATTTTGCGTGAATATGTGCTGATGTATATGAGTTTTACCCCTGTCTCTTCGCATACTTTCTCTTCCAAGGCTTTAAGCGGCGAGTTTTTCTCGTATCCTCTTAGGTTTAATACCGTTTTGATGCCGTGTTTTTTGATGGTACGGCGTAGCTGATAAGTTGTCGGTTGACTGGAACGAAATGCGTGCTCGTCTATGCGGTGGAAGTTGCGGCGGATGGCGTTTGTGAAGTTGTGCTCGACTATCATCGCATACGCTTGTGCGTAGAGATAGCCCCAAAAGCTGTTGATGTTTATCGGTTTTTTCAAAGTTTATTCCTTGCTTCCGTATAGCTTTTTGTACTCTTCGCAAGAGGCTAATAGCTGCTCTTCGCTTCCTTGGCAAACGATCTCACCCTCGCGGAAAAGTGCGATTTTTGACGCCGACTTGACTGTGCTTAGTCTATGGGCTATGAGTATTACAATGCGCTCTTTGGCTATTTCGCTAGCCGCTTTCATCACCTCCGCTTCGCTTTCGTTGTCAAGTGCACTTGTCGCTTCGTCCATGATGAGGATTGACGGGTTTTTGTAGAGCGCCCTTGCTATCGCTATTCTTTGCCTTTGTCCGCCGGAGAGGTTTGCGCCGAATTCGTCTAGTATCGTGTAAATTCCAAGAGGCAAATGCTTCACAAAGACATAAGCGTGCGCAGCTTTGAGCGCTTCGTTTACCTTTGTCTCGTCTATCTCCTCGCCGTATGCGACATTTGCTGCTACGGTGTCGTTCATGATGTAGACTCTTTGGCTGACCACGGCTATTTTGGAGCGGAGAGAGCCTAGGGTGAAGTTTTTGATATTTTCTCCGTCAAGCAGTATCTCACCGCTACCCGCTTCGTAAAATCTGAGGATGAGTCCGACAAGAGAGCTTTTGCCCCCTCCGCTTTGCCCGACTAGCGCAGTCGTTTCGCCCTTTTTGAAAGCTATTGAGACCCCTTTTAGCGCCTCTTTGTCCTCGTACGAGAGCCCTATATTTTTTAGCTCTATTAGCTCAGGCTGACGAGTCAGTTCTTCCTTTCCGCCCACTATTTGCGGGGTGACGGCAAAAAGCTCTCTTATTCTGTTGTTTGCCGCTATTGCGTCTTGAAATTTGTTGAATACGCTTGAGAGCTGTCTTATCGGGGTGTAGAGCATCATAAGGGCGGTCAAAAACGAGAAGAACGCCCCGATGCTAAGTCGCCCTTCGATGACCTCCGAGCCGCCGATATATATGACGACTGCCGCTGCTATGGCGCCTAGTATCTCCATCAGCGGATTGACCGCCTCTGAGGTTTTGACGCTTTTCATGTCTATTTTTAGGGAGTTTGCAGTGTGCGCCTGAAATCTTTTGCCCTCGTACCCCTCCGTGCAGCTTGCCTTTATCATCTCCATGTTGTTAAAAACTTCGCTTAGATGCGCCGTGATGTCGGAGTTTATCTCTTGCGATTTTTTGGATAGTTTGCGCATTCGTCCAGCTAACAAAGAGAGCGGGTAAAAAGCGATAGGAAGCACGACAAGCCCGATAAATGCGAGCTTTGGGCTTTGGTAGATGACTACGCCGATGAGAGAGATGGCAGTTAGTCCCTCTTTTAACATCGTAGCAAGATGCGCCGATACGGCGGACTGGATGCGCCCTATATCTCCGGTTAAGCGGCTGATAAGCTCTCCGCCTCTAGCTCGCACAAAAAAGGAGATGTCGGCATCCATCAAGTGCGCAAGCAGTCCGTCTCTCACCCGTCTTACGATGTCTTTGCCGATGAAGGAGACGAAGTAAGACTCCAGAAACGCCCCTGAGCTTTTTGCGACATAAACGACGACAAGCACGAAAGGCAGGAATGAAAGCATCGATATATCTTTTTTGATAAATATCTCGTCGAGCACGGGTTTGATAAGATAAGCTATCGCCGCCGTTGCCGCCGAGGTTAGGACGACGCCGATGAGGACAAATACAAACTCTTTTTTATAATCTTTATAAAAATGCGAATAGGACTTTAGAAACTCAAACACCTAAGCTCTCTCCCAGAGTGTTCCGCTAGGCGTATCCATTAGCTCCACACCTTGCGCTTTAAGAGCGTCTCTGATAGCGTCCGCCGCCGCAAAATCTTTCGATTTTTTCGCCTCTGTTCGTTTTGCTATCTGCCCTTCGATGGCTAGCTTTTCATCCTCGCCCACACCTAGTTGGAAATACTCCGTAGCATCTTTGCCGCCCACGCCTAGCGTATCTGAGACTACTTGCACGATAAATGCGGCTTTACTTTTTGCCTCTTTGTCTTTTGGATTTTTGTCTATCGTTTCGTTGAGTTTCGCGACTGCTATATCCACTACGGCAAGCGCTTTTGAGATACCCAGGTCATCTTCCAGCGCCGCAAAAAACTCCGCTTTAAATTCAGCGTCCTCAAGTGGCGTAGCGTCGCCGACTCTTTTTTTAAGCCTGTAAAGCTTGTCTAGCCTTTTTTTGGAGGCGTCCATATCCTCTAGCGAAAAGTTGAAGTTGGCTCTATAGTGCGTGCTCAGCAGATAAAAACGGACAACTTCGCCGTCGTATTGCCCTAACGCATCTCTTAGAAAAAAGCTGTTGCCAAGACTCTTGCTCATCTTCTCCCCGCCGATGGTCACAAAGCCGTTGTGCATCCAGATGTGCGAAAGTTCTTGATTGAATGCGCATCTCGTCTGCGCCGCTTCGTTTTCGTGGTGTGGGAAAAGTAGGTCGCTACCGCCGCCGTGAATGTCTATTTGGTATGCGCCCTTTTTGGCTAGATGTTTTTTTATCATCGCCGAGCACTCTATATGCCACCCCGGTCGTCCACGCCCAAAAGGTGAATCAAAGCTGACAGGCTCACCCTCTTTTGCGCTCTTCCAAAGCACAAAATCCTTTTCTCCTCTTTTTTCGCTTGCCTCTATTCGACTTACAGTCTCGTCAAGCTTGTGCCCCGATAGGCTTAGGTATTTGTCGTCTTTTGAGGCGTCAAAGTAGACATCCCCGCTAGGCGTAGCGTAGGCAAATCCCTTGCCCATGAGCGTCTCTATTAGCTCTATCATATCATCCACCGACTCCGTAGCTTTGGGTTCAATGTCAGGGGAAAGGCAGTTTAGCTTTGCCATTTCCGCTTTGTAGCTCTCATAATATCTTGTCGTTATCTCTTCAAGGCTTTGACCGCTCTCGTTCATCTTTTTTAGGATTTTATCGTCGATGTCGGTTACATTGCGGGCGAAAATGACTTTTTTGCCCAAGGCTTTTAGCGTGCGTACCAAAAGGTCAAAGGCGACGCAGCTCCTAGCGTGTCCTAGATGTGCGTCGTCGTAGACGGTAGGGCCGCAGACATAGAGCCTGATTTCGTCTCCCTCTACCTCTATGGGGTGTTTTGTTTTAGAGTCGTAAATACGCATCGATGATTCCTCTCAAAAATAAAAGCGTCGCTATCAAAATCGCCAAAAAGAGCGCAAGCCCTGCGGCGTAACGGGCGTCAAAAAAGCTTTTTAGTCTCTCAAATCCAAAAGCCCTCAGCGTCAGCGCAAAAAGCAAAAGTCCGGTCAAAGAGCCTGAGAGTGCAAGCCCCGCCGCACCCATGAACTGCATCAAAACGATACTAAAAACGGCGTTGCAGGCGAGCGATATTGCCGATATTTTAGCCGCTTTTAGCTGCTGATGTTTTGAATAAAGCCAAAGCGAAAAAAGACGAGACAAGCCAAACGGCACAAGCCCTATCATATACATCGCCATAACGGCGGCGGTATTGCCCGTGTCTGCCCTTGTAAAATTGCCGTGTTCATAGATGAGCCAAATCACCTCTTTTGAGAGGATGATACCTCCTGCCGTAAAGCCAAACAGCAAAAACGAGAGAAACCAAAACGCCTTTTTGAGCTGAGCCAGAGCTGTCGCCTCTTCGCCTCTATTGAGCGCTCTTGCGACGGAGGGGAAGAGCGCCATGGAGGTGGCGATGGCAAAGACTGCAAGCGGGAGCTGAAAGATGCGGTTTGAATAGTAGAGGTAGCTGATGGCTCCCGAGGCTAGAAAAGTAGCTAGCCACACATCCACAAACGCCGCTATCTGGGCGGTAGAGCTGCCTGCGATAGATGGCAAAAAGCTTCGGTTAAATCTGTTTGTATCCGCAGCGGCGTTTTTGTCGCCTCTAAAAAACCGTATTGCGCCCACCGTGAGGAGCTTCATTACGCCCCTTTTTTTCGCCGCCAAAATATGCACGGCAACCTGTAAAACACCGCCTGCTAGAACACCCCAGCTAAGGGCGTAGACAACATCTAGTTTTTGCATATCTTTTGCGATAAAAAGCGCGGTTATCATCGCTACATTCAGAAGTGCGGTGGAAAAAGCGGTGGTGGCGAAGTGCTTACGGTATTGGAGCAGGGCCCCTAGGAATGTGACGATAAAGATGAGGTCTAGGTAAAAAAAGTTAATAGCGACTATTGGAGCGGCAATTGCTTTTACTTCATTGGAGTATCCAAATGCCGTTAACGCTGTAAACGCCCCTTGAAACAGTGTAACCAAGAGTGACATTAAGACGATAACGCTAAAAAGCCTCACAAAAACGGATACGCTGAAAAGCGGTTTGTGTGCAGAGGCGGCAAATGATGGGATAAACGATTGGCTAAAGGCTCCCTCGGCAAAGATATTGCGAAAGAGATTTGGAAGCTTAAAAGCTATAAAAAATATATCGCTAAACACTCCCGCGCCTAGTACGCTTGCCGTCAGCATATCGCGTACGAAGCCGAGCACTCTAGAGGTTAATATGCCCGCCGAATTTGTAAAGATGGATTTAAACATTCTGTGATTTTACCGAAATGGGAGTTAAAGGGGTGCGATGTCGCTAAAAGGTAGCAATTTATGCTATTTAGATTAGAATTACATATTATATAGAGGAGTATATCGGTTTGGCGGATGTGGATACGCAAAAAAGTGCTTTTGTCTCTTACGAAGTAGAAACAGAGGATGTTGTAAAGTCGATAGCAGAGTATGCAAAAAAGCATGATGTGGATGCAAAGAAAATCGATTTTGCAATACTCTCCGTCAGCACCGTAGCCTTTAACGGTATGGATAAAAGTATCGTAATGTTCGATACGACAAGAGGGGAGCCGATCCCCCACGAGCTCTTTATGGATGAGCACATAAGAATTTACCAAAAACTACTAATACTAATAAAAGAGCTGGAACCGCAGCCTGTCAAGCTTGATATAGCGCTTTCGGCAGATAAGCTGTTTACAAAAATTTTGGCTACGATTAAAAAAGAGTCAAAAATAATTTACTACCCTAGCCTTGATAGGTATATATACGAAGAGATTAATAAAAGACTGGCAAAACATAAAGTACTTATCAATATTTTTGAAAACGATCTAAAAAGGCAGATAGACGATTTTATTAAAAAAGTAAAAGACGGCGGCAAGATAGACGAAGATTATAAACTTACCGTTGCCGAATCGCTCGATTTTATACCTAGCGAAGATGACAAAATTATATTTTATTTTGAAGAGAAAAGAAAAATAAACGAAGAAAAACCGGACTTTTACAATAGAGGTTTTATCGTAGATGTGTCCGATGGCGAGATACTAGCTGAGTATAAAAAGCCTAAAGTCGGCAGAAGCGGTAGGGATACGAGGGGGCATTTTATAAAAGTTCATGAGCCCAAAAACAGTAATGAGCCGAAGTTTTCTGTAACAGAAAATGTAAAAGTAGAAACGACGCCGTCTATAACTAGATATATTGCCGCAAAACAAGGGTATGTAGCGTTTGACGGCTCCGTTTTGGATGTCCAAGAAGAGCTTAAAGTCCAAGAGATTAGCTTTAGAAATACGGGCTCTATAGTTGTTGACCAAGATAAAGATATTACGCTGGATATTGAAGAGTCAAATCCGATAGTGGATGCGATAGGCTCAAATATGACCGCAAAAGCAAGTGAGGTAATCGTAAGAGGCAGTATGGGCGATAATTCGGCCGTATATGCAGATAAAGCGCAGGTAAAAGGGCTTACCCATTCGACTAGTAAGGTATTTGCAAAAGACGCTGAGATTGCGACGCATAGAGGCTATCTGGAGGCAAAAGAGGCAAAAATTGAGAGGCTCGAGGGCGGCACGGTAATCGCCGACATCGTTCATATCGGGCATGCTAGTAGCGGCAAGGTGGTCGCCAAGAAGGTATATATCACAAATCTAGGTTCAAACTGCCGTATTACGGCATCGACGCTAATCGATATTACAATGGTGCTCGGTAGCGACAATAATCTTGTTTTTGAAGCCGGTGCGATGCCTAGCGAAAAAGAGCTCTTCAAAAAAGCAGTAGAAAAAGAGAAACGGCTTTCAAAGCTTTACAATGAAAAGCATGATGAGTTCAGAAAATTGATACGGCTTGTTGAAGAGAATAAAGAAAGCGCTATGAAAGTTAAGAAGATAATAGACCAAGATATTAAAAAGGGTTTTCCACCGAGAGAGGCTTTTGTCATTAAATATAAGCAGTTTACGCAGATGCTGGCAAATGCAAGAGCGATAAAAGGGGAGTTTGATGAAATAAAAATTTCATTGGACGATGTTAGTCACGAAGTTGCCACATTTGAAGATAAGCTTTTAGATGCTAGACTTGTAAATCACGGAGTTTGGCGCAATTTTCAGACGGTGCTCTTTTTGGCGCACGGCGGAAGAAAGCCGTGTAAATTTATCCCCGTTGAAGGTTCCAAGGCTAAAGAGATAGGACTCTTTAAGCTCAGCGATACCGACTATAGCGCAGGGGAGATCAAATAAAATAAAGGTCGGCTTTTTATGCAGTACGACATCCATAAGCCAAAAGGAACAAGGGTAACAACCTCTTCTGTGGCGCAAACTATCGAACATTTTTGTCAGGAAAAAAATATTCCTATATCAAAAATAGATTTTGATTTTTTAGGCGTTAAGACGGAGGCTTTTTCTGCCTTGGATGACGAGAAGCCGCAAATTTTATCACTTCCGCTGGACAACTCGGTCTGGCTAAACGAAAAACTCTCGATTCGTCAAACATACGAAATATTTTTACGATTCGCACATCCCGAGGCGGATGAGATTGTGTTAAATCTCGGTTTTGGCGGAAATAAAAGCCTCACATCCGTCGTTGCTTTTATCAAACCCTCATCAAAGTTTGGCACATTTGACGGTCTCGAAGGCAAATTGGAACGCGAGCTTAATAAGCGAAAACTCAAGATGGGTGTTTTGATAGGCATCCATGATGACGGTATGAAGAGGGATATGGCCTCTTTTTGTGAATTTATACGCAAAACAAAAAAACTTACAAACGAGTTTAAGATAGAGCTTTTTCACGGTCCGGATTTTGTGCCATCAAGAGACGATAGCCTAGAGTTTGTTTATCAGCGACATATAGATGGCGTCGGTCAACCCGGTGTAGTTTCGACAAAGACCGGTAGTGAGCTTGTCGTATATCAAAAAGCTAGGGCGGGCGTGCTTTCAAGGGATGCCAAGGGAAGGCTTTTGGAGCCCTCAGAGCCAAAGACGACAAAGAGTTGCGACTTTAAGGTAGGCGACGGCATCGATTTGATAGATAGTGAGAATGAGAAGATATATAGGGCAAAAAAAACCGGTTTTGTTATATTTAACGGTACGGAGCTTGATGTAAAAGAAGAGATGGCTTTGCACGAAGTAAGTATTAAGACCGGCTCCATAGACGCAGGAATGGATTCGGACTCGAAGCTGGATATTACCGATGATAATCCGAATTCGGAAGCGATAGGCGACAATATGTCCGTACGAGCCGCAGTCGTAAATGTGCAAGGAAGCGTAGGAGCAAATGCCACCGTGATTGCAAAAGATGTGAACATAGGCGGACAAACGCATAAAACATCAAAAATAACGGCAACAAAAGCGCATATTAAAAATCATAAAGGTTATATAGAAGCTGATGAGGTGGTTATAGATACGCTAGAGGGCGGTGAGGTTGTCGCCAAAAAAGCCACGATAGGCACGGCAATAGGCGGCAAAATCAAGGCGGATGAGTGCCATATAAAAATTTTGGGCTCCAACAATACGGTCAATGCCACAAGACTCATTGAAATAGAGACTCCGCAAGGCGGAGAAAATAGGCTTTCTATAGAGGCTGCCGCAAACGCATCGGATATGAAAGCTTTAAATGTTCTGGAAGAAAAAATATCACATCTGCAAAAAAGCGTATCCGAAAAAGAGGAGTTCGTAATAAAAGAACTGCGAGAAATAGAGGCGCAAACAAAGACTGCAGCAGAGATAAAAGTGAAGATAGAAGAGGAGCGCAAGAAAAATTCGCCGTTAGCTAATGTTCTTTTGGCAAAACTAAAACATTTTGCGCAAAATGTAGAGAAGGTCAAAAAGATAGAGAGCGGATTGGTGGAGGAAAAAGAGGCGTTAAAAGCACTTTTGGGAGAGGCGGATCTGTTGCAGTATAAAGTTTTGGACGCAAAAGTTATAGCCTTATCGCCTTGGCAGGGGTACAATAGCGTCTCGTTTAAACTTATTTTTCCGCCGAGAGAGTTTAGCTATAAAATAGCGGAAGGTGCAACGACAAAAGAGATAATTCTAAAAAAAATATCAGACGCAGACTATGAGGTTTTTGCCATATAGACCAACCGCCAGCGCTCTTTTGCTAAAATTCGCCAAAAAACGGAATAATTTATGATAGCAATGCTAGAAGGCAAGATAACCCGCAAAGAGCCGACGCTCTTGTGGCTCAAGGTAAGCGGCGTAACATACGAGGTAAATATCTCCGTCAACTGCTACAACGAACTTAGCGGCGTCGAGGCTGAACTATTTATTACCCAGATAATTAGAGAAGACGCAAATTTGCTATACGGTTTTTTGAATAAAAACGAAAAAAAGATGTTTGATAGCCTCATCAAAATCAGCGGAGTCGGTCCAAAAGCGGCGATGGCGATATGCTCTACATATAGTCCCTCTACATTTTCGGAGATTATTGGCAGCGGCGACATGGCAAACCTCAAAAGGGTGGTCGGCATAGGACCTAAGACTGCGGGTAGAATACTTGTAGAGCTAGGCGGCTTCAGTGTGGACGACAATAGCCCTAAAAGCACGGCGGCGAGCGAAGCGGCTATGGCGCTTGAAAGCCTTGGATTTAGAAGAGAAGAGATAACAAAAGCGATGCAGGGGCTTAGCGGAAGCGATACGGGGCTACTCGTTAAAGAAGCATTAAAAAAATTACAGAGGATATAAAATTGAAATTAGCTTTGGTATTTGGCGGAAATAGTTATGAGCATGAGATAAGCATAGTTAGCGCTATCGCTCTCAAAAAAGTAATAAAAAAAGAGCTTTTGTTTATCTTTTTGGATGAGGGCGGGGAATTTTGGCTGATTGATGCGGCAAATATGAAGTCTACATATTTTGCAAAGCGAGAGTACAAAAAGGCAAAACAACTTTATCTTCAAAAAGACGGGTTTTTTACAAAAGGCTTTTTTGGGTTTTCCGCTTTGGAAAAAGTGTGCGTAGTGAATTTGGCGCACGGCGGCGACGGTGAGGATGGGCGACTTGCCTCCATGTTTGATTTTTACGGAGTGCCGTATGTCGGACCTAGAACAGAGGTGTGCGTAATGAGCTTCAACAAGCTTTATACGAAGTCTCTTGGGCTAATATGCGGCGTAAAAACACTTGAGCATAAAACAATCTTCAAAAAAGAGAGGGACGCCAAAATAGATCTCTCTTATCCTGTTATCATAAAACCGTCCCGCCTTGGAAGCTCAATAGGCGTTAGCGTTGTAAAAAGCCAAAAAGAGCTTGACTATGCGCTTGATGTGGCGTTTGAGTTTGACGATGCGGTAATCGTGGAGCCGTTTATCGAAAATGTGCGGGAGTTTAATGTAGCGGGCGCAAAGATAAAAGGCGAGATAGTCTGTTCAAATATCGAAGAGCCGCAAAAAGAGGGGTATCTCGATTTTGAGAAAAAATATATGGACTTTTCAAGAACCGGCGAAGTAGAAGCCGCAGGTATTGACGAAGCTCTCGGCGCAAGATTGAAAGAGGCGTTTGCCAAGATATATGATTTTGGTTTTGACGGCGCTATTATCAGATGCGACTTTTTCGTAGTTGATGGCGAGGTGTATCTCAATGAGGTAAACCCAATACCGGGAAGCCTTGCCAACTATCTTTTTGCCGATTTCAACCATCTGCTTGACGGCGTAACGCGCTCTTTGCCACATCCAAGACGCATCAAAGTCGACTACAAATACATTAACGACATCAAAAGCGCAAAAGGCAAGCTATAAGTGGCTTCTAGGCGTGTAGAGTTAGAGGGTAAAAACTTTGAAATAGTCTATGAGATAATAAATCCGGGGCGTGAGAGGCAGATACTATTTTTGCACGGCTGGGGAAGCAATAAAGAGGTAATGAAACTGGCTTTTGCTGATAAGTTTGCCGATTTTTCTCTGATTTTCGTAGATATGCCCGGATTTGGCAAGAGTGCAACCGAGTTCGTGCTAAAGACGACGGATTATGCGCAGATTATGAGACTATTCTTGCAAAGTATCGGATGTATGCCTTTTGCAATTTTTGGGCATTCATTCGGTGGTAAAGTGGCGACGTTGCTTGCCCCGTCAATACTTTGTCTTTTGAGTTCCGCAGGTATCGTTGAGCCAAAACCGTTGAAGGTGCGTGCAAAAATTAGAGTCTTTAAACTTCTCAAAAAGATATTCGGCGACTCTCTTTATAAATTTTTTGCAACAAAAGACGCCGAGGGTATGCCAAAAAATATGTATGAAACGCTAAAGAATGTAGTAGACGAAGATTTTTCCTCGCAATTTGAAACATTCAACAACCGTGCCCTTATTTTTTGGGGCAAGGATGACAGTGCTACGCATCTCGCCAGCGGAAAAAAAATATCCTCACTAATCAAAAATTCAGAATTTTTTACGCTTGAGGGCGACCACTATTTCTTTATCAAAAACTCATCTACGATAGAAGAGCTTTTTCTATCCAAGGCATAAACGCAAGCTTCTCTTCCTTCAAACAATAATAAAAACAAACCCTTCTCTTGCATTGGATATATCTGTTACAAAAATGTTATTTTTTTAGGGTATAAAATAAGTTTTTTTAATGCCGATTTCAATAATACTATTCAAATAAGTTAATAAAAGATAGTGTAAAATTATGACAGTTTTTTATGCTATTATAAGGGGGCATTATGTCAAAAGAGTTTCGTTCTATCTCTACAAAGGTTTATGTTCCGCTGGTCGGACTGCTCGTTGTTATTATAGGATTGACGATTATTCTTGGAGTCAGGGGCATTTCAAAGGTCGAAAACGACATATATTCTCAGGTTAACGATAGAATTAATCTATTTTACGACCAGGCGATAGGGGAAAAATCGTCCGTTGGGGTCTCAAATGCTATTACTTTGGCTTTTAACGACAATCTAAAAAACTCGCTTGCTACAGGCAACAGAGAGCTTGCGATTAAAACTGTAAAAGATATGTCAAAGAAATTTAAGGATGATACGAAATTTAAAAACATCCAAATTCATCTTCACGACAAGAATATAAAATCATTTGTTCGCTCATGGAAGCCGGAAGATTATGGACAAGACCTCAGCTCTTTTAGGCACACGATAAAAGAGGTGCACGCAACCAAAAAAGCGTTTGCGGCGATAGAGGTCGGCGATAAAGGGCTTTCAATGAGGGGGATAGCGCCGATACTAAGCGATAGCGGCGAGCTTATCGGTACTATAGAGTTTATGCAGGCGTTTATGAGTGTTATCAAGGATGCCAAATCAGACATTAACGCTTCAACGCTATTTTTGCTAAAAGATAGTTTTGCCTCTACGGCAAAAGCGGTGGCCAATAATCCAAAATATAAAAACTTTATATTGGCTCAAGATGTCGACGGTATTGACAAAGAGCTTGTAAAAGAGATTGAGAGCGTAGATGTTGCTACGCTAAAAAATTATTATATCGGCTCAAAATATTTTGTTATCTCAAAGCCCATTCAGGACTTCAAAGGCGACATAATAGGCTATTTAGTATCAGGAAAAGAGCTTTCGCAGGTGGATGCGGCAGTTAGCGCCGCCAAGCAGACCGCATATTTGCAAGTAGCGATAATGGCCGTCATAGGTATAGTGATGGTCGGAGTTATCGCTTTTGTTATTAGTATGGCGGTTAAGACGCCGATAACAAAACTAGAAAAAGTTGCGGAAGATTTGGCGAGCGGAGAGGGTGACCTTACAAAATCATTGAACCTAAATAGTAATGATGAGATAGGGCTAACGGCAAAGGCAATTAATAAGTTTATAGAAAAAGTTCGATACATAGTCGCCGATGCCAAAAAATCGGCTACGGAAAATGCCGCCGTATCTAGCGAACTCTCGTCTACGGCCATAAATATCGGCAAAAGAGCCGAAGAAGAGATGAGAATAGTCGCCTCGACATGCCAAGAAGGCGAGGAGATGAAATCTATGCTCTCCTTCTCTATCCAAGAAGCCACGCAGACAAAAGAGGAGATAACTAGAGCTAAGCAAAACCTAGAGCATGCAAAAGGTTCTATAGTACTGCTTGTTGACAAGGTGGCCCATAGTGCTCAAGCCGAATCAGAGCTTGCCGAGAGACTAAATCATCTAAGCCAAGAGGCTGAGCAGGTCAAAACGATTCTTACGGTAATTGCGGACATTGCCGATCAAACCAATCTTTTGGCTCTGAATGCGGCTATTGAAGCGGCTAGGGCGGGCGAGCATGGAAGAGGCTTTGCGGTCGTAGCCGACGAGGTGCGAAAGCTTGCAGAGAGGACCCAGAAGA
This sequence comes from Helicobacteraceae bacterium UBA6016, assembly GCA_002428055.1. Classification (GTDB taxonomy): domain Bacteria; phylum Campylobacterota; class Campylobacteria; order Campylobacterales; family UBA6016; genus UBA6016. Next base: position 16,583 of record DIZY01000138.1, read on the forward strand.
GCCTTACGGAGATAAACGCAACTATTAATACAATAGTACAGTCCATAGTCGAAGCTACCGAGCAGATGAACAAAAACTCCGAAGAAATTGGTGAGCTGTCAAGGGTCTCTAGCGAGGTTGGCGAGAATATTAATACAACCGTGCTCATAATGGCATCAGCCACTGGGTGCGTTGAAAAAATGGCGGAAGATACTATTAAAATTGCAAAAGACACGGAAGAGATGGTGCGAAAAGTGGATGATATAAATGAAATATCCTCATCAAACACGAGAAGTGTTGAAGAGATAGCATCCGCCGCCGAACATCTGTATAAGCTTACTGAGGAGCTAAACAGCAAGCTCGGCGAGTTTAGAACCTAATCGCCTCTTCTATTCTCCCTAGGGGTTCAAATCCCCTAAGGGCGTTCATTATAGCTATACCTTCAAAACTTGCTAAATTTTTTAACGCTATATCATCTTCTATCAGAAATCTATCGCTTAGTAGTTTTTGTCTCATTGTGCCGCAAAGTAGCGGAGTTTTTGGGGTTAGCCATCTGCCGCTTTTATCCAAAAGTGCGATATTCGCAATGCTCGTATCGGTAATAAGCCCATTTTTGATGACAACTATATCATCAGCTTCGCCCCTTAACCCAAAAAGCTCTTCAATGCCGCTTCTATCGACAAGTTTATATGGATATGAGATATTCGACTCTATCGGTTTTAGTGTTCTTATTGTTTTTTTTTCGTAGCTTTCGAACTTAATCGACAAAATATCATCCGCATATATCACCTTACATCTATAGGTATCTTTACCGGGCGGCGTCAAAAAAGAGAGGTCAAAAGCTTTGCCGTTAAAGCGGTGCATCCGTTCTTCGTGAAAGCTTATATTGACAGCTTCTCCATTTTTACAAAGAATAGTCTCAAAAAGCAAGATAAACCTTTTCTAGCATCTCTTCATACTCGGATGCTTCATTGCTATCAAATGTAATCCCGCCACCGCTTTTATAGATAAAATCCTCATTTGTCTGCTCTATATATCTAATAGAGACACCGCTTTTAAGCCTCTGCCCGTCGAAATATCCAAATATGCCGCAGAAAAATCCTCTTTCATACTTTTCGATTTCTATTAATGTTTCTACACATTTTTTTTTGGGTGTTCCGGTAATGGAGCCCGCCGGTAAAAGCGCAAAAATAGTATCGCCGAGCAAATAGCCGCTTGGAAGTTTCCCGCTTATCTTGGAAGCTATCTGTATAAGTTTTTTACCGTTAGCTTCAATAATAATCGGGTATCTAAAATTGTCCACCTTGACGCTACTGGCTACTATGGAGAGGTCGTTTCTTAAAAGGTCTACGGTCATTGTATGCTCGGAGAGTTCTTTTGCGTTTTTAAGTAGAGTTTCTACGCTTTTATCTCCATTGTAAGCTGCGGTTCCCTTTATCGGGTATGTGGATATTTTATTCCCGGCTATCTCTATAAAAGCTTCGGGCGAAGAGACGACGAATTTGTCTTTTACAAGTAGCTTAAAATCTGACTTTGATGCACAAAAAACATCTTCTAGTGAGCCGTCAAGCGTTATCTTTGTCGGAGCCGTTAGGTTAGCCATATAGATGTCGCCGAGCGCTATTTTTTCTTTTACCGCATTTATTTTAAGCAAGTAGTCCGTTTTTGTTATCGGGTTTTTTTCTATAATTTTCGGAATTTTGCTTGATTTAGCATTGCCGTAGTTTTTTCCTTCTATGCAAAACGCAACACCGTCCGGCATAGAGTCAAGCTCATATACAAAGCCGTTACGCATCGTATAGTCGATACAAAAAACAAATGGAATGCCGAGGGAGCCTAAAGCATTAATTTTTTCTTTTATCTGCATCTGTTATCAGTTTTTCTATGACCGCCATTCTGATGGCAACCCCGTTTCGCACCTGTTCTAACACCTTGCATCTGGGGTCTGCGAGTACGGCATCCGTAATATCAATATTTCTATGTATGGGCCCTGGATGTAGTACGATAAGATCCTTGCCCTCTATTAACTCTTCGGTAATACAAAAATCAGATGCGTAGTCTTTTAGGCTGGCATAGCTTACCGTTTCATGTCTCTCTGTTTGTGTTCGAAGGCTCATTATCGCATCCACTTCATCTACCACTTCTTTTATGGAGTGCGTTTTTCTAAGTTCTGTTTTTGGCATAAAATGTGGCGGTGCGACAAGTATCACCTCCATGCCAAAGCGTGTCAGTAGCTCTATGTTGGAGTTTGCGACACGGGAGTTTTTGATGTCACCGACTATCGCTATTTTTTTACCGTTCAGTTCACCGAGGTTTGTTTTTAGCGTAAAAAGATCAAGCAGGGCTTGCGTCGGATGCGCATGCGCACCGTCTCCGCCGTTGATAATGGAGCAGGAGACATATTCGGATAGAATTTGCGGCACACCGGAGCTTTTGTGGCGCACGACAATTGCGCTAGGGCCCATCACATCTAGATTTGCGGCTGTATCGTATAGCGTTTCGCCTTTGCTAGTTGAGCTTGTGCCGACATCTAGATTTACGACATCAAGTCCTAGTCTTTTTGCCGCCACTTCAAAAGAGCTTCTGGTTCTGGTGGAGTTTTCAAAAAATATATTTATGAGCAGTTTGCCGCTATGTTTTTTTTCATCCTCTTTTTTTTCTAAAAATCGAGTTGCGCCGGAGAGTATCTCCTCTACTTCGCTTTTGTCAAAATCGGTGGTTGTCAAAAGATGTCTCATACACTTCTCACTTAAAAATTAGATGTAGTTCGTTGGCTTTTTCCAGTTTTTGCTGTAGCGCCTGCCAATTTCCGTCTTGTATCATTGCTTTCATTTCGCCTAGATTTGACTCAAAAAGCTCTATCGACTCTAGTAGATTATCCCTGTTTTGCCTGAATATCTGCGTCCAAAGATCCGGCCTGCTTTTGGCGAGTCGGCTCATATCTCGAAAGCCTCCCGCAGCCATAGAGAGTATATCTTGCGGATTTTCTTTTGAGAGCACGGTGCCTGCGAGTGAGAAGCTGATAATGTGCGGCAGATGACTAATGTATGAGGCGTGCAAATCGTGTGTTTTGGAGTCCATTTCGATGATTTTCATCTCCAATGCGGCAAATATATTTTTTGCCGTTTGGACTTG
>DIZY01000138.1:19720-37841 GCA_002428055.1 Helicobacteraceae bacterium UBA6016
TCTTTTGCAGCCTGTGGACCACTATATTCGGTACCGGTCATAGGGTGCGCAGCTACAAAATTTCGGCGTAGATTTGCTTTTATGGCATTTGATATTTTCTCTTTTGTGCTTCCGAGGTCTATTATGGTCTGAGAGCTATCTGTCGCTTCGAGACTGTTTAGTATGTCGATGCAAATATCTACGGGAGTGGCCAGTATGACGACCTCTTTCGAGAGGGCTTCTTGCAATGAGATGATTTCGCCAACGAGCCCAAGCCTTAAGGCGTCCGAGGTGTGCTTTTCATTTATATCGTACCCGCTTATTTTGCTCGGTATGTCTGTTTTTTGAAGAGCAAGACCCATTGAGCCCCCCATAAGTCCGAGGCCTATGATAGATATTTCCATTTTTTGGTTAACCACGCTTATCGTCACAATTTTTATTCAAAATTATACCAATCTCAAACTTTTTGGCGTACACCGTGGCGGCAAGGGTTTAAAACAAAAAAAGTTAAAATCTACGAAAATACAGCGCTTTTATAAAAGGTTTAAAGTTGAAAAGATTCTCCGTTATTATGACTTTGGCAGCTCTGTCAAGCTACGCTCTTACAATACAAGATGTTAAATACGAAGGACTCTCCAGAATCTCCCCGATGATGGCGGAGGAGCTAAGCGGAATTCACAAGGGCGACCAGTTTAACTACGATAGGGTCGGCAATTCAATACTAAATTTCTATTCGCAAGGTTACTTTGATGATATTTGGGTTGAAGAGAAAGACGGGGCTCTTATCTACCACTTCAAAGAAAAACCGGTAGTCGCAAAGATAGATTTTGCCGGAGAGTCTGAGGGCGATATAGAAAAATACAAAAGCGATTTGGGTATTAAAAAAGGCGATAGCTATGATGAAGAGAAGATAGAAAGAAGCAAAAAAGCTATTATTCGTCATATCGAGACGGACGGTTATTTTAACACCGTTATAGAGGCCGACAAAAAAGAGATAAATGACGGAAGTGCCGTTGAGATTACATATGTCATCAACAAGGGCGAGAAAATATATGTCGATAAATTAACGACGGTAGGCAATAAAAAACTCAAAAAAAGCAAAGCGTTATCGCAGGCCGCAAACCAAGAAAGAGAGTGGCTCGGCTGGCTGTGGGGCAGAAATGACGGAAAGTTGAAGCTAGAAGAGCTCTCGTATGATTCGGCAAGAATCAAAGATGTCTATATGCAAAACGGCTATCTTGACGCTACCGTCAGCGATGCGCTACTGGCGGCCGATTTTAATACCTATACGGCGACCTTGGATTACAAAATTAGCGAAGGCGAAGCGTATACGATATCGGATATAAAGATAGAGCAAAAAGAACAGATAGTAGAAGAAAAGCTATTAGCTGAGGGGCTTAGGCTAAAACAGGGGGCTGTTTTTAATGTTGAAAAACTTAGAAAAGATATGGATGCTATTAAAAACAGAGTAGCCGACAAAGGGTATGCCTTCACCAGAGTTACACCTGATTTTATAAAAGATGAAAAAACGCATACGGTATCCGTCGTATTTATGGTGGAGCCGGGGCAAAAAGTATACATCAATAATGTATATATCGCAGGGAACGATAGAACTCTTGATAATGTAGTACGAAGAGAGGTGTTTTTGGCACCGGGCGATTTGTATAGCCTGACGGATTTGACCGATTCTAAAAACTCTCTCAAAAGAACTGGATATTTTGAAGATGTAACCGTGGACGAGAAGAGGGTCTCCGCCGACAAAATGGATATTGTCGTAAAAGTCAAAGAAGCTCCGACCGGAAATATCATGGTTGGCGGTGGATACGGCACATACGACGGTCTTATTTTTAATGCGGGGATAAATGACAAAAATATCTTCGGTAGCGGACTAAATCTAGGGTTTAATCTAGAACTTTCAGGAAAGCAGTCAAACTTTGATATATCGCTATTTAATCCTAGACTAAGGGATAGCCAATACTCATTGGGCGGAAATGTATTTTCAAGAAAATATATCGCATACGACTATACGGAAAAAACTACCGGCGCGAGCTTGTCAACCGGCAAACAACTGACCAGGTCTCTAGCGGCAGGGGCATCGTATCAATACAACACTATCCAATACTCAGAGCTTTCATCTACCGTAATTAGGCCGGAAGATTTGGAGAATACGACAAAATCATCCGTGACCCCTTTCCTTAGCTTTGACAATACCGATGACTACTATACGCCTAGACACGGCATCTCCGCAACTACCAGCCTGGAGTATGCAGGCATAGGCGGCAAAGAGAAATATGTAAAAAGTTTTTCTAAATTCGGCTATTTTTACGGTTTGGAAGATTTGATAAACTATGATGCGATACTAAGATACAAAGCAAGGCTCGGTTGGATATTTAACGACCAAAAAATATCAAGAGGTAGTAAATTTTATATGGGAGGACTATCGTCTGTTAGAGGTTATCAGTCTAGTTCTATCGGCGCAAAAGATGCAAACGACTATCTACTTGGAGATACTAAAACATTCTCAAACAGCATAGAGTTAAGCCTTCCTTTGATTACTGAGGCAAAGATGAGATGTTCATTCTTTTACGATTACGGTATGATTGGGAGCTCTAGCCTAAATGAAAATACGAGAGCCGGTATGGGTGCCGCACTCGAATGGTTCTCGCCGCTAGGTCCTATACAAATCATATACGCCAAACCTCTCAATCAAAAAGCAGGTGATAAAACTTCAAATATAGAGTTTACGATAGGTACTAGATTTTAGTACTCTAAAATCTCTCAAGGCGGTAGTTAATACCGCTTCCCTTGAGAAGGGCTTTTAGTTTTTCGTCTGAAAGATAAGTATTCCCCGCAGTTTTTACAAAAATCATACCACCCTCAAAAGAAATATCCATTCGTACGCCGCTTCTATCCACCACGAGAGCCTCTGCGATAGAGAGTATTGTTGAGAGCCATTTAATCCGCTCGGTGTGCACTCTTAAAATTGATGAAAATTCGTCATCATCAAGCCCAGAGAATTTCTTGCCGTGATATTTCACAATCGATGATATGATAAGCTTGTCTAGATGCGTAAAGCCGTAGTCGAGATTATTTAGTATTAAATAGTGGCTATGGTATCTATGGCTATAGAAGTTTAGATGTATGCCTATGTTGAGTAGTTTTGCCGCCGTATCAAGATAGAAAAGTTCGGCATCGCTTAGCTTGTGTACGCCTTTTAGAGCCTCAAAAAGCTGTTTTGAGACCTTGCATATCTGTCTTATCGACTCTTCGCTTGATCCGAATCTATCTAGTAGGCTTTTTAGGCTAGGGCTGAAGTTTTTTGGAAATTTACCGTTTTGGTTTCTAAGAAGGTCTGATAAAAAAGCCCCCTCTCTTACGCCAACACCGCTAGCTATCATTTTGTCGGCGCCTACTTTATCGATAATAGACCTGATAATGAGAGCCCCCTCTCTTATGACATCGTATCTTTCCGGTTTTATTTTGAAATTTTTGAGCTTGCCGACCTTGGAGGCTATGAGGGCATCCATAAAATCAAGATTTTCATCCAGCGAAAATTCAAAACCGTGCAGAGTATCGACCGGATAGTCGCTCATTGCCATGATTGCATTGGCTAACGCTCTGTTGGTTCCGCCTATACCTATTACGGTTTTTGTTTTGAAGTGGTTTGGCACCCTTGATAGCTCTGCTTGAACAAATTTGACAGCTTCGTCTATTGGAAGGCTTTTATCAAAAACAAGCTCTTTTAGTCTCACCGTGCCCAGATTTAGAGATATTAGGTCTTCTATTTTGCCGTTTTTAATAAGCGCCATCTCCGTGGAGCCGCCGCCTATGTCAACCGTGATAGCATCGTCTATCTTTAGCATATTTAGAGCGGCGACCGCGCCGAAGTGCGCCTCTTTCGGTCCATCTATGACTTTGATGCATAGTCCTGTATTTTGCTTGACTCTTGCCAAAAACTCGGATTTATTGGGTGCATCTCGAACAGCGGAAGTCGCTACGCAGAGTATTTTTCTAGCCTTATACCCTTTTGCAATAGACAAGAAGCCATCAAGAGCAAATAGTGCTCTTTGCATAGCCTCTTCTTGAAGTGCGCCGCCGTTTTCGTAAGCGCCTTCCGATATTCTAACTTTTGATTTTATTTCTTTTAGAAGATGAAACCCAAACCTGCTGGTGCGTTCAAAGACGACCATTCTCGCAGAGTTTGAGCCGATGTCGATAACGGCTGTTATTCGAGCCATCGGTTATAGTTTGTTTTGAAGCTGTTTGAACTTAAATTTTAGCTCTTCAAGTGTTTCTTGGGTATCTGGATCAAGTTTGATTGCATCTACCGGGCATACTGCTACACATGCAGGCTCGTCGTAATGACCTACACACTCCGTACATCTGTCCGCATCGATAACATATATCGGATCGCCTTCGCTTATCGCCTCATTTGGACACTCATCAACGCATGCGTCACATGCTATACATTCGTCTGTTATTAGTAGAGCCATTTTTTACTCGCTTTAGTTCATTATTTCATAGTCGGGCGAAGTTATACAAAATCAAAACTTAATCTTGTTTGATTATAGCTCTGCGGCAGGCTTAGGATAGCAAAATCTATAACCTCTTCTTCTTACCGTCTCAATAGTCGATATTTCAAGCGGTTTATCCATCTTTTGTCTGATTTGATTAATCGCAACCTCTATAACATTCGGCGTAACAAGCTCAGGCTCTTCCCAAATTGCATCAAGCAGTTGCTCTTTTGAAACTATCTGGTCTCTGTGTCTTGCAAGGTGTGTTAGAACTTCAAAAGGCTTGCCTTTGAGCTCTATTTCTACGCCCTTGAAAGTTATCTTCTCTTCATCGGGATCGATTACAAGGTCTTCTATTTCAATGATGCTTGTACCGCCAAATCTAAGTCTAGCCTCTATTCTTGCAACAAGCACATCAAAGTCAAACGGCTTTCTGATATAGTCATCAGCTCCAGCCCTAAGTCCGTCTATCTCGTCCTCTTTGCCTGTTTTGCCTGCAAGTAGTACGACAGCGGTTCTATTTGATTTTTTCTTGATAGTCTCTATTAGCTCTCTTACATCGCCGCCGTCCATAAGCCAGTTGATGATTATAAGATCGTAGTTTCGTATGCTAATGAAGTACAACGCATCTTTAATGCTCTCCGCATCGTCGGTCTGATAACCGAGTTCGCTTAAGCCTTCCGTTATTGTTTTATTGAGTGCGGTTTCGTTCTCAACCACCAAAATTCTCATATGTAGCCTTCTAAAATTTTTGGTGGATTATAGCAGAAAATTTAAACTTTTTATAAGGTTAGGCAAAACTTTTTTCAAAAAATATCCCAACCTTGGCGTCATTTCTTATCTCCGGCTTAATGATTTTAATGCTTACGGAGAGGATTGCGGGGTTTTTGGATTTTAGCATTTCACAAACATTTACGGCGGCTTCTTCTAGGAGTCTAAATTTTTTTACCGTAAACTCTTTTTTTATCTCACGGCATAGTTTCATATAGTCCAAAAAGCCGTGGCTTTGAGGTTCATACTTGATGTGTGCGGTTATTTCTACTTTTTGTGTTTTTACCCGCTCCTCTTTCATAATGCCGATAACGCACTCAAATGAAAAATCCTCGATAAGTAGCGTCATCATCATACGACCTTTGTCTCTTGTCCGCTAAATAGTCTTAGAATGTTTGGAATATGCTTGTAGACTACCAAGATGGCAATAATGAGCACGGGTGACATACTTCCGGCATCAAAGAGGACTGGAACAGGAAGATAAAAAGATAGCAAAAGCCCTACGAGCCCGACAAGCGAGGATAGAGATGATATTTTTAGCAGTTTTGCCGCCGCAAACCAACATGCAAGAGCTAAAATAGAGTTTAGCGGAGCCAAGAATACAAGAGCGCCGAATGCGGTAGCGACTCCCTTGCCGCCCTCAAAACCTAGATAAGGGCTAAAGCAGTGACCCAAGACGGCAAGAACCGCCATTGCCCATAGCACGGAGACATCAAGCTTGAAGATAAATGCCGCGATAGCAAGAGGGATGACCGCCTTTAACGCATCCGCCGCTAGCGTCATTGCGCCTAGTTTTTTGGCAAGTGCTGGGTCTTTTTCTTTTACGACTCGTAACACATTTGTAGCGCCTATGCTTTTGCTTCCGGCATCTCGCACATTCACGCCGGCGATATATTTGGCGAAGACATATCCGAAAGGAATGCCGCCGATAAGGTATGCCGCTAGGTAAAAAATCACATTTATATTGGTTAAGGCTTCAAAAAGTCCGTTCATTCTTTCTCTTTTCGTAACTTATTTTAAAGAGGCAAGGGTAACACCATTTTTGTTACAACGACTTTAAGCCCGACTCCAATAAAATCCATCAAAAGTTTGAAAAATCGTGGAAAAAATGGATAAAAAAGCAGAGATATTAAAGCTAAAAAACGAGCTTGGCGTACTACTTGTCGCTCACTATTACCAAAGAGACGAGGTATTTGACATTGCCGATGTAACAGGGGATAGCTTGGAGCTTGCTAGAAAATGCAAGGAATCGGACAAAGAGATAGTGATATTTTGTGGCGTAGGCTTTATGGGGCAAAGCGTCAAGATACTTTCTCCGGAGAAAAAAGTATATATGCCTCGTATTGCGTGCTGTTCGATGGCAAAAATGATAGATAGCGTCTATTTTGATGAGGCGGTCGCAAAGATGGAGGCGGCTGGAATCGCCAAAGAAAATATTTTCCCCCTCACTTATATTAACTCAAACGCTGATGTGAAAGCCAAAGTAGCCGAGATGGGCGGCGTTGTCTGCACAAGTTCGAGCGCCGATACGATAATCAAATATGCGATGAAAAGCGGCAAAAAGATACTTTTCGTTCCCGATAGATGCCTCGGCGTTAATACCGCAAACAAAATGGGTCTAAAATCTTGCGTCATAGGCGACGGGCAGGATATGAAAGGGTGCGATGTCATTTGCTTTGACGGATTTTGCTCTATCCATCAGCTTTTTTCTGTGGATGATATAGAGTTTTATCGGGCTAAATATCCAGACATTCTTATCGCCGTACATCCTGAGTGCGACCCGTCCGTCGTAGCAAAAGCGGATTTTGTGGGTTCGACCTCTCAGATACTCAAATTCGTAAAAGAGCTAGACCCCGAGCAAAAGGTTGCCGTGGGAACGGAGTTTAACCTCGTAAATAGGCTTAGGGATAAAAATACATTTGTGCTCTCCTCGACAAAACCGGAGTGTCCGACGATGAATGAGACGACGCTAGATGATGTATACAATCTTCTGCTCGCAATCAAAGAAAACGCTCCGTACAATGAGATAACGCTTGATGAAGAGATGCGGCTTAAGGCAAAAGCCTCTCTGGATAAGATGCTGGAAATTACGCAGTGAGTATAGAAGAATTTGTAAAAAATGCGCTTGCCGAGGATGTGGGCAGGGGCGATTTGTTTGAGCGGACTATCGCTCCCGCAGCTTTTGAGGCATCTGTTATCTCAAAAGACGAAGGTGTTTTTGCGGGGCGAGAGTATGCAAAAGCGCTACTCTCTCTTTTTGAGGTAGAGTATGAGTTTTTAGCAAGTGACGGCGAGAAAATAACGAAAGGGCAAAAACTCCTTTCGCTGAGCGGCAAAAATACGGATATTTTGAAGCTAGAGCGAACGCTTTTGAATATGCTACAGCATGCAAGCGGCATAGCCTCAAATGCCCGTATCTTTTCGGATTTGGGGGAAAAGTACGGAATATCGGTGCTTGATACGAGAAAGACAAGGCCGGGAATGAGGGTGTTTGAAAAATATGCGGCAAGGGTCGGCGGGGTTAAAAACCATAGATTTGGGCTTGATGATGCGCTAATGATAAAAGATACTCATCTAAAAGCAATAGAAAACCTAGCCGAATATATCAAAAACGCTCGAAAAAGCCTGCCTTTTACCGCAAACATAGAGGTGGAGTGTGAGAGCGTGGAGGCGGCAATGGAGGCTATTCGTCTTGGGGTTGACATCGTAATGTGTGACAATATGCAGCCCTCAGATGTGGCAAAAGTTGTTGCATATAAAAATGAGACGAATAGCAAAATCTTGCTAGAATGTAGCGGAAATATAGGGGTCGATAACTTCAAAGAGTACGCCCAGACGGGGGCTAACGCCGTAAGTATAGGCAGAATAATTCATCAAGCAGTATGGCTTGATTTTTCTATGAAAGGGGGTCACTTATGAGAGTTTTATTTGTGAGGCATGCGCTAGCGCTTAGCCGTGCAAGCTGGCTAAGGGATGATATGGAAAGACCGCTCAGCGACAAAGGTATCATAACCGCCAAAAAACTTTTCAAAGAGTTTGGCAAAATATATGGCGCTCCGAGCGTTATTTTTTGTTCTGAAGCGCTTAGGGCAAAAGAGACTGCTCAGATACTTTCAAAGAGCTTTAGGGGTGCTAAAATTTCTCAAACGCCGCTTTTAAATCCAGGCACTTCTTTTGGAGATTTTAAAACTCTTTTGGCAGATGAAAGCGCTGAATGTGTAGCCGTTGTCGGACACGAGCCTGATTTTTCGCATATAATCTCGGCGCTTGTAGCGTCAGGGGTAAATCTGGCAATAGACATCAAAAAAGCTTCGCTCATAGAGGTGGATGTCAACGAAGAGTTTAGGGGTGTTTTAAAAGCCGTTATTCCGCCGAAAATATTTAGCTAAACGGACTTTAGTTGGCTGACGATAAAGAATCAAAGACCGAAGAACCCACCAGTAAACGGTTACAAGATGCTAGAGCGGACGGCAATGTTCCAAAAAGCAACGATGCGGCGGCGTGGGTTAGTATGTTTGTTGCCATTCCGACAATTATTTTTCTGTTTGGATTTGCGGCCGAGAATGTACAAAGACTGTATCATTTTTATGTCTCTTTAATAGGCAGAGAGCTTACCAAGCAGGTGCTTACCGAGATAGCGATAGTGACCATGCAATATGCCACTCTCGCCACTATTCCCATTATTGCCACTATCATGGTTGCCGGTATTATCGCCAATGTTGCACAGTTTGGATGGAACTTTACCACTAAGCCTCTTGAGTTTAAACTGGATAAGCTAAACCCTATCAACGGTCTTAAAAATATAATATCGATAGCAAAAGCAGTAGAGGGTCTCAAAATGACCGTTAAGAGTTTTGCGGCTTTTGGGGTTGGCTACTACTATTTTTTGAAGTACATAGAGGAGCTTCCAACGGTTTCGTTATTTAGTCTTGGAGCCCAAATATCATGGCTTGTGGATAAGGCTATACAGATTGCTCTTATTATGTTGGGTGTATTTTTTGTTTTTGCCGCTATAGACCTTTTTTGGACTAGATACCAGTATTTTAAAAATCTAAAAATGACAAAACAAGAGGTTAAGGACGAATTCAAAAATCAGGAAGGAAGCCCTGAGATAAAAGGCAAGATCCGCTCTTTGCAGTTTCAGCTATTTAAAAAAAGAATGATGTCTGCCGTGCCTACCGCTAGCGTAGTTGTCACAAATCCGACGCACTACGCGGTAGCCATCAAGTATAAAGCCGAAGATGGCGATAGGGCCCCCAAGGTTGTTGCGAGCGGTGTTGATAATATAGCTTTTAAGATAAAAGAGATAGCTATGCAAAATAATATTCCGATAGTAGAAAATCCCCCGCTTGCAAGAGAGCTATACGCAAAAGTGAAGCCGGAAGAGTTTATACCGGATACGATGTATCAAGCCGTCGCAGAGCTACTTGTGTATGTAATGAAGCTAAACAAACAAAAAGGTATATAAGCCCCCATTGGTTAAAATCCCTTTTAAAATCAAAGGGTTTTTCCGGTGCAAAAAGCTTTCACTCTAATACAAAACTCGAAACATATAGTTTTTGCTTCACACATAAATCCTGATGCGGATACGCTTGGCTCTTCGCTTGGGCTCATGCACTCCTTGGCGCATTTGGGTAAGAAATTTACGGTTTATAATATTGGCGGTATCGCTCCGGCGTCACTTGATTTTTTGCCGGGGATAGAGGCTTTGACTGGCGAATTCCCAACCGATGCCGACCTTGTTGTGGCTCTTGATTGCGGAGATATTAAGAGGCTAGGACTAAAAGATGGGAACTATAAGCTACTAAATATAGACCATCACGCCTCAAATCCGCTTTACGGGGATGAAAATATAGTAGACGCTACCGCGGCAAGTACGGCCAGCGTAGTGTTGGAATTTTTGCGTGGAATCGGCATAGCTCCATCAAAAGAGGCGGCTGTATCTCTTTATGCGGCGCTTGCTAGCGATACGGGGTTTTTTAAATACGACAGCGTTGATAAAAGAGCTTTTTTGGACGGCGCATATCTTGTGGAGTGCGGAGCCAATGCTTCCGAAATAGCGATTGCTATGACGGAGCGGGAACCGCTTTCCAAGATAAGACTTCAGGCAAGCATTCTATCTACTCTAAAAATAACGGCAAACGGCAAAGTAGCGTCGCTTTTTATGACCAATGAGATGTTAAAGAGCGCAGGCGCAATGCAGGATGAAGCTGACGGCGCTGCGGAGACTGCTAGAAGCATATACGGCGTAGAGGTAAGCCTGTTTTTAAGAGAGCAGGAAGACGGCTATATTAGGGGTTCTTTGCGTAGTAAAACTGCCATAGATGTTAACAAAATAGCAAAACTTTTTTCGGGTGGCGGACATCTGAAGGCGGCAGGATTTACCGTTAAAATAGAAAAAGAGTTTTTGGTGCAAGTCGAAGATATAATAAAGCAAGTAGAACAATCAATAGGAATTATAAAACAATGAGAAAAAAGAACGGTGAAATTGTATGGATAGTTGCTATTTTGGCGCTTTTTGCGGGTGCCGGAATTTTTATATACCTCTCCCCTTATTTTGAAAGAGAGGTTCCGGTATCCGACCTAAAAACTCCTATATATTGGAACTTTAAAACGCCTCTTAAGATTGCGCTCAAAGATAACATTGCCGTTGGAAAATATAAAATAGAGGTTGAGGAAAAGGGTAAAACGACAATACTTGTAGACGGTGAAGCTGCAAAGGGGCAAAAAGAGCTAAATCTAACTTTGACATATCCAAAAAACGCATTTTTGCCGACAAGTTCTGACGCTAAGATAATAGTGGAAGTGAGCGACAGAAGTCTTTGGAATTTTTTTGGACCGAATAAGCTAAAGAGTGAAGTGAAGGTTATTTGCGACATTACGCCGCCGACAACATCTGTAGTAGCAAGCTCGTACGGTATAGCAAAAGGCGGAAGCGCTACGGTTGTTTTTGAGGCGAGGGATGAAAATCTTGAAAAAGCGTACATCAAAACCGGCAATGGCCGGGTTTTTAAGGCTCAGCCGTTTATTAAAAAAGGCTTTTATGTAGCGCTGGTAGCATGGGAATTAAAAGAAGATAACTTCTCGGCATCTGTTGCAGCGGTTGACAGGGCGGGTAATGAGAGTTTGGCGCCGATAGGTTTTTTTCAAAAGAGCTCAGTTTATAAAGATACAAAGCTTATGCTCAAAGACGATTTTTTGAATCAAAAAATAATGGAACTCTCTTCGTCCATGAAGGCAGATGCCAAGACAACGCCTCTTGATAGATTTTTGTTTGTAAACAACACTCTTCGTAGTGAAAACGAAAAGCTAATTAGCACCGTAACGACAAGAGTCGGCGATAATGCGGTAGATAGCTTTTTTACGGAACCTTTTTTGCCTATCAAAAAGGCATCCGTTGTGGGAAGTTTTGGAGACCATAGAAGTTATTATTTGGGCAATGATGTTGTGAGTGAGTCGTATCATAAAGGCGTCGACTTTGCTAGCGTAAAAGAGGATGTAATAATGGCGCCCAATAACGGAGTTGTGATATTCGCAGCTCCAAACGGTATATATGGCAATATGTCCGTTCTTTATCACGGACTTGGGCTTTTTACACTTTACGGGCATTGCAGTTCATTTCTTGCCAAAGAGGGGGATCTTGTGAGCAAGGGGCAACCTATTGCAAAAACTGGAATGAGCGGACTTGCATTTGGCGACCATCTGCACTACGGAGTTTTGGTGCAAGGCGTTGAAGTGAGACCGCTAGAGTGGTTTGACGCTAACTGGATAAAGCTGAATGTGACAAAAGTTATTGACGAAGCAAAAAATATTATTGCGGGCAGGAAATAGGTGAAGGTAAAACAAAAAAGCGTTAGAGTTTTTGAGATTGAGTGCGAGAGTTTGCCAGAATTTGAGGCGTATCTGGATAAAAATAGTGTCCTTTTGAATGGATTTTTGCTTCTTTTGAAGGGCGATGCGAAAGGCTCTTTTGCTAAAGAGTGCAAAAAAAGAAAACTCTGCCATGCCTCGGTCGGCGAGTGCGATGAGAGTACGCTTGTTGTAAAAAAAGAGGTTACGGCTGCTTTGCCTCAGCCGGATGTGACGCCAAAACAAGAAGTTAAGACTCAGATGCCGATAGTCGAAGCGGTTGTCAAAAAACAGACCCCAAAACCGCAAGCGCCTTTGCCGCTTGAAATAGGCAAGGCTGAGGTGGTTAAAGAGCCGATAAAGACGGTAGTGGTCGTAAAAAACCTTAGAAGCGGTGAAGATATAAACACCGATGCCGATGTAATGATAACAGGGCGGATAAATAGCGGCGCAAAGGTCAAAACGAACGGCAATGCGACGATTTTGGATGTAGTGGACGGCGATGTAGAAGCGTGGGGTGAATATCTTGTTATTAAAAGCATAGGCAAGGGCACGGTTAGCTTTCGCGGTGCTAGGGTGGATAAAGAGTTGTTGAACGGCAAGGCGAAACTTGTGACATTTGACGGGAAGCTTAGCTTAAAGGATATATAGTGAAACAAACCACGATAGCAAAAGAGGTAGAGCTTTCCGGTATAGGACTTCATAAGGCGGTTGTCGTAAAGTTGCGCCTTGAACCGCAAGAGGCTGGAAGCGGCATAGTGTTTTATAGGGAAGACACGGCAAAGACGATAGAGCTAAAGCCCGAAAATGTAGTGGATACCAAAATGGCTACGGTTATAGGCAAAGACGGCGTAGTTATTTCCACGATAGAGCATCTCATGTCCGCTATATCTGCAAGCGGAATAGATAATCTTCGTATAGTGATTGACAACGATGAAATACCGATAATGGAAGGCTCCTCTGCGGCTTTTTGTATGCTTCTCGAAGAGGCGGGAATCAAAGAGCTAAATGCGGCAAAAAAAGTGCTTGTCGTCAAAAAAGCGGTAGAGGTAAGAGAGGGGGATAAGTTCGTCAGACTATCTCCTGCAGACGAGTGTAAATACAGCTATGAAATCAAGTTTGACCACCCGATGATACAGGTGCAAAAGTATGAGTTTGTCTTTACGAGAGAAAACTACAAAAACGAGATAGGCAGAGCTAGAACATTCGGTTTTTTAAAAGAGGTTCAGTATTTGCGCTCCATCGGTCTAGCAAAAGGCGGTAGCTTGGAAAATGCGATAGTGCTAGATGAGCACAAAATCTTAAATCCTGAAGGGCTTAGGTTTGACGATGAGTTTGTCCGCCACAAAGTGCTTGACGCGATAGGCGATATGACGCTTCTCGGTACACATTTTATCGGACATTACGAGGCAAGCGCCGGAAGCCACAAGCTAAACCATCTGCTCACCAAAAAACTGCTTGAGAGTGCGGAAAACTATGAGATAGTAGAGCTTAGCTTCGACGGGGCAGATGAAAAAGGGGCTGTTTTGGAGACGGTGAAGGTTTGATACGGTTTTTGTTTTTGACGGTTGCGTCACCTTTTTCTCTCGGCGTTTATGAGGGAAATGAGCTAATCAGGGAGTATGTAGCAAGCGGGAAGGCGAGCGATGTGCTACCGCCGATGATAGATACAGCCATAAAAGAGTTTACGCCAAATGAGATATATTATACAAACGGTCCGGGCAATCATATGTCGCTCAAGATAGCGTTTGTCTGCCTAAAAGCACTTTGTGTTATCAAAAAAATACCGCTGTACGGTGTGTCGCCGTTCATATTTAACGGCAATTCCCCAATTAAAGCTTTTGGAAATAGTTATTTTGTATCAACTCTTGGTAAAATAGAGTTAGAGAACTTTGAAGAAGAGCCGACTCTTTTTCCTGCGGCTTTGCCCAGATGCACTGATTTTGAAGAGCTAAAAGGTTCAGATGAGCCGTTGTTTTTGCTCTCCGTAGTTTAAAATAAGGATGTAGAAATTGTTTTTTTCGGTACCCGCAACAAGCGCAAACATGGGACCAGGGTTTGATACCCTTGGCGTAGCTCTCTCTTTGCGAAATGAAGTAGATGTCAAGCGCTCCAAATTTTTTAGCGTCTCTATACGCGGTGAGGGCAGAAATAGTGTCCGAATGAAGAGCGGCAATATTTTTGTTAGTATTTTTAACGAGCAGTATAAGAATATAACAGGCAAAAAAGAGAGTTTTAGGTTTGAGTTTGCAAACAATATACCTATTTCAAGAGGACTTGGTAGCTCATCGGCGACAATTATCTCGGCGGTAAAAGCCGCATACGAGATGGCGGGTGTAGAAATTTCAAAAGAAAAAGTCCTCAATATAGCCGTAACATACGAAGCGCATCCTGACAACATTACGCCTGCCGTGTTTGGCGGATTTAATNNGCCGTTGTGGAGGATTCTAGAGTTTTTAGTGTAAAAAAAGAGATGCCGCAGTCACTAAAAGCTGTTGTTGTTATACCGAATGTGCATATGTCAACCAACCACTCAAGAGGCTCTTTACCAAAAAGATATTCCAAGGAAGAGGCGGTTTTTAACCTTTCCCGTTCATCTCTTTTGTCGGCATTGCTTTTTTCGGGTAACTATGAGATGCTTCGTATAGCCTCCAAAGACAAATTTCATCAAGATTTTAGGATGAAAAATTTGCCGGAGTTATTTGAGGTACAAAGAATCGCACTTGAAAACGGAGCGCTTATGAGTACGCTATCCGGTAGCGGTTCGTCGTTTTTTAGTATGGTATACGCCGATGATGCGGAGAGACTAAAAAGGATTCTAGAGGCTTCTTTTGGATTTTTTAGGGTTGAAATTTTTGATTTTGATAATGATGGGCTTATTTGCCAAAAAAGCTAAAAAGCAAAACTTTGGTAGAATTCGTAAAATAATATGAACAAACAACGACCCGTTAGAATGTGTATCGTCTGCAGAAAGCGCTTTTTACAGCGCGAATTAAAAAGATTTCAATACATAGACGGGAGCTTAAAAGAGTTCACGAAGTCTGGTAGAAGTTTTTATCTGTGTAATGAGTGTATTAATTCAAAACAACTTATAAAAAAATTCTCTTCGTTTTTAAAAATTCCAAAAACAGACGCCGAGACGATTTGCGCAAAATTAAAGGAGACCATATATTGATGGACAATAGGGTAAAAGTAAAAGAGATAGCCGACGAGCTTGGATTAAAACCGAAAGAGGTTTTAGAGCTTTGCGCAGAGTTTAAGATAGAGGCAAAAAATCACTCCAGCGGGATTACGATGGAAGACGCCGAAAAAGTTATGAACTTTTTTATGAAAGGTGAAAGACCTGCAGGTTTTGAGGCTCCAAAAGAAGAGCCAAAGCCGGCGGCAGAGCAAGCTATCATAGTCAAAGAAGAGCCTAAAATAGAAGAGCCGACAAAAGAAAAAACAGAAGAAGCGCCGGTAAAAACTATTACTCAGCCCCCAAGAGAGAGAAAAAACTTTGAAATCATCAAAAAAGCAAATCCGACAACCATCAAGCCTGAAATAAAAATAGAAGAGCCGAAAAAAGAAGAGAGCAGACAGCAAAGACAAGAAGTTGCTAAAAAGCCGAAAAAAGAGCTTCCTTTGCCAAAAAAAGCAGACGGTATAAAGCTTAGCATCGATAGAGAGTTTGCCGATAAAGATGACGATAATTTTGATATGGTTGTGTTGCCTGACTTTTCTATGCAGGATAAGTTTTTGGAAGATGATGAGAAGCCTGTTCCTACAAAAACCGCAGAAAACCAAAAAGCAAAAACAGCTGCAAAAAAACCACAAGCAAGAATTAATACGCAAAATATGGCAAGACAAGGGAAGCGAAGAAAATTTAGATCCCAAGCTCAAGAAAAAGATAAAGAAGAGATTATAACCGAAATCGAAATACATGAAGACATCAGAGTCTATGAGTTTGCGGAAAAGATCAACAAGCCTCTAGGCGAAGTCATAAAAGCGATATTTAACCTCGGTCTTATGAAAACCAAAAACGACTTTATGGATACGGATTTATTGGAGATACTATCGGAAGAGTTTGGCGTCACGGTGACTATCTCTAACGCCCTTGAAGAGTTCGACTACCTAAAAGAGTATGAAGAGCAAGATAGCGATGAAGGCGGCGAAAGAGCTCCTATTGTTACCATCATGGGACATGTTGACCACGGTAAAACTACGCTTCTTGACAAAATTAGAAACGCAAAAGTAGCGTCGGGCGAAGCGGGCGGTATCACTCAGCATATCGGCGCATATATGGTAGAAAAAAACGGACACAGAATAACATTCCTCGATACCCCCGGACATGAGGCGTTTACGCACATGAGAGCAAGGGGTGCGCAAGTTACCGACATAGCTATTATCGTCGTTGCGGCGGATGACGGCGTAATGCCTCAAACGAGAGAGGCTATCAGCCATATTAGAGATGCAAAAGTTCCTTTTATTGTTGCGGTTAATAAGATAGATAAGCCTTCAGCAAACCCTGATTTCGTAAAAACACAACTCGCTGAAATGGGCATAACTCCGATAGAGTGGGGTGGCGAGCACGAATTTATACACATATCGGCAAAAACAGGTGAAGGGCTAGATACGCTTCTTGATACGATACTTCTTCAAGCTGAAATCCTTGAGCTAAAAGGCAATCCGAAGAAAAACGCAAAAGCGATAGTTGTAGAAGCCTCTTTGGAAAAAGGCAGAGGACCTGTTGCTACGGTATTGGTACAAGACGGTACGCTTAGAGTCGGCGATACGGTAGTTGTCGGTCAAAACTACGGGAAAATCAGAGCAATCGTAGATGATATGGGCAGAAGCCTAAAACAACTACTTCCATCAGAGCCGGGACAAATCCTTGGTCTTGACGGTGTGCCGGGTGCGGGTGATGTATTGGTTGCCGTAGAGAGCGAAAAAATAGCTAGAGAGTATGCAGAGAATATAAGAGAGCACCAAAGACAAAGAGAGCTTTCAAAAACAACGAAAGCGACATTTGATGACCTTCACCATCTTATCAAAGAGGGCAAGCTAAAAAGACTAAATATAGTTCTAAAAGCGGATGTTCAAGGTAGTCTTGAAGCAATTAGGGCAAGCCTTGAGAAGATAAGAAACGAAGAGGTAAAAGTCCATCTCGTACACTCTGCGGTCGGCGGCATAACAGAGAGCGATGTGGAGCTTGCAAAAGCGGGCGAAAATACGCTGATTATCGGATTTAATGTTAAGCCAAACACTACAATCAAAGACAAAGCGGATAACTACGGCGTAGAGATAAAAACATACTCCGTCATATTTGAACTTGTAGATGACATCAAAGTGATAGTGGGCGATATGCTCTCCCCGATAAAAGAGCTTGTCTCCGTCGCAAAAGCGGAAGTAAGAAATCTATTTACTGTCGGTAAAAATCTTGTTATCGCAGGCTGTATGGTGACCGATGGTACCGTAGCAAGGGGCGCCGAGATAAAAATTCACAGAAACGGCGCCGTCGTATATGAGGGCAAAATAAACTCTCTAAAACGCTTCAAAGACGATGTTAGAGAAGTTAAAAACGGCTTTGAGTGCGGTATCGTAATAGACGGCTATAATGAGTTCAAAGAAGGCGATGTGATAGAGACATTCAAAACTACCACGAAAGCCGCCGTATTTGAGCAAAGCGCAGAGTAGGTCAAAGTGTCGGATAAAAGCGTCAGGGTACTAAGGGCGGAGTCGGCGTTAACCGAGCTTATTTCCGAGGCGATAGGAACTCTTGGAAACGAGCAATTAAGCGGTCTTAGCGTCATTAAAGTGGAGAGCGCGAGAGGGTTGTCCGATGCGACGGTATATATAATAGATGAAGATTTTTCCCAAAGCGAAAAGCAAAAAATCCTCTCCGGACTTAAAAAAAGCTCGTCTTATATATCAAGATATTGCACGGCAAAAGACGCAATGTCTAAAATGCCGAAGCTTACATATAGATTTGACGACTCTTTGGAAAAAGAGAAAAGACTAGAAGAGAT
>DIZY01000069.1:0-787 GCA_002428055.1 Helicobacteraceae bacterium UBA6016
GCAAGGTCTTAGATTTATCATCGGCGGACAAGTAAAAGGCAGAGAGTAGCCACACAAAATTGTAGCTTAGACGGACTTCGTTCGTCTAAGCGTACTATTTGTAGATAGATGTATAGCAACCGCCGAGCATATTGGTTATCTCGCTAATAGTGATTCCTAGTTTTTTTGATATTAGCTCTATTTTTGACCAATCTCCTTTTTCTATTATCATTGATATTTGGAGTAGCTTGCCTAGAGTGTTTGTTTTCTCCGTTATGGCTTCAAATATTTCCGCATCTATTGCTATTTGGTCTTTTATTTTATCAAGCGGCACCTGCATAATAGCGTCAAAAAACGATAAAAGCCCGGTTAGATACGCCTTGTCGATAACCGTCTTATCTTTTTTTAGTTTTTTTNNTTTTTTTGCAAAACAGGACATTATATTTGCTCTCAGTATTGCCGACTCCATTAACGGATTTGCAAATTTATTTTGCGCTCCAGCATACAAAAACAGCATCAGCCATTGGCTAAGCGGTATTCGCCCCAAAAATGAGACAGCCTGACCTATTGAGCTTACTTCGCNNCTTTGCGCCGCTACCGGCAGAGTTGATATACTTTAATAGATTAATAGACATCTCCGCCGACCTACTTATCTCATCCGCCACTTCAGTCAGCTCGCTTCCGCCTTGTATCATGCGAAGCAGTTTGACAACTGCGGCCTTTGAAGAATCTATCTTCTTGCCCTCTACTATTGTCGGCTTCTCAAAAAAATAACCTTGATAGTAGTCAAAACCCATCGCCTTACAAG
>DIZY01000069.1:848-5449 GCA_002428055.1 Helicobacteraceae bacterium UBA6016
CCCGCCGGCCGCCATAATATCTATTTTTAAAACAGTCGTAAACTTGAGTATCGGCTCAAAATTTAGCAGCTGCTCACTATTGAGGTCTATATCATCTATGGCAAAAGTAAAGCCCTTGGTTTTTAAACTCTCTACCCGACCTATCACCTCTTCGTCAACCACGACGGTCTCCAATATCTCAACGACAAAACGCTCCATTGAGAGCCCCTCTATCGCAGAGCTTGTCAAAAATTCTTTATCGACATTGATGAACGCTTTTTTGGAACCTATCAGCCTATCTAGTCCTATTGAGTTGAGCGCATTTAACAGTACACTAGCCGTCGCCATCGTATCGTTAGTTACAGTAGCCGAATTTTGGGTTCCGGAGCGAAACAAAAGCTCGTAGGCGAAAATATCGCCTTTTTTATCAAGTATCGGCTGTCTGCCTATTAACGCATTATTCACATTTCAACCTAAATTTTTTATCTATTTTAACATATAAAAGTCTCACTGAGGTCACTTTTGTATAAAAACTACAGTTCATAATCAACGGCTTTGCTCTCAAAACCGTTTGCCTTTACCCACTCGACTATCGGCAGATGCTCAGGATGGTTTGCGTAAGTGTCTAGATGAGCCGTATCAGATAAAGTGACCGTGAGCGCCAAATCAAAAGAGCGGGCAGAGTGTAAAAAATCAACACCCACTTCAAGGTCAAGCACAAAATCCATTTTCTCCTCAAGAGCCAAAAGCATCTCTCGCAGTTTATCTACTTTTGTTATATCGGGGTGCTTAAAAAATACGATGTGTCTTATCATTTTAGATTTCCTTCGAATTTAATTATCTCTAGTTTTGGATATGGTATCTCTATTCCACCATCCACTATGGCATCCAAAAACTCTTTTAAGAAGTCACCGACCTCTGCATGCTGTTTTTTGATGTCCACCAATACCCTATACTCTATATTTAGTCCATAATCACCGTATCCGGTTACGAGCAGCTTGGTACCCTCTATGTAGTTCTCGCCAAGCAACTCCTTGGTTTTTGCATCTAAAATATCTTTTAATTTATCCGTATCCGTATTGTATCCGACGGAAAAAACAACTCGCTTACGAATAACGCTTGACTCCTTGGTTAGATTTTCTATCTGTCCCGAAAATACGCTTGAATTTGGGATAAGTATATCCACATCATCCGGTGTACGAATGTTGGTCGTACGAAGATTTACCGATGTGACGACACCAGTTCTGCCATCTGGAAGCCCTATCACATCCCCTATTTTAATGGAGTTTTCAAACAAAAGAATGATGCCGGAAATAAAGTTTGAGACGACGCCTTGCAAACCAAAACCGATACCCACCGATAGTGCGGAGACGATAATCGCAAAATTGGTCAAAGATAGCCCAAAACCGCCAAGAAGCACAAAAAACATCACGATATAGGCGCTTATATTGGCTATCTTGGAGACTATAAAACGAATATGCTCGGAGTGTCCGCCATCTCTATAGGCTCTCTCAAAATATGCCGGTATCGCTTTGAGCGTCAACCAAACTTTCAAGACATATATAAACACTAAGGTCATTAGCACGGTTATGATTGTTTTTACTTTTATATCTGCATTATTTGAGATAAAAAGAGTGGAGTTCATCGTATTGCCTAGAAATTCATACACGCTCTCAAAATACCCTGTAGTACGGGCAGGCAAAGAGTCGTCAAATGACTTAAACACCCGTTCAAACACCTGCGAATCAAGCTTGGTCTCGCTTCTTAGCGCCTCAAAAGCCGCTTTTTCACTCTCATACTCCGCAAGTAACTCGTTATTTTTTGACGACGGCTCTTTTGGTACAAAATATATAGGCTCGTAACTTTTCGATAGCAAATCATCAAGCTTTCGCCTCTCCTCTTGGTTCTCTTTTGAGGATTTTATTTTTTTCAATAGTCTTATTTTTTCAAAAAAATCAGACTTCATCTCATAGCTTTTGAGCCTGAACGACAATAGCGAGCTCTTTAGCGCTATCAACTCTTTTTTGGCATCACTTTTGGCGGCATCGCTCTCTTTTTTTTGCTCCGCCATCCTCTCTTCCAGTGAGGCTATTTTTGATTTTAGGTCTATATCGTCGTTATCGAAGCGCAGATTTTTTTTGACGATAGCAGCTATGAGGGCATCTTTGCTTTTAACAAGAGATTCTTTTTCTATTTCAAGCTCAAGCAGTTTTCTATCAATCTTACGGTACTCGAAAATTATAGGTATCACATCGGTATCGTATAGATTTTTACTCTGGAGTGAAAAGAGCAAGGAGACTATTGCCGCCTGCTTTTCTTTGAGCGTCGCCACCTGCTTATCTATATTTTGCGGCCTATCTTTTAGGTATAGTTTTGAGTATATCAACCTTAGATTTTTAAAAGCTTGTTCATAGCTAGCCACCTCGACCAAAGACGCTTGCGCCTCGCCGAATAGGTCTATTGGCTTTAATATCTCCCTGTACTGCTCAATAATATCTTTGTCGTCAAGACTCTTTAGATATGCGGCAAACTTTGTCTCATCCGTGATTCTCAGCGTATCTTTTTCTATTTTTAAAAACTCGGAACCGATAATCTGCCCAAACAGACTAACGCCGAATATAAAAAGCAAAACTATTTTTTTCACTTACTTATTCCCGCCAAACTCGGCTCTTATCTGTGCCGTTAACTCTTCCACGCTCTCTTCAAATCCTCGCACACCCTCTGCCGCTCCCGCTTTAAATCCATCTTTTTTTATCTTAAACATTTTATATTGTTTGGATCCGTCCGCTTTTTGCGCTTCAGCTCTTACCGTCAGTACAAACGAACTTTTGTCATTTTCATACAGCTGATACGCATCCGTTATGGTAACGGACAAATTGGCATCTATCACTATATTTTGAAGCTCCTCGCCCACAAACTCCTTTGGTGTTTTGGCAAAGTATGAGTTTTTATAAGGCAAAAAGAGTCCCTCTTTTTTGTACCAAATCCTATCTCCGCACAGATACGATACACTCTCAACAGATACGCTCGTAGCTTTTTGCACATTAGCTTGTGCCGTATTTTTCGACAAAGGCAGATAGTATGTTATTTCGCCTTTTTGCGAACAACCGAAAAACAAAAATGCCGAAGCCGCCAGTATAATTTTCTTCATTACTCCCCCGGACCTTTCGGTATATCTTTTGAGTCAAACACAAGAGAACTTGGATTTTTTTGCAAATCTTTCACAAGAGTATTGGACTCTTTTGATAGTTCTCTTAGATTTTCAAGCAGTTTCGTAGCCTCATTTGTCACCTTCGTAATATCTTTTTTAAAGTCAAAATCGCCTCTTTTCATAGCGCCGTCTATCTTGGCGGCGGCGGCATTGACCGAATCGGCGGCAGACGATACTTTTTTTATAGCATCTTTTGCGCTACTCGGCAGATCTTTTGACTCTCTTGATATTTCACCAAGCTCATCAAGCCTGATAGATAGTTTTGCGCTAGCCTCCTCTAGGTTTTGGAGCGTCTTTGATAGCTTGGCCATATTTCGCTCACTCATAGCCGCATCCACTTTCTCTAAAATATTTTGGAGACTATCGGCCATTACCGTAAAAGTAGCGTCGAATTTGCCAAATAGCGATTGACCGTAACGAATGGTCGGTATCTCGGTTTTGCCGTTCATAAGAAGCGGAGTTTTATTATCCCCGGGCGTAATATCCACAAAGCTAAGCCCGGTAATTCCTTGCGGCTTCAAAGATGCTACGGAGTTTACTTTTATCGGCGTATTTTTTTTGACTTTCAAAATTATTTCGATTAGCTCAGTATTTTCCGTATTTATCCGAATATCTGCCACGCTTCCCACAACAACGCCTCTATATTTTACCGGAGCCTCCACGCTAAGCCCTGATACCGACTCGGTCGCAAGCACTCTGTATCTATCGTAATCGTCTTTGATGCCAAACTTTCCAAACCAAAAAACGGCTATAGCAAAAGCTGCTAAAAAAACAATACTAAAGAGACCGACAACGGTATAATTTACCCTACTCTCCACTCAAAACCCCTATTTCGTGTCAAAAAAACTCTTCAAAAACGGATGCTGACACTTTGCTGCCTCTTCTACGCCACCCAAAAAAACTATTTTCGTATTATGTAGTGCCATTATTTTACTAGAAATATCCGTAACAGAGTGCACATCATGACTAACAATAACAAAAGTAACCCCTAGCGCAGAATTTAAAGAGAGTATGAGGGCGTCAAAAGCCCTAGAGGATATAGGATCAAGTCCGCTCGTAGGCTCATCCAAAAAAAGAATCGGCGGCTCAAGCGCAAGCGCTCTAGCCAGAGCCGCTCTTTTTTTCATTCCCCCTGAGAGTTCGCTTGGATAAAGCGAAGCGGCAAACGGCGGCAAACCGACAAGAGAGAGTTTGTACCCAATAAGCTCATCCGCAAAAGAGCCGACAATACCGGCATGCTCTTTTAATACTATGCCGATATTTTCCGCCACCGTAAGGGACGAAAAAAGCGCAGATGACTGAAACAAAACACCCCAATTTCTAGAAAAAAGCTTTGCTTCCTCATCGCTAAAGTCCAAAATATTATGCCCAAGCGCCTCTATCTCTCCGCTGTATGGTTTTAAAAGAAGAA
>DIZY01000069.1:5500-5654 GCA_002428055.1 Helicobacteraceae bacterium UBA6016
ATATCATCATGGACAAGCCTCTCATCAAACTTTGTCACTATATGCGAAGCTTTGATTGCGTTCATATCCCAAGCCCCGTAAAAATAACGGCAAATAGAGCATCGCAAGCGATAACCGCAAAGATAGAGTTAACCACGCTATGCGTAGTCATAAC
>DIZY01000069.1:5667-27743 GCA_002428055.1 Helicobacteraceae bacterium UBA6016
CCCGCGAAATACGCCGATAGACGCTATCAAAAATGCAAAAAACGGCGCCTTAAAGAGTCCGACTAATATATGCTTTAGGGCAAGCGAGCTTTGGAGTCTGTTTAAAAACTCGGTATACGATATACCAAGCTGTAATTTTGCGACCATCATACCGCCCATTACCGCTATCGTGTCGGCAAAGAGTATAACCAGCCAAAGGGTTAGCGTAAGAGCCAAAATTCGAGGAAAGACTAAAAAGTAGTAAGGGCTAAACCCCATCGTCTTCATAGCGTCTATCTCTTCGGTTATCTTCATTACGCCAAGCTCAGATGTATAGCTAGCTCCGCTTCGCCCCGCTATAACGACGGCTGTAAGCAGAGGGGCAAGTTCTCTTGTAATAGATATACCGACCAAATCTACGGTAAAGATAGCTGCGCCAAACTTTTCAAGCTGCAAAGCGCCTTGGTATGTCACTACTACGCCGATAAGAAAAGCGCTTAAGGCCACTATCGGCAGGGCGTTTACGCTTGAGAGTTCAATTTGGCGGACAATGGATGAAAATCTAAAATTTCCTTTTTTGAACAGCGCAAGAGAGCTAATGATAAGCGCACCGAAAAACTGAGTATATGCAAGAAAATCTGCGGTTTTATCGAGCGTAAGTCTTCCGAACCGTTCCAGTCTCCCTCTTTTGTATGTCCCTTTGAGCTCTTCTTTTGGTTTGGCGTGTAAAAGTGCAAGACGAAACAAGCTTTTTAATTTTGGTTTGAAGCCTATTAATTTTATATTTTGATTTTCTTTTTTTAGTTTTAACAAAAACAGCGCTACGGCGCTATCAAAAGAGGACAAGCCTGACACATCCAAACATACAGGCAAGCCTTGAGCATCTCGAACGGCGCTCAAAGTACGCTCTTCTTTGTCGACAAATGAAGCCGTACGCCACTCTCCGCTGATTTTTATATAGAGCAACTCTTCTGTTTTTATGACCTCAACGCCGCTACTTACCAATAAAAACCTCTTTTTGTACTGCTCACGAACTGTCTAGATTATATTTGAAACAAAATTAAAACATTTGAGCTACTTTTTGGCAAAATAACAGGACACGCTACTATTTATATGAGGGCAAATATATTGCATAAAAATACAACAAGCGGTGAATTTAGCATATTTGATAATGAAGAGAAGGTAATAAGGCAGGCGGAAGAGCTTGCGGTTAGCTTCAGTTCACACGCTGGTCTAGTGCGCGAAAATATGAAAAGCCTAATAGCGGGCTATCGCAAAAGCTACAGAGAGCAACAGCGGCTAGTGCGGGTAAGCGATAGGCAACAAGAGCAGCTAAGACAACTAACCGTAGAGCTAAGAGAGGCAAAAGACGAATTAAAAAGCTTCAACGAAAAACTCTCAGAAAGAGTAGAAGAGGAGCTTGCGCGCCGTATGGAGCTTGAAAAAGAGCATGAAGTGCAGCAGGCCGTCTTGATACAGCAGGCAAAACTTGCAGAGCTTGGAAATATGATAGGAGCGATAGCACACCAGTGGAAACAGCCGCTTAACGCAATATCAATTTTTGAGCAGGGGCTTGAGTATACTTTTAACGAAGGGTTGCTGGATGCGCAGGAGCTATCAGCGCATATAAAGTCTGTTTTAAAACAGGTAGATTTTATGGCTCAAACTATCGATGATTTTAGAAACTTTTACAAACCATCCACTGAAAAACAGAGTTTTTATATCCTCAAAGAGGTAAAGTCAATGCTCTCACTCTTGGAGGGTGAAATCAAAGTCAATAACATAGAAATAACGCTAACCGGAGATACGCAGGTGCAAGCTTTCGGTTATGTCGGCGAGTTCAAACATGTAGTGCTCAATATCGTAAATAACGCAAAAGACGCTTTTTTGGAACACAAAATCGCAAATCGCCGCATTAACATCAACGCAGGCAAAGAAGAAGGCGCAATTTTTTTGACCATAACCGACAATGCCGGCGGAATACCTGCCGCCATTTTGCCGGGCATCTTCGACCCGTTCGTCAGCACAAAAGGTCTTAAAGGCACAGGCATAGGCTTATCGCTTGCAAAAGTAATAATAGAAGAAAAAATGGACGGCAAAATAAGCGCCAAAAATATAGAAAACGGAGCGGAGTTTTTGATAGAACTGCCACTTTACTAATATAACAACAAAAAAAATTCAACACAGGTCATTAAATAATGATTTCACACTTTATCTCTCAAAAATTCGGCTCTTTTGCCGATGCGCAATTTTCACCTTCACTGCAAAATTTCATCAATAAAACATACGCCAAGATTTTTAATATATCACTAGATGAACATGAGCCGATTGAGAGCTACAAAAGTCTGAATGCGCTATTTACAAGAAAACTCATAAAGCCGCGGGAACTAAAAGGTGACACAAACTCACTAGTATCTCCGGCGGACTGCAGGGTGACAAACTTCGGAACTATAGAAAACGGGCAGATACTACAAATAAAAGGCAAAAGCTACTCCGTATCAGAGCTATTAAACTCGGATGAAAAAGCCGCTTTGCTAGAGGGCGGGGTCTTTGCAAATCTATATCTCTCGCCAAAAGACTACCATAGATTTCACGCTCCGTGCGACGCAAAAGTACTCTACGCCCTTCATATCCCGGGAGCCCTCTATCCGGTCAATGACCCTGCGTTAAATACCATAGACGCTCTTTTTGCTAAAAACGAAAGAGTCGTGCTGGCACTTGAGGCTTCATTTGGGGTCTTCTACATGGTATTTGTGGGCGCTTTGAATGTCGGCAGAATAGTCATCGAATGGGATGAGCGTATCAAAACAAACGCCGACAAAGAAACGATAGCCGCATATTATTATGAAGATGTGTACCTCAAAAAAGGCGAGGAGATAGGAAGATTTGAGATGGGCTCATCTATCGCCATGCTTTTTGGCAAAAACCAAGTTAAGCCAACGCTAGGCGAAGGGCAAAAGATAAGCTTCGGGGATGAGGCATTTATTCTGCATTAGGGTTTATGCCCTGTCAAGCTCGAACGAGAGCGTCAGCGTCAACTCTATCGGTAGCGACACCGACTGTGGCGGCGTTATTTTTGTAGTTGAGACCGCCTCTATCGCCGCCTTGTGAAACACCTGATGCCCGCTTTGTATTTTTATATTTCCCGGTACGCCGTTTTGGTTTAGGACAAAACTAACATCTACATCACCCTTCAAACTTCTTCTGCGCGCCGTCTCGGGGTAAACGATATTTTTTGCGATGGCTTGCCTTAGCGCCGCCAAAAACTGTTTTTTGTCGTTTTCGGAATATGACTGTTTTTTTGGAGTGGCAGGGGGTGAAACAGCAACGCTCTCCTCTTTTGTTTGTTCTTGTGCGGAGGTTTTTTGGGGTTGAGTATTTTGAGCCGCTTTTATCGGTGTCTCTTTTTGCTCTTTTATCTCCTCTTTTTTCGACGGTTGTTTCGGCTGTTTTTGCTCTGGCTTTGGATTTGGATTTTCTATCGGCGTTTCACTCACAAAGACAGACTCTATCTGTAGTTTCTGCTCTTCCTTGCTGTCGTCTTTTTTTAGCAGTTCGTGGCTAAAAGAAAAACTTACAAAAAACGCCGCCGCTATAGCCGTATGCAGAGTTATGGAGACGCCCCATGCTTTTGTATTTTTCATGTTAGTTTTTTACCGTTATTATTGAGACTTTTTGTATAGCGTGGCTGTTTAAGATACCCGCCACCTGCGTGAACTTCTCAAAGTCTGTCAGCCTATCCGCTTTGATGACAACAGAGCTATCTTTTGCGATAAGCGCCGCTCTTTTATCAAGCTCATCCAGCCCTACTCTATCTTGCTCATAATACAGCTCGCCCGTAGCCTTTATAGTTAGCGTCACAGGCTTTGTCTGCTCCCTACTTTGGCTTTTTGCGTCTGGCAAAGATACTGGTATCTCACCCTCGGCTATAAAAGTGGAGAGGCTAAGCACCAGCACGACAAGCACAAGCATGATGTCTATAAAAGGAACTATCGCTATACCGTCAAAGCGTTTTACCTTAAGCCCCACGGCTTTGCCCCCACTCCAGCATTAGCCTATCGCCCGTTCTCACGAGTGCGTTGTAAAACACCATTGACGGAATGGCCACCACAAGTCCCGCCGCCGTGGCGATAAGCGTGTATGAGAGATGCGACATGATGGCCTTAGCGTCAATCGCCCCGCCCTCGCCTATCGCCGCAAAAGTGCCTATAATACCGAGAACCGTACCGAGCAAGCCGACATATACGGCGTTTGCTCCTATTGTATACAAAAGCGTCAGATTTTTTGTAAGCGCAAATTCAAGCTCTTCTTTTGAGCCAAACTTTGAGGTATTAAGGCTCTTATAGTATGACCACCTCTCAACGGCGACATAGACGATAATAAGGCTCATAACGCCCAAAATTCCGAGTATTCCATACTCAACGAGTTGTTTTATTAAGTTTCCCATATTCATATCCTAAGTAATCCAAAAAATATAGCTACGCCGGTAACGGCAAGTAGCAAAGCCGAGGCTATCTCTAGTGTTTTTTTGTAGCGCATTAACTCTATGACGCCGTTTTTGATGAGCGGATAGAGAGCAAATCCGTAAAAAAGAGTAGGCACGACGGATACGCCAACGCCAAAAACAGCGCCGCATAACAAGGAAAAAGCGATGCTATTTGAGGCGCCGGATATTGAGACAAGTTGCAATACGGCAGGACAAAATGAAAAAGAGAGCCCAAGACCTATGCCAAAAGGCGATACGAAGCTTTTACCCTTTGCGCCGCACTTGTGGAAAAACGGATAAAAAGCTTGCACAAGCAGGATAATCGATACCAAAATTACAAAAGCGCCAAAAAATTTTGATATGGACTCGGTGCTACCTAGCAGGCTTTTGATATATCCAAGCCCCGCAAACGACAAAACGGCTATAGACATATATCCCGCCACTCTCCCCATTGCCAGACTCGCCAGCCACACTCTCATATTCTCATTTTTGAGGGCGGTTGAGGCTACCAACGGAGAGAGTATCGGCATACAGCCGATAAGACACCCCGATGCCCCAAAGCTAAGCGCGCCGACAAAAAGGGTAAATATGAGAGCAAAATCCACTACTTAACCCACCATTTTTCTATTTTGACTCTTTTTTTGAAGTACTCTTTTGAAGAGCCAAACAGCGTTAGCGGAGCGTATTTGACGCTAAGCACGCCCTCATGCGGGCAAAACTCGACGCATCTAGCGCACAGTGTACAATCCGTTAAGGTAATGTTTTTTGGTTTTTCTACGCTATTACAAAGAGCGTGAATATCCATCGGGCACGCCTTGACGCACTGACCGCAACCCTCGCAATGCGACGAGTTGTTTTTAACCAATCTAAGCAGTCCAATCTTTTTGAATACGCTTTGAAGCGGGAGTATCGGACAGATACGACAAAACGGTTGACGAACAAACAAAGCGAGAGCTATCATAAGCCCAAACAGCATATCCGCTATCAAAGAGAGGGCAAAATACGAAGCGCCCGCCGTAGATACATACACCTGCGAAGCATCCCCGGTAAGTAGCGTGGTGAGTATACGGCTAGGACAGATAGAGCAGTACGGCGAACCCCATGCATGCGAGAGAAATCCAAGCCCCGTAAGTAGCGGAAAAATAAGCACGAGAAGCAGCAAAATAGCCCATTTGGCAATCGTAAATTTCTTTGTAGCCTCAAGGGAGAGCGTCTGCGTCTGATTGAAGCCGAGCTTTTTGCCTATCATATTTACAAGCTCTTGGAAGAACCCGAGTGGACACATCCAACCGCAAAACGCCTTGCTAAGCACAAGCACAAGCAGGGCGACGGTAGCCAGTGTAATAGCTGTCGGCATGATGCCGCCCATGATGTCAACGCTTCCGTTAAACACGCCAGAAACCCTATGGTCTATCTGATGTTGAAGCGGTATGAGCGCACAGTAGTCGCCGCCCTTCATATCGTATGCGCAAGAGAGCGCCGGAAGAGCCTGAGTCAGCTTGTCGCCGGTATAGAAAGTATTAAATATATATGCCCCATATACGAAAAACACAAGAGCAAAAAGCTGAATTGTGCGGCGTAGCGCCGTTACGGTAAGTAGTTTTTCGCTCATTTGTTATCCTTTCTAGCTCTCATATAAAGCGCAAGTCCACCCAAAAAGCCTAGCGCCATACCGCCAAAGCCAAGATATTGCGACTGCCACCAGTCATTTGCATTTGGATAATAAGGTNNCGACGCCGTATAGGTTTTGCCGCCGTCCTCTTTTGACACGCTCAAAACAAACTCTTTACTCTCTCTTTTTTCAGGCGTAACATCGCTAAAATTATTTGGCAAAGCCACTTTTAAAATACCTTTGTCGGCACTTTTGATGGTAAATTTATCGTCACCTATCGTAAACATGACATCTGCGCCCTCAAGCGGCTTGCCATTATATGAGACGACAAAGCCGTACTCTTTTGAAGCCGTATATCTATCGTGTTCTCTTGGGAGCGGGTTTGGGAGTATCTCTAAAATATTTTTTTGCTTATTCGTTAGCTTCGATGGAGAAATTTTGGTAGGCTTGCCGTTTGCGCTTAGATACCTGATAGCAAAATCGCTACCGTTCACATCCACGCTAAGCGCCGTAAGGGCGTAGTAGCCGCCCATATTGATTTTTGGGATTATCATCCCCTCTTTAAGCTCGGCGTTTGCCGTGCTAAGGTCTGGTAGAAGATATGAAGCTGATATATTCTTATCCTCTGCGCCGCTCAGAGCTAGCATAGTAGCCCCCCCGTGCATCGAGTGTTTGCCGGAGGTTTTATTTTGCTCTTTTGCGTGCTGTTTACACGGCTCCCAGTGTATGCCGCCGGAGGCGAAACACGCCGAGGATGCCAATAAGATTGCAAGTAGTGTATATCTCATTGCGACTCCTTAAAATTTCATAGAGAGTCCGGCAGTCCAGACACGCCCAGGATTTACGGTAGCTGTAATATCTTCATAATTGTAAACTCTGTCATAGTTGCGATCGTTGCTTGCTCTTGCGTTTGATATATATTGTTTGTCAAATAGATTATCTACTCTTGCAAACGCCTCAAAAGTCAGTTTGCCTATTTTGTGAGTGTGTCTAGCTATGAGGTTAAACACATTGTAGCTGTCCATCTTGAGCTGATTTATCTCATCAGCGTAGTAGTCGGATTTGTATAGATACTCAAGACCAACTATCGTATTTGCTCCGGCGCGACCGCTTAGAGTCACATCCACGGTGTTTTTGCTTGTTCTTGGTATTACCTTGCCGGCAAGAGAGTAGCGTGACTGCGAGTATCCGGCGGCATACGGGCTTCCAAGACCAAGATAATAGCTATCAAACTCCGTAAATTTAGCATCTAGGTAAGTGTACGCCAACTCCATCCATACCGGTTTTTTGTTGTCGCTGCTTAGGCTAAGCTCAAACCCTTTGCTTCTCATACCGCCCACATTTTCGTATCTTTGATGGTTTGTGGCAGTCGAAGAAGAATAATCTCCAAGAATAGATGATATGTAGTTTTTCCTATCAAGCAAAAATATTGTCGCCTCGTATGATTGTTTGCCAAGCGAAGTTTGCAACTCTCCACGCACCCCGATGTCGTAGTTTATCGAGTGTTCCGGCTTTAAATCAGGATTATTTTCCGTCTGTGCGTTAAGGCTCGTAGTCCCCGCATATAGCTGCTCTACGCTAGGCGTACGAAACCCTGTTGAGCGGTTGAAAAATATAGTCGCTTCAGGCGTAACTTGATATGCGGCTCCCAGTCTATGCGACCAAACGCTAAAATCGCTTCTTAATAGTTGCCTATTGTTGTAGTCGTCATACTTGTATTTAACACTATCATGCCTTCCGTTTATGGTCACCGTAAACTTATCAGAAACGGCATATTTGACCTCTGCATACGGAGCATATACCTCTTCGGTCGTTTTGTTGTCACCAGTTGTCGTTCCGGCTCTATAGACGGTAGGACTAAACGGCGATGTCTTAAAACTGGTAATATATGAGGTTATGTTTTTGTAACTGTTGTTTCTAAGATCAAGCCCCAGCATATAAGCCGCAACATCTCCTGATTTTCTAAACTCGCTTTTAATACCTTTTTGCGCTTGCGAATAGTCGTTTTTGGTCGTATACGCATCCTCTGATGTTACGACAGCGCCTGTGGCCGTATAGTTTTGAGGGGCGGACACATATTTGGTTTTATCGCCGTAGTAATACCCATTTAACATAAAGTTGGCTTTTGAATCAAAATCCTTGCTATATGTCGCATACAGCTTCAGCAAATCCACATCGTACATTCTCGTATAGTCCCTACCTGCGCCGTTTGCGGTGGACTCGCTTTTCGGGTCGTTTTGGGCTTGCGTTATGCCGCCGACCGTACCGTGTGAATCTTTTTCTCTGGATGATTTTTCAAACCCTACCGTTACATCGCTCGTATTGTCTATAAAATATTGGAATTTACCGTTTAGGTATCTAGTCTGATAATCAGAGTTTGCCCAATATCCGTCGCTTTTTCTCTCGCTTGCTTGCAGTCTAAAACTATATTTGTCCGTCGTATGCCCGACCTCCGCCATAAGCTTATGATAGTTGAAGCTACCTGCCTCGTACAAAGCCGTCACCGCGTGTCTGGCATTTCTTTTTGTGGTAATGATAACGGCGCCCGACAAAGCATCCTCGCCGAATAGATAAGATGCGCCGCCTTTTACGACTTTGATGGACTCTATATCGTCCAGGTCGATATTGACCGCACCCGTTCTCTCAAACACAGGCACGCCGTCTATTACAACCGCAACGCCAGGCTTCTCGCCCATATATCGTTGATTTTCAACGCCCCTTATGTGTATTTTTACCTGATTGGCATTTTGCACATCCGTCGTGATGCCGGGTATTTTTTGGAGTACCTGCTGGATATTTTCCACATGAGCATTGTCAACCTCTTCGCCGCTAATCGTCGATGCCGTCGAAACCTCCGTTTTTTTAGCGTGAAAGCGGTCGTCTATAGTGGTAGAATCTATGGTAATATTTCCCAAATTTTCGGCAGCCGTAGCCGAGGCAACCAGAAAAGCTAAAAGTGATAAATTTCTTGATAGAAGTGACACCGAAAAATCCTTTTAAAAAATTAATAAGAGTGTTTTGTAACTTTGAAGTGTTAAGTTTGTGTTAAGTTTGTAAATTTATATTAAGGGGAGTGTATGGCATTAAAAGAGATTACTTTGGCAGGCGGATGTTTTTGGTGTATTGAAGCCGTATATAGCGGTATGCGAGGCGTCAAAAAAGCGACAAGCGGCTACGCCAACGGCAACACACAAAACCCGACATATGAAGCGGTGTGCAGAGGAAATACCGGATATGCCGAAGCGGTCAAGATAGAATATGACGAAGATGTCGTAAGCGTAGAGAAAATATTGGAAGTTTTCTGGCACATCCACGACCCGACCTCACTAAATCGTCAAGGCGCAGATACGGGTACGCAGTATAGAAGCGGGGTATATTATGCAGATGAAGCGCAAAAAGCCGTCATAGTGGCAAGCCTAGCTAAAGCCAAAGGGATGTTTGCGGGGCCGATAGTAACCGAGATAGAGCCTCTGAAAAACTGGTACGAAGCAGAAAAGTATCATCAAAACTACTTTGCAAACAATCCGGAAGCGGGATATTGTATGGCTGTTGTTGCGCCAAAGGTGGTGAAGTTTAGAGGGAAGTTTGGGGAGCTTACCAAATAATTGACAACATCTTGTCAATTTTGCTAAAATCAAGCAAAAACAAGGTTTTAACATGCAAGCCGTAAACTACTCAACAGCTAGAAATAACCTTAAATCGATAATGAAAGAGGTGTGTCAAAACCACGACGAGTACATCGTAAACGACAAAGACGGCTCCAATGTCGTCATACTCTCCCTAGAAGACTACAGCGCACTCAAAGAAACCGCATATCTACTTAGCTCCCCCGCAAACGCCAAAAGACTTTTTGAAAGCATAGAGAGCTTCAAAAATAGCGGCGGCATGGAAAAAAATTTGGCTGATATATAGTGAAAATAGTGTTTCATCCAAACGGATGGGAGGACTATCTATATTGGCAACAGACAGACAAGCAAACGCTCAAACGAATCAATACTCTCATCAAAGATATAGAGCGAAATCCATTTGACGGAATTGGCAAACCTGAGGCTCTAAAGTTTGATCTAGGCGGTTTTTGGAGCAGGCGGATAGACGGCGAACATCGGCTAGTGTATGCCATAAAAGACGATGAGGTGCATATATTAGCTTGTCGGTATCATTATGGGAGATAGCTATTTGACGCACTTTTTGAGGTCGTTGTCGAAGTTCAATATGTCATAGTTTTGGAGTTTGGCTTTGGCGCAAATGAGGGCGTCTACAAAGTCGATATTTTTGCGTTCCAGTATGTTTAGCGCCTCAAAAAGTATGATTTTGTTATCGCCCACTATGCCGTCAAGACTCATCACCGTTTTGAGGTCACCTATGATGCTCTGTTTTGGCAGTCCGTATACTTTTAGGAGCACAAAATAAATCTCGGCAAGCACGCCATCTAGTATCTCCGCCTCTATCTCTCTGGATTCTACTTTTAGCAGTATTTCTTTTGCTTTTTGGAAGCGCTCTTCATGGTCTGCCGTCAAAAATCTGACGATGATATTTGCATCAATGAGATACATATTTCGCCCTCATAGCCTCCATCATCGCCGACTCTTTGGCGGCGTCTAAGTCGGCAATAGGCGGCACTTTGCCCTTGTATTTTCCGGCTAGGCTCTCTATGGCGGAGTGTTTTTTGATTGGGTATACGACGGCTATCTTTTGATTTTTGCGCTTATCCACTATCTCAAGCACATCGGTTACCTTGCTCAAAATAGATATATTCTTTTGAATCTCCCCTATTCCTACCGTTATCATGACAAAGCCTTTTATATAAACTGTTTTAAATTATATATATAAATGACAGGCTTGTCAATATAAAAATTATTGCAATAAAAGCGCCCCTAAAGCCTCAACAGCCCTTATCGCATCTTCCAATTCTCTTCTATACAGAGGTTGTGACTCATCGGCGTGAGACTGTGGGTTTAATATCCTATCCTTGATACTATTTATGTCATGGAATCTATCTTGCTCAAATAGCTTTTTTATCTCTTCCACAGCTTGCAAAACAATATTTGCAAATTCAACGCATTTTTGTTCTCGTTGTCCTTCCGGTATTCTATGGCAATTTTCAAATCCTTTTAACGCCCCAACTAATTTTGGGAAGCACTTTTCCAGCTCTTCATAATTATCTTTTATTTTTACACTATGCAATGCTCCATCCAATGTTCTCAGACCTAAATAGCTATGTGCCAATCTCTCAACTTCTTTTCTAAGATAATTTGCGCAAGCGGGATAATCCCTATTGTCAAAATGTCTTTGCGCAATTTCTTTGTATGATTCTGACGGATTTATAAATGGTATCTCATGTCCATTGCTACATTTATCGGTATATATCTCAAAAGCCTTCCAATTCATTTTGTCTTTGAAAACCTCAAACAGCCCCTTATCGTGCGTAAAAAAGAAAATCTGATAATCGCCAAATTCACTTTTTAGTATATCAATCAAATTCATGCGATTATTCATATCGAGGCTGATAAGCAGGTCATCTAAGACGAGTATTTTGAGACTATCGCTATCTAGTAGTCCAAACTGTTTTTTGATTATCGCAAAATATACGCTCATCGCAAGAGCGGAGAGTCTCGCTTCGTTCAAAAATAGATGATACTTGCCAATATCTTGGTCGAAAAAATCAATTTTTAAAAATACGGTTTTATCGAAGCTGTCAAATATTATGTCGATAATTTTGAAATCATGTTTGAATTTTTCAAGCATAGTATTTATATTTTCAAACAAATCCTCCTCGATAATTCTCTTGTACTCGTCAAAATACGCTTGCCCTTTTAGGTCTTTTAGCGTTTTATCATTCTCTATCGGATAGTCCTCAAGGATTTTATCAAAAAAACTGTAGAGGTTTTTTTCTGTAGCTAAGCCTTGGGGCGGCCCTTCATAGGTGATCTGTAGGAGGCTTTTGTAATCTAGCAGCGGTCTTGATACTGAGAGTTTTTCTATAAAGTTATAACTTCCGTCCAAACTCAAATGGTCTTCGTCGATTCTGAGAGTCTCATCGTTTGAAAATTCAAACTCAAGATATGTCTCGTCATTGCTTTTGAAAATATTTTTCTGTTCTCTAAAAGCATCGATAGATATAGACGGCGTAGACAAAAACTCAAAAGCTTTAAAAAGAGAGCTTTTGCCGCTTCCGTTTTCGCCGTAGATAAGCGCATTTTGCCCATCTATCTCAAATGTATTGTTTTGTTCATCATCCGCAAAAAACCGAAAATTTTGAAGTTTTATCTTGTTTATCTTAATCATCTTTTGCTCCGTTGATTATCTTGACCTCTTCGACGGTTCGGCTGTATGTTAGCCCTCGCATTACGGTTTTGTTCTCTTTGAATACTTTGTATGCCTCTTTTATATCTGTGCAGTTTTCTAGCAGTAACTTTACTTCGTCGTTTATGAAGCAGTCAGCCTTTTTCATCGACTCTTCAAAGTATAGCCCGTACACCATCACATCTATGACGGATTCAAAAAACTTCGCCTCCATCTCAAGTGCGTTTGCTTTGGCAAAGATGATGTAGTCCACCAAAACCTCAAACGGTTTTTGGTCTGGTTCGGAGATTTGTGGAATCGGAAGGCGTTCTACATATTGGTTAATCCATCTCCAGCCTGTTTCATCTAATTTCTGGTTTATTGAGTCAAAATAATACAAAATAAGTTTTGAGTCAAGAATTGCATTAAGATATTTTAGAGACCTGCCAGTCATAATGTAACCAGTGTTTTGGAGAAACATTTTCTTATCATCATATACAAAAGAATTTCCGCTTCTAGACAAATCAGCCCATAAAAGCTTCTCGCTTTCAAATTCTTGCCAATAGGCACAATTTCTTAGGTTATAAGGCGTAACCCCTTGGTCGAGTCTTTTTGCTAATTGTGGATAGTATCCATCCAAATGCTCCTTGACGGCTGGATATTCATCTATTTTTATGGGTGGATTATTGTGTACATTGATAAGCCAATAACCAGCCCATTCATAACTATATCGCTTAATGTCTCGCCCTCTAAGCATCGGCTTGATAATTTCGGCTGATTTTGGGTCTTTAGCAACTAGCTCATCTCGTATTTTAGAGTCAATAGTAAACGCTTCATTAAAACCCGTCAAAATCCCACGATATATTTTTATATCCCACTCTTTTAGCGGCGTTCCTATCTCCTCTATTCTCTTTTTGACTTTTAACTCTTTTGGATTGGCAAATGTGAAGCTCTCAGCGCTTAGGTCGCTTTGAGAGTAGCCAAAACCGTTTTTGTCACAGTAACTTCTTAACTCTTCGCCCTTGTAGTCGGCTCCAATGTCACAATACAAAAACTTCTCTGATTTTTTTGTTTTTTTGAAACTGAGTATGCTTGTATCCACTGTTGCCGATTCAAATACCTTCACGCCGTTAAAGTCTATATATTCTAGCAGTTGAGTGTTTTTGAGAACAAAATCTCGAAATTCTTTGCCGTATTTGGCTCTCGTGTATTTGTTTGAGGTGATAAAACTTAACACGCCGTCTTCTTTTAGCAGTCTATACCCTTGCTCAAAAAAATATACATAGATGTCTGCCGTACCGTTGTAACTTTGGTATTTTTCTATCTCTAGCTTTGGTTTTAGCTCTTTTATTTTTTCTTGTCTGATGTATGGCGGATTGCCTATCACGATATCAAAACCACCTTCTCGTAACACTTCGCCAAAAAACAGCTTGTACAAAAACAGCTCTTTTGTTTGGAAATTGTTTTTTAGCATTTCGGTTAGTATTCTCTCGGCGGTCAATATGTTGTCCGTTAGGTTACCCATGGCGTCAGCAATTTTTTTCTTATTTGACTCTTTGCTGAGCATAAAGTCTTTTTCTCTGGCGGCGTATTCCGCCTTTTTTGCATCCAAATATCCATTGATGATTTGTCTAATTAGCGACTTTATCTCGTCTTTATCGGACTGTTTTTGTGCACCTGTCGTATCGCCGTAAAATTTATGAATTTTTTTTGTCAGTTTATCAAACAGTTTTTCATCGAGCAGTGTTTGTTCTTGTGAGCCAAAGAGGTCTTTTGGTTTTTGCTCCGTCTTGCTGTAAATATCCGGCGGTATAGGTGAGAAGCCGTTGATAGTCTCTATGAGGCTATTGCCTTGCATTATCTTGAAGTCTAGATTTGGCAGTGGGCTTGGGCTCTCTTCGTCTACCGTCAGAGAGAGCCAAAATCTTAGCTTTGCTATCTCTACCGCATCAGAGTCTATATCTACGCCGTATATGGAGTTTTCTATTACGCTTCTTTTTAGCTGTGCTTTATCTGCCGCTTTATCAATATTTGAGAGCATCTCTATCATTGTTTGGAGCATCCCCATAGGGAATGCGCCGCTTCCTATAGCGGGGTCTAAAACTTTGATATTTAGTACGGCTTGCTTTATCTCATTAGCATTTTTTCGTATATATGGATTGTCCGTCTCTTGTTTGTTTATCAGTCTCTCTATCCACTCTTTTTCAAATGTCTGAATGAGCTTTTCTTTGATAGATTGTCTGCACATATAGCCGACTATCTCCCTTGGAGTATAGAATGCTCCTTTGCCTTTGCGGTAGTTCTCCTCAAGCAGATTTTCAAATACTCGCCCCAGCATCTCAGGGTCGATAGCTACCTCGCTCTCATCGGAGGAGTCTTCTATGATAGTAAAGTTGTAACCGTCAAAAGTATCGAATATCTCTCCAAAAATCTCATCGCCGATAAAGATTCTTTCGTCGTATGCGGCGTTTTTGTCGAACAAACCGCCGTTTAAAAATGGAATACGACAATCAAAAATGTCAGAATAGTCGTTTGGTCTCTGCTGATTGAGCGTGTCAAAAAAAAGCGGGGAGAGTTTTTTTGCATAAAACTCTTTACTATTTTTTTTGAACAAATTGCTTACAAAATTTCTATCGCCATCACCCCATTGTTCGCCTTTTGGAACACCTAGCCACCCTTTTTTTTGCAAAAAATACAAAAACACTATTCGTCCGAGAAGCTTTTTTGAAAAAGCGTGTAAGCCATCTTCATTGCCAAAGAG
Organism: Helicobacteraceae bacterium UBA6016; assembly: GCA_002428055.1. Taxonomy (GTDB): domain Bacteria; phylum Campylobacterota; class Campylobacteria; order Campylobacterales; family UBA6016; genus UBA6016. Next base: position 20,788 of record DIZY01000069.1, read on the forward strand.
CGCCATTTGGTCTGATATATTTTCGTTTAGTCGCTCAAACAGTCCTCTATATTTGGCAAAAAACTCGTTTGATACTTTCTCCACGCCAAAGGCGCTTTCAAGAGCTTTTGTATTTGGATATTTGAGCTCTTTTAGCTGATTGTATGCCGTATTGATAGCAGGTATGCCAAGCACAAATGTAAATTTTTTGAGATTGCTTACTTGTTGTTTGTTTTTGTCGTCGTAGCTAAAGCGGATAAAAGATAGTCTCCATACGTCTTTGGAGTTATAAAAGACTCCTATAGCGCTATCTAGCATATACTCTTTGGCGTAGTCTTTGAGCTCCGTGTTGTACGAAACCCTGGCGTTTTCTATATCTTTATTATCATCAATCTTAAAAACAAAAAACCCAATCTCCTTGCGGTCATCAAGCTTGACGCTTCCCAAAAACTCATCGCCTGCAATGTTTGCCTCAAAACCGTAAAAACGGTGAGACAAAAACTCTATGAATTTGTCTTTGTCAAATCTGCTTTTGAGAAACTCTCTTAAATCCATTCAAACGCCCTTACACAAAGCTTTCGCTGAGAATAATATCTATTTTTCCGTCGATTTTATCGGAATTTTCCTCGTTTTCTCCGAGACCGTACTTGTTTAGCAGCTCTTCTACTTTTGGCATTATCTCATACGGTTTTGCCGTTTTTTGTATTTTGCCTATATCTTTTGATAGATTTAGATACCTGCCCTCTTTTATCAACTTATCAAGCGTCTCATACATATCTACGGATATAAACTCTTTATCTCTCCAAGATTTGATGAGCGTCATGCTCTTTTTGTCTAGCGCATTGTCTACTCTGATATTTTGTCCGCTACTTATTATGCTGTACAGCTCCGTTTCAAAAGCCTTGTTTGCCATAGCAACATCATCATAATGCTGCGAATGTATCGGAAGCACGGCTTTTTCGCTTCTATCCGCCTCTAGGGCTTTTGCCATTTCTACGAAGTTTGCGGGGGCACATCTGCCGCCTGAGACAAAATAGTAGTTTTTTGAATCGCTATTTTTGATAAATACATAGCTTTTTGCCGCCTCATCTTTTGCGGCTCTCTGTACCCTCATTTTTTTCGGCATTTTGGTTATCTGATTGAAAGTATTTGGGTTTGCCTCCCTGAAACTTCTTATCTGCTCCAAATACAACAGTTCTTCATCTAGCTGAGATTCCGCCCTATCCTCAAACAAAGTCATACTCTCTACCTCTTCGTCTTTTGTATAAATCTTGCTATCCTCACCGAGAGAGTGGTGGAATGTCTGAAGCTTGATATATGCTTTTTTGGATAGCTCTATTAGGTTTTCGCTTTGAGCCGTCGGCTTAAAATTGAATATATGTATCTGCGAATGCGTCGTTCCTATACGGTTAATACGCCCTATTCTTTGCATTAGCCTAGTCGAATTCCATGGAATGTCGTAGTTGTAGATGATATTACTACGGTGCATATTGACGCCCTCGCTAAGCGTATCGGTGGATATTATGATATTGTAGTCGTCTTTTTTTGTGTCGTGGTTTGCATCGAAGTTATCTCGAATGACATCCTTTAGCTTATCCCTATTGCCGCCGTGCACTACCAATATCTTGTTGCCAGATATATTGTTTTGTAGATACACCGCCGTCTCTTTGGACTCCGTGAACACGACAACCTTATCTTTTTTGTGGGTTGCCAATATCTCTTTAAATCTATCTAGCTTCGGGTCTTCCTCTATTTCATCCCAGCAAGCTACAAGCTCCGATAGATTTTTTAAATCCTCTTGTAGTAGCTCGTAATACCCGTCTTTAAAATCGCTTTTTGAAAAGACCTTTGCTTTGTCGCTCTCAATCAGAGAGTCTACTAGCTCTTCAAAACTATCCTCGTTGTCTTCCAAAAGTTCATAAAGGTCAAATTTTTTTGTAGGTATTAAGACTCTACCGTCTTCAAACATATCCATAAAGCGTTTGAGATTGTTTCGCTGTCTTCTTATTGATGATTTGAACGCCCAAAATGAGCTCTCAAGACGCTTCACTAGCAAAATCTGCATAATACTAGACAAAGCGGATGCGCTCTGAGACAAAAAGCCCTCTGCAAAATCACCGAAAGAGTCTTGAGCGCTTTGGGTCATATATGCCAATGCTTTATATCTTGAATAGTTGAGTTTTTTGGTGATTGTGTCTATAGATTTGTCAAATGCGGCAAACTGTATGGGGTTTAGATAGTATTCTAGCTCTTTTACTTCGTTGATATGCGGGATAGTCAGCCCTTGAACTTCTATATCATCCCTATATCGTTCTATCGTCTGAATATCCGTTCTAGTCCGACGAACCATAACCTCTCTAAGTATATTTTCCCTGACTCGTTTGGAAAGCTCTCTTAACTGCTCCATTTGTTTTGGCGTTAGTGTTTTGTTTATGTCATCTTTGTTGTTTTTTATGATTTCTTTATACTCTTTGTCTATCTTTGCGAAGAAGCTTTCTAAGTTGGGAAATGAGTCTATCGTGCTTTTTCGCTTGCTTTGAAACAAATAAAGCTGATTTGCTATGTCTTGCGGCTTGTTATTTAGTGGGGTTGCTGATATTAAAATAACTTTTTTACTGTAATTTATATTTTCTTTTGTAATTCTCTCTAGCTCTTTATATCTGGTTGTTGCGTAGTTTTTGAACTTATGCGATTCATCAATAATCACTACCTCATATTCCGAAGCATCTTTGATTTTTTCTAGCTCCGCATACGAAACAAAACGATAGTGGCGTATATGCCCTATTTTGAACTTATCAAAAGTCTCTTCCCACTCTCTTTTTATTGACGGTGGAGCTATAATCAAAACCTTACCTTTTGTCTCGAATAGCAACCTTTTGACAATCATCGCCGCCGTTATCGTCTTTCCTAGACCGACTACATCGGACAAGAAAAAACCGCCGTGTTTTTTTATCTTTGATAACCCCTCATTGACGGCGTCTATTTGGTATGCTAGTTTTTTAAATTCTTTTGGCAAGTCTTCGGCAACGCTTGCGTCATAGTTGATTCTATCGCCAAAATGCTCCGCCAAAAATTTGATATATAACTCATAAGGAGTAACCTCTCTTAGATAGCTCTTTTTTTTGATGGTATCCACATCGCCATCGGTAATCTCAACCGCATTTGCCCACAGCTTTTCAAACTCTTCAAGACTAAATCTTATATCAGCGCTATCTCTTAGCTCTACATTGAATTCATAGTTTTTAGCAAGACCGTTTTCGCTCAAATTTGAGCTACCCGTAATTACTGAGCCCCTATAATCAAAACTTCCATCATGATTTGGCTTTGGCTCTTCCCTTAGTATGTATATTTTTGAATGTATATTTTTATCTTTTGATATTTTCAGCTCTAGCGTATTGCTTACTAGCATATTGAGCAAAATATCTATGCTATCGTCAACCTCTTTTGCATACTCAGCAGCAGATAAAATCTCTTTTTGCTCCTCTACAAAAGTCTTTGCAATACCAACATAATCATATAGATTTGGCTTTTTGCCTCGCATATTAGCATCGGCTATTACTTTGTCAACATTGATACCGACCAGTATTCTTGCTTTTTTGACTTTTGATAAATAGGGCGCAATTTTTACAAAACCGCTTATTCTGAAATAACCTATCAAAAATTCCAAAAACTCAACATTGTAGTGAGAGAGAATATCTTTTAGCCTGTTTTCTAGCGTATTGCCGTCTTGATTATTGAAAAATTTGGAGCCCATATATTCCCACTAGGTTAATTTATTATGATTTTATCAAATGATTATTTGAAGATAAAAACAAAGACAAAATAGAGGCAAGGAAGAGAACAATAAGACTAAAGTTTTTAACATTTAAAGCCAAAAAGATAGTAAAAAGTAAATAAATTTTTTGAGAATTTAGAAGAGTTGAAATAAATGGTGCGGCCGAGAGGACTTGAACCTCCACACCCGAAGGCACTACCACCTCAAGGTAGCGTGTATACCATTTCACCACGACCGCAGTTATTTAGAGATGTAATTCTACGCCTTTTGCCCTTATAGTACGCTAAATATGCTCGCCACTATCAAGCAACGCCCTAGAACTCTCCCTAATATAATCCATGCCGATATAAAACTCTTTCATCAAAGAGACAAATAAGTAGCGTCCTTTGCGTGTAAGAGTTAGGCTATCGCCTTCTTGTATTGCCGCACCTTTTAGCTTCAAAAACGCAATCTCAAAGCGCATAGACGAAGCAATATCTGTAGCAAATTTTGCATTGAAGGTCGTCATATCAAGCCTGCCGCCAAATAGCTCAACCATCATGCGATACCACATCTGTGCTCTTTTTGGATAGTTTCTCATGCGTTCAACAGAGAGCACACCGTTTTGGATACTTTCCCCATATCTTCTGAGCGAAAAACTATTTACATACAAGCCACCCCCTATAAAGCTAAAAGCCCCACTGCCTATACCCACATACTCGTCATGTTCTACCACATACTCGTCAAACATATTTTTTTCTTTTTTGCCAAACGCCCAAGACGAGAGCATATCGTATTTTGGCGACAAGGCGTCTAATATCTCATAATAAAATAGCTTTTCATTCACAAGGCTGACCTCGCCCATGGAGCGTTTGATAATCCCTTTTACGGAGGGTGAAGACATAAGTGGATAATAGCTTATTTGATCAGGCATGATAGACAAGAGCGCATCTATATCGCATCTCAACATATCAATATTCTGCGATGGAAAATTAAAAATCATATCCACATTCAGTATTGCAAACTTTCCCGCACTCTCCATTAGCCGTTTTATCATATCTTTGCCGCTTCCAAACTTCTCATACCTGCCTATTAGCCGCAAGATATCGTCATCAAAGCTCTGAACGCCGACAGAGTACCTATCAACTAGTCCATTTAACGCTTTCGCAAAATCATCATTTAGACCGTTCGGATCCGCCTCGCACGAAACCTCCTTGATACCAAAAAGCTCTTTGGCTAGCCCTATCGTATTACAAAGCTCATCTATAAGCACGGTAGTAGTTCCACCGCCTATATACATAGAGTCAAATTTATAGCCCATAGCGCTAACTATATACATCTCTTTGCGCAACACATCAAAATAGCGTCTTGCGTGCGCCTCGTCAAATAAAAATCGATGGAATGTGCAGTAAGCGCAAAGCGTATGGCAAAAAGGAATATGGACATACAAGAGGTATTTTTTGCGCTCTTGCGGGAATGGTAGCGTATTTTGTGTAGGCAATAGTCTTAGATAGTGCTCGCATGCTTTTGCGGCAAAGTAGTTGATAGATAAATTCATGAGAGAAAGTATAGAGAGTTAAAACTGATTGTTAGAAAAAAGAAAGAAAAATCCCGCCGAAGCGGGAGAGGTTAATTAACCTAGGAAAGGGTTTGCGTAAAGAGCGATTAGAGCGATAACAAGTGTATAGATAACTTGTGCTTCGATCATCGCAAGTGCGATAAACATAGTTGTAAGAAGCTTGCCGCCCATTCCTGGGTTTCTAGCTGTACCGGCGATTGTTGCAGCAGCAGCATTACCCATACCGATAGCGCCACCAAGAGCAGCAATACCAAGACCAACGCCAGCAGCGATGATTGAAGCAGATTTTAGAGTTTGATTTGCAACTTCACCGTCAGCAGCGAAAGCAGCAGCAGCAAGAGCAAGAATCATAAGAACGATTTTTTTCATTGTGAGTCTCCATAAAGAATTTTTGCATTAGGTCTGTTCGGCTTGCGTATCCCTACTTAATACCTTTGCGGGCGGCATTATAATGGATAAAAGCTTAAAGGGCCAGTCCAGAGCAGCTAGCTGCGAGAGCCGTCTGCTGAAGACCTAAGTTATGGGCTTAGCTCATGACTTAGTAATATTTAGCGTTAGCTAGTTCGACTTTAGCTTGCGATGATGCAACCACTTTTACTTCCAGTTCGTCGCCTTCAGCAAGATAGTCTCTGACATTGTTTATTCTCTTATCAGATACTTTTGAGATGTGCATTAAGCCTTCTTGTCCGTTTGGAAGCTCTACGAATGCGCCGAAATCTACTATTTTTTTAACTTTTCCTTTTACGACAGTGCCCGGCTCGATAAGATCAAAAACTTTTGCCGGAGCTTTTGGCTTGGCAATAGTAAGAATGTGTTCTTTTGCTCCTGTGACTTTTGATTTGTCACGACCCACCACTTTTACCCTGCCTTTTTCACGGTCAAGGTCGATTGCAACTTCAAATCTTTCGATTATCTCTCTGATAGTCTTGCCCGCTTGTCCGATAATGTCTACGATTTTTGAAGTGTCTATGTGGAATATTTCCGTACTAGGCAGTATGGAGTCATTGATAGCTATATCTGTCGCCGCTTTTTCCATAAGGGTGAGTATATGCTCTCTGCCCTCTTTGGCTTGCATTAATGCGGCTCTTAGAAGTTCAAAATCCAGACCGCCAAGCTTGATGTCCATCTGCAGAGCCGTTACACCATCTCTGGTTCCTGCGACTTTAAAGTCCATATCCCCGTCAAAGTCCTCAAGACCGATAATGTCGCTCAAAATTGCGTATTTATCGCCCTCTTTTACAAGACCCATTGCGATACCAGCCGCAAGCTTGAGCATAGGAACAGCCGCCGCTTTCATAGAGAGTATACCCGCACATATCGTAGCCATAGATGAAGAGCCGTTTGATTCCAGTATTTCGGAAACAACCCTTACGATAGGCTCGTAGCTTTTTGGAATAAGGCACTCTATCGCTCTTTTTGCCAAGTTACCGTGTCCAAGCTCTCTTCTACCGGGAGCGCCCACCCTGCTAGCTTCGCCAACGGAAAATCCGGGGAAGTTGTAGTGAAGCATAAATCTCTCGGCTTGAGAGTCTCTATCTGTCAAATTCTCATACGACTGCCTATCCATATCGCTTCCAAGCGTCGTAACAGCAAGAGCCTGAGTCTGCCCTCTTGTAAATAGGCAAGAGCCGTGCGTCATCGGCA
>DIZY01000069.1:27833-29558 GCA_002428055.1 Helicobacteraceae bacterium UBA6016
CTGAAAGCCACAAGCTCTTTATCGTAACCAAACTCTTGCACGAAAGAGTCAGCAACTATCTCATCGATTACGCTTTTTATGGCGTTGCTTCTCTCGGACTTGCTTAGCTCGCTTATCGCTTCTTCTAGTTTTTCGGTGTAGCAACTTTTGATATGCTCTATTAACTTGTCATCTTGAATGATGGTTTTTAGCTCATACTCTCTTGTTGGGTTTTTGATGGCTTTTAGCTTTGGAGTAAGCTCTGCACTTGCCGCCTTGATAGCATCGCTTGCAAATTTGATAGCCTCCAGTAGCTCCTCTTCACCAATTTCGTTTGCACTAAACTCTTCGATAATTTCGCTATTTAGACCCATATCAAGAAACGGCATAACAGGCTGAAGCGAAGCTACTTCGATGTTTTCGCTCGCCATTGCGCGCATCTCTATCATAAGTATCTCTTCATCGGTTCCGGCAATGAAGAGGTCAAGTGTACTTTTTTCGTTTAGGTCGCTAATGGCAGGATTTAGCACAAGCTTGCCGTCTATCTTACCAACCCTTACGCCAAGCACTAGCTTTTCAACAGGCAGGTCTGATATGTATACACTAGCAGACGCCGCATTTAGAGCCAGCACTTGTAGGTCCGCCTCAGGGTCACAGCTTAGAACCATAACGGTAAGTTGAGTTTGGTAGTTGTAGCCTTTTGGAAAGAGAGGCCTAATGCTTCTGTCTATGACTCTTGAGGTTAGCGTCTCAAAGTCGCTCGGCTTACTCTCTCTTTTGAAAAAACCGCCCGGGATTTTACCTGCGGCGTAGCTTTTTTCTATATACTGCACCGTCAGAGGCAAAAAGTCCTCGTTTTTCATCTCTTTTTCGCTGACAACCGATGAGAGAATAACGCTTTTACCGCTTTTTAGGCTTATGCTTCCATCCGCAAATCTCGCCATTTTACCGGTCTCAAAAATCTCCTCTTTACCAAACGCCTCAGTTACTATCTGTGAAAAACTCATACTATCTACCTTTTAAAATCTAAATTCTTTTTTATAATTACAACTATTTTACAAAACTGGAGGCGCCGCCTACAATATATTTGAGGTCGTCATCCACAAACGAGATGCCGACACCGCCAAATACCGTAGCCGCTTTTTTGTTGAGAAAGTTGTCGTATCCGGCTATCAAATCAACATGCTTTAGCATCCTATATCTAATACTCGCTTTTGCATGCGCTTTGTCACCTCTGACATCGTTTTGGGCGCCAAAATCATACACCTCCATCGAAGCCTTTAGCTTATCTTTTGCCGCAAAATAATCAACTCCGACGCCACCCGTCGACTCTATCACCCCACCTCTTACCATTACATTGTCAAATCTTTTTCCAAACTGGGCAGAGATATAGCTTTTGCCTTTGGAGTGTTTCTCTGCTTCGACATACTGCTTGTTGGCATCAAGCGCACTATGGTCTTTTGTGGATACAAGCTCAACAAGATAGTGTTTTGTCGGAGCCGGTGAGTAATCCGCTCCGAAGTACCCCTTGGCATACCCATCTCGCATCATATTTTCTGCCCTCAAAGATATTTCTAGATTGCTATTCATGCCCTTAGAGATATATTTATCCAATTTTTGAACCGTATCATTGCCGTTTGCAAAGAAGCTATCTACCGATTTTATTGCGCTATTTAGCGGCTGTTTATTCTCTTTGATAACATCTTGTAGCTCTTTTTCTATTACCGTAAACCTGTCCATTATCTC
>DIZY01000069.1:29639-34168 GCA_002428055.1 Helicobacteraceae bacterium UBA6016
GTAGTTCTAAACTCTCCCGACATCGCCCCGAATTGATTTGCAGCACTGCCAACACTTGCCGCCATAGTCTTGAAGTTCTCTATTGCATCCTGTAGATTAGCCCTGGCTTCCGGATCAAATGCACCCCTAAGCTCTCGCACAAACATTTTTAGCTCATTTGCGGCCTCATTGATACTAGTAGCCGTCTCCGCAAAATTTGCATACCTAATCTCTTTTTGTATCATCTGTCCATCAGTCAGATATATAGGCATCACTCCCTGTTTTATCTCGACAAATTTTGTTCCAAGAAGCGAATCTTGTCCAAGCATCACAACAGAGTCTGCTGGTATTTTAATGCCGTCAAAAATAACCATAGTCACCTTGGGTTTTCCGCCGACTAGGCTTTTTTCTTTTACAAATCCGACATCTACGCCGCCGATTTTGACCTTTGCATTTGCATCCAACCCTGCTAGATTTTCAAAATAGGCGCTAAGCTCGTATCCGCTTTTTGTAAAGTTAGTTATTTTACTTACCTGCATACTTAGCAAAAATAGAGCGATAAGCCCGATGAGAACAAATAGACCGACCTTTGCCTCAACTTTCATTTATTATCCTCATCTTCTGCTACTCAAAGAGTATGTTTGGTTTAGACCGCCTAGCGGTGCTAGATTTATACTAAAGTATATTATATAGTTTTTAATTGAACTAGACTCGGCGCTCGTAAGAATAGGTGTCACCTCATGTTTTAGACTTACAGAGTAGCTCATGCACTGTTTTTTCATATTCATTCCAATGCTCCACGCCCTAGTCTCACGGAGCAGTTCATCATACTCATAACTACCGAATGCGGTATATTTATAGTCCAGCTTTTGCGAGGCGTAAAGCGCAAGATAACTCCCTCTATCCTTACCCAAAGTCGTATTTTTATCTTTGTATACATGTGATAGCGAGGCTGCCGTATTGCCGTCGTTGTAAGCTATAGATGATGTGGCGGCTGAAATAATACCGTCTTTATGGGAGTAAAAAATATCCGTTGAAAGCGTGCTGTTTTTGTTGATTTTAAAAATTAGCTCGTTCTCCAAATCTCCGTACTTATAATCAACCCTTGAGGCGTCGTGATATACCGTCTGATTTAGCCTATGCGTAAGAGCCAAGCTACCCTTGGAATCATAAAAAAACTGCACAAGCTTGATAGCGCTATTTTCGCTCTCTGCACTACTAGTCACAAGGGATATTAGCTCATCTTTTTGCGTTGGAAGACCTATCTCTTGCTTTGTGCCGGGCTTTGAGTAGAGGAGTTCTATATTGAGTGAGTGAATAAAATTATCGTATGTTTTTTGCAGGTTTGTAAATAGTTTTAGCTTGTGCGTATTTGAATAGAACGAATAGTCATTCAAGTTTGAGCCTACGCTATTTGAAAAGCTCACCTTGTTTGCATATAGATGTTCTCCTACGCTAACACCAAGCAGATCGTCAAAAAAACGCATCGTATACGAAATTGGCAAAAAAGCTTGGTTTTGAAATGCGTTAAGTCCGGCTCTTCTCTCAAATCTCTTACTGGTCATATCAAACGAATATAGTAAATCATCGCCAAAAAGGGTCTCGGTACTTCTATGGTATTGAAATTTCGGATACTCTTGAACCGTATCGTCATTTGAAGTTTTGGAGGTATCAATATAGTACTTTAGATATGCGCCGAAATAATCATTCTTTTTTTGAAAGTAATAGTTTAGTTTCGATGAGGTTATCTTGTCAATATTGTTTTCTCGTAGGTTGTCTCTTGCTTGAAGGTTTATATAATCTATATCGTTTAGATAGTTGAGATTCAGATACAGCCCGTCTTCTTCATCATTTTTCTGCTTTGATGCAAACAGATTTTCTCTATCATAAAATAGCGTGAGACCGTAATGTGAACCGTATTTTAGATTGTATCTATTTTGGAACTCGTCCGTATCCTTAAAATAACCACCTTTAATATATCCTCTTGAGTATTTGGAGTCCATAAACCTCAAAGTATCACTAACGCCGTATCCCCTTCTTGTCCTGACCTGCGGCGTCAGTTCGGTATCCCACGACGAATCTGAAGTCGGGGTATAAAAAATCGGCTGCATATAGATAAAGCCTTCGTTACCTTTAACCCCTATATCAGGCTTTAAAAGACCGCTTCTTCTGGTCTTATCGGTAGAAAACGAAAAATAAGGAGTATATAACAGAGGTACATCATTGATATATAGTGTTGTATTTTTTAGGCTCATTACTTTTGACTGGGAGTCGTACTCTCCTGAAGAATACTTAAGATACCAGTCCGGATCTGACGGATTACAACTTGAACTTACAGCAGAATCTACGCTATAAATCTTATTTTTTGCCGTTGCCTCTTTGGAAGAAACCCATACGCCGTCTTTTGATTCTTCAAAAAAGAACTTATCAAAATATCCGCTCTTTTCGTCCAAATAAAACTTAACATAATCCGATGTGATGAAAAGCGAGGAGTCTTTCATCATAAAAATATTGCCAAAGCCCTCAATCATAGATTTTTCTTTATGATATATAAGCTTATCTGCGCGGATAAAGTAGCCCTCACCCACTCCAACGGCTTCTCCTGTTGCTGTCACAACGCCCTCGTCATGTTCTACATGCTTTGCAACTATTTCCACCTTCTCCTCGGCGTAAAGCAAAGAAGCACATACGGCAGATATTAAAAACGCTTTTTTAAGCAGCAACATCTATTACCATAGTTTTTGCAAATTTATCATGCCACCCTTGCCTAAAAGGATCAAACAGCGCCCAAACAAAGCCAAGATAAAAGAGAGCCTCGCCTAAAAATCGCACAGAAGCCCTCAAAAAAGAGGCTGGCCAATTTGGATTATCCAGCATTGCCACATCTACGACCCTTATTTTGACCAGCATTTTACCAATGGTTGCGCCGTATAGTTTTGTAAAAACACTTTGATATGTTATCTCAACTAGCGTCGTAAAAAGAAGCGCTTGATTCATAGCAACGATAATGCCCTCAAAATCCTTACCATCAAACCTGCCGCCCATGGCCGCAAGCACGATAAGTGCAAGAAGTATCTTGTCGATAGTAAAAGCCAAAGCCCTTTTTGAGATAGTCGCAAGCTGCAACTCCTCCTTAAAAAGCCGATACTCCAAGTCGTTTTGCATCAGATTCCTACTACCTGATATGCTATGTCATTTCGGTACTGCATCCCGTCGAATTTTACGGTAGACATTATCTTGTAAGCGTTTTTTTGCGCTGTTTTGATGTCATCTGCAATACCTACGGCTACGAGTATTCTACCTGCATTGGCGTATAGCCCGTCATCTCTTTTTTCTACACCCGCATACGATATGTGACCAAGCTCGCTCATTGAGGCAAGAGCGACTTCGTCTATCGTGATTTTGACAGGTGCGGCATTTGAGTACGGATAGTCACGGCTTGCAGCCACTACACCCACCGCATATCTGCCCGACATTGAAAACTCCAACTTTTCCACCTCGCCGCTAGCGCAAGCGTCTAACAAATCTAGCACATCGCTATTTATCAGAGGCATTAGTACTTCACACTCAGGGTCGCCAAACCTAACATTGAATTCAAGCGTATAAGGTTCATTATTTACGACCATAATTCCCGCAAACAGTACTCCCTCAAAAGGAGACCCTTCCGACTCCATCGCTTGTACCGTAGGCGCTATAATGTTTTTGTCTATTTTTTGCATGATTTCGACCGTACAAAGAGGCGTAGGAGCGTAAGCGCCCATTCCGCCCGTATTTGGACCCTCATTACCATCTTGTAGTCTTTTGTGGTCTTGCGCTGCCGGAAGTATTCGGTAGTTTTTGCCATCGACAAGAGCAAATACGGAGAGTTCAAACCCGTCCAAAAACTCCTCAACAACCACTTTCTTACCAGCATCGCCGAAGCTATCCCCGTTTAGCATATCTTTTATCGCATCTTTAGCGTCTTCTTTTGTTTCGCAGATGATTACGCCCTTGCCTGCACAAAGACCGTCCGCCTTAACAACGACCGTACCCTCCAAAGAGTCCACAAAGGCAAACGCTTCCGCCTCGCTTGAAGTCTCTACATATTTTGCAGTTGGAACAGAGTATTTGGCGAGTATATTTTTCATAAATGCTTTTGAAGATTCTAGTTTTGCAGCTTTTTTGGATGGACCGAATATTTTTAGCGAGTGTTTTTTGAATACATCTACGATACCGCCCGACAACGGCGCTTCAGGTCCTACGATTGTTAGTTCTATTTGATTTTTTTTGGCGAAGTTGGCAAGCCCCTCATAGTCTCCGACAGAGATATTCTCACCGAGAGTAGAGGTAGCGCCGTTGCCGGGAGCAAAATATAATTTATCTAATTTTTTACTTTTTTTGAGTGCGAGGGCTATAGAGTATTCTCTTGCGCCGTTGCCGACTATTAAAACATTCATATTATTTCCTTGGGTTAAAGGGGTAAAAAACCCGGACAGGCGTTCGCGTCAGAGACTTTGGTCCTCCAAAGTCAAAAAGAGACCGTTGTTCAACCTTTAGGCGACAACTTCTCG
>DIZY01000140.1 GCA_002428055.1 Helicobacteraceae bacterium UBA6016
TGGCTAAAAGTCAAAGAGGACTTGACACTTCAAGGACCTATCGAGAAGTTCCTAAGTGACGCTGAAAAAAGCGAGCTTGTCGCAAGACTCGGCTCAAAAGCGGGGGATTTGATATTCTTCGGTGCTGGCAAAAAAGCTACAGTGCTAGAGTACATGGGCAGACTAAGGCAAGAGGTCGCAAGACTGATGGGAATAATCGATGAAAACAAGTATGAATTCCTATGGGTTGTTGACTTTCCTATGTTTGAAGTGGAAGAGGGCAGAGTAAAAGCTCTTCATCATCCGTTTACAATGCCTCGAACGCTTGATGATGAAAATCTTGAAAACATCGAATCTGTAGCTTATGACATCGTTTTAAACGGCTATGAGATAGGCGGCGGAAGTATCAGAATTCACAAAGAAGAGACGCAAAAAGAGGTGTTTAGACTGCTTGGTATCGGCGAAGAAGAGGCGAAAGAGAAATTCGGGTTCTTGCTTGACGCTCTCAAATTCGGCGCTCCTCCGCACGGTGGTTTTGCACTTGGACTTGATAGGCTTCTTATGCTTATTACGAAGTCTGAGAGTATCAGAGATGTTATCGCATTTCCAAAAACGCAAAAAGCGCAATGCCTTCTGACGGCGGCGCCAAGTCCGGTGGATGACGCTCAACTAAAAGAGCTATCAATCAGGGTAAGTAAAATAGAGAGTTGAAACTAGTAGACGCAAAAGCGGGAGATATCGTAGAGATAGCCGAGTTTTTGGCTCCATTTTGCGATGTAGAGACCCGCATTTGTTCGATGGGTGTGACTAAGGGCGAAGTGGCAAGGGTATTTTCAAATTCGTTTTTAAGCCCTGTGCTTCTAGATATAGGCGGCTCCAAGATTGCTATCTCGAAGACGGAAGCCAAAAAAATAAAAGTCAAACTAATAAGGAGAGAAGATTAGATGAAAAAACTGTTTTTAATTATCGGGGCGCCAGGAAGCGGCAAGACTACGGATGCGAGCATTATTGGTGATAATAACGAAGCCGATATGGCACACTACTCTACGGGAGACCTTTTAAGAGAAGAGGTTGCTAGCGGTTCTGAGCTTGGACAAACAATAGACGGCTTTGTATCAAAAGGCAATCTTGTTCCTCTTGAAATCGTGATTAACACCGTCGTAAAAGCTATTAAAGGTAGCCCAAAGCGTGTAATATTGATAGATGGTTTCCCTAGAAGCGTAGAGCAGATGGAAGAGCTTGACAGAGTGCTAAGCAATGAGAGCGAAGTTGAGTTGACCAGTGTTATCGAAGTCATGGTAAGCGAAGAGGTAGCTAGAGATAGAGTACTCGGAAGAGCTAGAGGCGCAGATGATAACAATGAAGTATTTAACAATAGAATGGCAGTATTTATGGGACCTCTCGAGGCAATCAGAAGCTTCTATAGCACTAAAAATATCTACCACACAATCAATGCGGAAAGAACTATTGAAGAGATAGTGGCAGATATGGAGATTTTTATAAAAAGCAAAATCTAATATTTTGCACGCCCCAAGTCGGCAAAGCCGCTTTGGGCTACGCTTGGCGCTGAGCCACTAAAGCTAGCCGCATAAAGCGGCAGAGATTTTGAAAGAACGCCCATGAATTTTTATGCTTGCATCATAGGCACCGAACTACTCAACGGTCGCCGTCAAGACTCCCATTTTGAATTTTTAAATAGCGAACTACTGCAACGGGGCTGGGAACTAAAAGCCAGTTTTGTAATCAAAGATGAACCGAGCTTTATAGCCGATGTGTTTGAATTAATACAAAAAGACAAAAACTCCGTAATGTTCTGTTTTGGTGGGATAGGCTCTACGCCTGACGACTACACAAGAGATGTCGCCGCTACCGTGTTTACGGATGGATATATGGAATACAATGAAATCGTATGTAAGGTTATAACCGATAAATTTGGTGACAAAGCCTACCCTGATAGGGTAAAAATGGGGTATTTGCCAAAAAATGCGGGACTTTTGTCAAATCCCGTAAATCAAATCTCCGGTTTTTATCTTGAGAATAGATTTTTCTTTGTTCCGGGCTTTCCACAGATGGCCCATCCGATGGTGGTTGAGGCGTTGGATAGATTCTATCCAAAAGGTGCGCAAAAATTCAAAAAGACTTTTACCGCATTTTGTTCCGAGGGCGAACTCGTAGATATTATGCAGACCTTGCCGCCATCTGTCGAGTTTTCCTCCTTGCCGATAATGGACGGTGATAAGAGGGCTGTGGAGCTGTATTTGGCATCGCCAAGCTCTTGCGTGACCGAGGATGTGTATGAGCATTTTGTGACGCTGACGGAGAAAAAAGGAATCAAATGGCGAGACGGCGGATATTTTGATGCGTAGAGTAGCGGTTGCCTTTGTGCGTTTCTATCAAAAATTTATATCTCCCGTTACTATCGGCTCTTGCAGATACTACCCTAGCTGCAGCGAATATGCTATCTGGCAGTTTGAAACCAATGGATTTTTTATGGCGTTTTTCTCCTCTCTGTCTAGAATTCTTAGGTGTAATAAGCTTTTTGCCGGCGGTATCGAATACCCAAGAGTGCATTTCACTCCCCCTAAAATCACACCTAAAATTCATAAGAACGATATATCCATAAAATATTTTATCGTGCAAAAAAATGACTATTTCGTGACTATAAAAGCGTGGAATAAATAATTTTTATTTATGTAAAATTAACGATTACTTCTTAAATTTGGAGCCGTTTTTGAACTGGATAAATTTTTTAGCCGGACACGATATACCGCTGTTTTCTACTGAGACTACACTGCAAACTGCTCTTGATGGTATAGTTGAGATGCGTCATAAGACCGGCATCTTTTTGGAGAACGACAAAGTAGTCGGTATTATCACCGAAAGAGATATTATTAAATCATTTATTTCTGGAATTTCAAGTAGCGAGAGAGCGTTTGACTATTGCACTAAAGGTGTGGTTACTATCCATCAAAGCAGGTCAATAGAGTATGCCCTAGGTACCGTCATTTCCAAAAACCTAAAAAGGGTACCCGTTGTTGATGACGAGGGCAGATATGTCGGACTTTTAACGCAAGATGCGTTACTGAACTATTTTGAGATAAAAAATGACGGTATGAAGCAAAAAGCGCTCAATCTAATTCAGGGAAAAACGCTAATAACCGCAAAAACTACAGATACGCTAGCTCTTGTTGCGTCAACGATGTATAAAAATAAAATCGGTCTGCTACCACTAACAAAAGCAAAAAAAGTAGTCGGGACTATCCATGAAGTCGATATTTTGAGGCTAATCAAAAAAGGGGTCTCTTTTGATGATTCGGCTGAGGCATATATGACTGCCGATGTTTTGTTTGTTGAGGAGAATAGTTATAGCGACGACATCTTGGAGCTAATGGATAACAGGGGCGTAAGTCATGTGCTTGTACTCGGCAAAGACGGCGATACCATCGGCGCCCTCTCAAAAAGAGACCTCGTAAGAAACCTCAAAGATAACTATCAAAAAATCCTAGAAAAAAAGCTAAAAAACGCAAGAGATGCGCTCTCTTTGATTCCAAATCCTATAATAGAGCTAAGCAAGAGCGAAGAGAGTTATTATGTAAGTTGGCACAATGCAAAAGCCCAGGAGGCTATCGGCGGTATGTTGTTTGATTTGAAAATAACCGATATTATTAAAGATGACAAATTTTCTGCCGTTTTGTCTGAGTGTGCTACCACCGGAGAGAGCCGCTCCTGTGTTATCTTACTGGTAGACAGGTCATACGAAGTGATGTGTTACAAGCTTGACGAATCTTCACTTCAACTGCTATTTAACGACCTGACGGAAATCAAGAAAAGTGAAGAGTATCTGCGTTCGGTTATCGATTTTTTACCAGAGCTGATAGTTGTAAGTGACGGTGTTGATATGCTCTCTTGCAATAAAAGCCTACTTGATTTTTTCGGTTTCACAACTTTTGATGAGTTTAAGGCGAGCTATACATGTATTTGTGAGGCGTTTATCGGAGGTGACGGTTATTTGCATTACGACCAACATGGCAGTTGGCTTCATGATACGGTTAAAAATATGGAAAATGGAGCGGAAAGCCTTGTTAAGTTGTTTGATAGAAAAAGCGCCAAAGAGCTAATATTTTCAGTCAAAGCTGCTACTTTTATGCATAACAGAAAAGAGTTTTTGGTCACTTTTTTTGATGTTACCGAGGCAAAGAAGCAGCAAATGCTGCTTGAAGCAAAAAATAAAGAGCTGGAAGAGCTGGCGTCGGTAGACTCTCTTACAGGGGTTTACAATAGAAATAAACTTCGTGAAATAGCTTTGTATGAATTTCGTAAATACAAAAGAGATAAGGCGCCGATTTCACTTATTATGATAGACATTGATTATTTTAAAAAAATAAACGATACATACGGGCATAATGTCGGCGATTACGCACTAAAAAGTATCTCTTCGATAGTCATGGAAAATATAAGAGAGTCCGATGTTTTTGCTAGATGGGGTGGCGAAGAGTTTGTGATTTTGACTCCAAAGACAAACATAGAAAATGCGGAGATATTGGCCGAAAAACTGCGGAAAAAGATAGCAAACTTTGAGTTTGACGGCATAGGAACTATTACTTGCAGTTTCGGCGTCGCTGAAATACAAGAGGGGTTTGAGCTAGAAAATTTACTGGAAAATGCCGATAAAGCGCTATATGTGGCCAAAAGAAGCGGGAGAAATAGAACGGAGATGTATTTAGCTTAGCCTAAGCGCCAGCTCATCCGCCAAGAAAAAATCCGTAGCGTAGACTCTTTTGCTATCACTTCTTAATAGATTGTTTTGAAGTAGCGTTTCTAGCTCATTTTGCTTGTTGTTCAAGATGGATAGCTCTACGCCGACCTTGCTTCTAAGTCCTAGGAGTATTTTTTCCACCGTTATATTGTCTGCAGAAAGCTCTTCCGTATCTGTAAACAACGGGTTTTTTATGTACTCTTCTATCGTTTTTGACGGGTACTCTCTGCGGTTGCCGTCAAAGCCTACAGCTCCGGCTCCGACCCCTAGATACGGCTTATATTCCCAATATCCGAAATTATGTCTTGAGCGTATCCGCCCGAAGCTTGCTACCTCGTAGTGTTCATATCCCGCCGCCGTCAAGTTTTTTGCGACTATTGCGGCGGCGTCAGCGTCATATCTTGTCTGCACACCTCTCTTTTCAAAAGGAGTACCTTCCTCTATCGTAAGCGAGTATGCCGATATATGCGTTGCGTCTAGCGCTAAAAAATCGGCAATTTCGCGCTCCAAGAACTTTTCGTCATCAAAAGGCGTATCGTACATAAAATCTACCGAAATATTTGAAAATCCAGCTTTTTTAGATTCGTCATAAGCCGACATTGCAGACTTTGTATCGTGAACCCGTGATAGAAAATTTAGTTTTTCATCATTTAGGCTCTGTACTCCCAGACTAAGTCTGTTTGCCCCCATATCTAGTAACGCCGTTGCTTTTTCAAGGCTCCAGCTAGATGGATTTGCCTCTACTGTTATCTCTGCGTCTGGGTTTATATGCGGGATGATTTTGTTAAATATTTTCTCAAAATCTGCTATATCCAAAAGCGAAGGAGTGCCGCCTCCAAAATATACGCTTGTTAGTTTTTTGCCGTTTTGTTTTTGAAGTTCATGCTCTAACTGCAAAAGTAGAGCCGAAACATATTTTTTTATGAGACCTTGCTTGTTTGCAAAAGTGTTAAAAGCGCAATATCCGCATCTTTTTTCGCAAAAAGGTATGTGTAAATAAAGCAGTTTTTATCCTTTTTTTGTTAGCATTGTAGCTAGAAATAGCTCGTTTTGCGAGCAGAAGTTATCCGCTGCAAATGCGGTTTCGTTAGGCGAAGCGAGCTTTGCTCGTTTTGTTGTGTAAACAATAAAGGCGCAACAAATGGAAGAAAAAGTATATAGACCCAATGTTGCCGCAGTAGTTTTATCATCAGAATATCCGGGTCAGATGAAGGTGTTTATCGGGCTTAGAAGCGATATGAAAGATGTTTGGCAGTTTCCGCAAGGCGGAATAGATGAAGGGGAGTCGCCAAAAGAGGCTTTACTTCGGGAGCTTAAAGAAGAGATAGGCACCGATAATATCGAGATTATCTCAGAGTATCCCGAGTGGGAGTTTTATGATTTTCCTGACGGTGTTGCCAAAAACAAAAAGCTATATAACTACAGTGGTCAAAAACAAAAATATTATCTAGTGAGACTAAAAAACGATTCAGAGGTAAATATCAAGACCCATCATCCTGAGTTTAACGAATATAAATTTGTTAAATTTGAGAATGTTTTCGGATTTATCTCGCATTTTAAAAAACCAATATATAAAAAAGTTCTTTCTCATTTTAAAAGAGAGGGCTTTATCTAAACAAATAAATTTTGCCGCTTTTGCGTGTCTTTAGGAGTAATCTTTTATGTTGATAGTTCAAAAATTCGGCGGAACAAGCGTCGGTAACCTAGAAAGAATCGAAAATGTTGCAAACAGGGTCTCAAGAACCGCAAATGAGGGGCACGGTATCATAGTCGTAGTCTCGGCAATGAGTGGAGAGACAAACAAGCTTATCGAATATGCGGAACACTTCACAAAAACACCGGATAAAAAAGCGATGGACTTCGTCGTAAGCTCCGGCGAGAGGGTGACGGCAGGACTCCTTGCGATTGCGTTAAATGCAAAAGGACACAAGACCGTTGCCATGAGCGGTAGACAGGCGGGTATTCGTACAAACGCCGACTTTACGACGGCAAGAATTTCGGATATAGACTCTACGAATATGAAGCAAAAGATAGCTGAAGGGTACATCATCGTTGTCGCCGGTTTTCAGGGGATTACTGAGGATGGCAGCGTAACTACTCTAGGGCGTGGCGGTAGCGACCTTACGGCGGTTGCGATAGCGGGAGCGGCGGGCGCCGAGCTTTGCGAGATATATACCGATGTTGACGGCGTATATACGACTGACCCGAGAATAGAGCCAAAAGCAAAAAAACTAAATGTCATTAGTTATGACGAGATGCTAGAGCTCGCAAGCGCAGGAGCCAAAGTGCTTCAAAACCGCTCTGTAGAGCTAGCCAAAAAACTAAATGTAAATCTAGTAACAAGAAGCAGTTTTAACGACAACGAAGGAACGCTTATTACAAAGGAAAACGACATGATGGAAAATGTACTTGTCAGCGGTATAGCGCTGGATAAAAACCAAGCCGTAGTAACAGTGCGAGGCGTGGATGATAGACCGGGAATTGCTGCGGATATATTCAAAGCGTTGTCGGATGAAAACATAGTAGTCGATATGATAGTCCAAAATGTAGGTCAAGACGCAAAGGCAAATATTAGCTTTACCGTGCCGCAAAGTGAGCTTGAGAGGGCGAAGCTTATTATGCAGAGATTTGAAAGTGCTGGAGCTATTACGACTTACGATACCGATGTTGCTAAAGTATCGGTTGTGGGTGTGGGGATGAAAAGCCATAGCGGCGTAGCGGCAAAAGCGTTTACGACATTGGCGCACGAGAATATTAATATACTCATGATCAGTACATCTGAAATCAAAATATCGATAGTGATAGGTGAAAAATACGGCGAGCTTGCAGTCAGGACTCTTCACGAGGCTTACGGATTAGGAAAATAGCCGCAATGAAAGAGTTGCTTGACTGGACCCTGCAAACCATTAGGGACAGAAGCGAGTATGGGTGGCTTGAGGAGCGGCGTTTTGAGTGGGTGCCTCTTGTGCAAAACTGCCTTAGTACGACGATGGGCGGCTCCGCCGTTATTATTATTACGGACAAAGAGCGGACTTGGTTTTCCAACTATCTTGTAAAGACACTCAATAAACCGTCCAAAAATAGACCTTTTTTGCCGTTTTTTTCTATCAAATGTCTGTTGCCGGGGCTTGACGGATTTAGTACAAACGAGACATTTGCGTCATATACCGATATGCTTGACATTAGCTTTAAAAGCTATATTTTTTGGTATATCGGTAGGGGTGATGACAAAATGGCGGCTTTTGCCAAAGAGCGAGAGGATAGTTTTTTGTGGGTGTTTGACGAGCAGATGCCAAATAGCTTCTATCTCAAATCTTTCGACGAGGCTCTTGATAGCAAGCTTATTTCGATGGCTTCGGTATTCGACAAAACAATCGATGCGGTGATGTTCTCCAAAGTTAAGCTAGGCTGACAAGTTGGCAAAGGCTTTTTCTTCGGATATTTTTTCTTCAAATGGCTTTGTGCTGGTGTCAAATGATTTTGAGTATGCAATGGGAGTGGTAAAAGAGAGCTTTACGGGTAGCGTGTTTGTCTTTCCAAAACCGTTTAAAGAGCAAAAAGACCTTCTGACTGAAGATGTAGAAGAGCTTATGGAAAGCGCATATCTCACTGGCGAAGAGCAGCGACTGTTTGTTATAAAATCTGAGAATTACTCTACAGTCGTCCAAAACAAACTTCTCAAACTGCTTGAAGAGCCTCCGCACGGCGTAAAATTTTGTCTCTTCGTCGCCTCAAAAGCCGCGCTTCTTCCGACTGTTCGTTCAAGACTATCGGAGTGTGAGATAAAAACAAAAAAAATCGTACAGGATATAAGCATAGATTTTTCAAAGCTGAATGCCGGAATTGTGTTTGATACGCTCAAAAGCTGTGAATCACTTAATAAAGAAGAGGCAAAAGCTTATCTATATATGTTGCTCGATGCTTATAAAAGAACGACGCAAAAAAAAGAGCCGTATAAGAATTCTCAAAAGTTGGAGATTTTTGACGCTGCTTTTAAGCTTTTATCTCTTAATACGCCCCCAAGAGTCGTATTTGGTGCGGTTTTTGCGAAGCTAACGGCAAAATGATACAAAAACTATCATCAGACACCTCAGTATCCGAAGTTTTCAAAAAAATCGGCGTTGATGCGTCGGGGGCTAGAATACTCCAAAAAAAATCACGCATAGACTGCTTTTTTATCCCATCTCTTGACATCAGAGCGGCAAATATCCTAAAACAAGACGCTCTCTCTATAGGTGCAGACCTTGCCGTCTCCAAGGCTGTTGCTGCTATGAGCGTCAAGAGTACGGATGCGCTTTTGATGTGTACACCCTCACAGCTTGAGAGGCTAATAAAAAAAGAGTCCATCCAGCCTTTCGGTCTCAAAAAAATAGCGGAGAGCCTAAAAAGATTTGTTCCACAGCCGCAAACGCCGCAGATAATGGGTGTTTTAAATATCAACGAAGATAGTTTTTTTAAAGAGAGCCGTATTGATGAGGGGCGGTTTGCGGATAAATTTGCCCTTATGTGTGAAGATGGTGCGGACATCATAGACATCGGAGCCGTCTCTAGTCGCCCGGGAAGTGAATATCCCGGAAGCGAAGAGGAGATGCGCAGGATAGAGCCGATACTCTCCATTATCGCAAAACGCTCGCTTCACAAAAAAGCAAAAATCAGTATAGATACATTTGAACCCAAAGTTGCAAAAGCGGCTCTTTTGGCGGGGTGTCATATCATTAACGACATCACAGGTCTCTCATCTGGTGGGCTTGCGGCGGTGGTGGCGGAACATAATGCTACGCTTGTAATTATGCATATGCGAGGCACGCCAAAAGATATGCAGAGTTTTACGAGCTATGAAAATCTATTTTTTGAGCTTGATGCTTTTTTTGAAGAGAAGTTGGCTGTGGCAAAGAGTTTTGGTATCGAAAACACTATTTTAGATGTCGGCATAGGATTTTCAAAGCTTTTGGAACACAATCTGGCTCTTATAAAACATCTAGGTCATTTCACTGCGCACGCTAGACCGCTACTCATCGGAGCAAGCCGCAAAAGTATGATAAACCAGATAAGCGCTAGCGCACCTGAAGAGAGAGTTGCGGGAACGCTTGCTTTGCACCAAAAGGCTCTTGATGAGGGCGCATCTATTATCCGCTGCCACGATGTAAAAGAGCATGCGCAAATGCTTCGCATCTGGCAAGCCCTCAAAAATACGACCGTTTAAGGCTGCAAAGTGACGCTACAAGAGTATAAACAAACGATAAAAACGCTAAACGAGTGGGCGAAGGCATACTACACGATGGACGCGCCGCTTGTTAGTGATGATGAGTATGACAGGTTGTATCGTGGCGCAAAGGCTTATGAGGCGGCAAATCCAGACGAGATAGACTCGAATAGCCCTACGCAACGAGTCGGCGGCATGGTGATGGATGAGTTTGAGAAAGCTAGGCATCTGGAGCAGATGTATTCGCTTGAGGATATTTTTGACGAAGAGGAGCTGCATGATTGGGTGGGCAGGGTGCACAAAACCTCCACCGAAGTAGAGTTTGTCTGTGAGCCGAAATTTGACGGCGCTAGCCTAAACCTCGTGTATGTGAGCGGCAGACTCGTACGAGCTATCACGAGAGGCGACGGTGTAGAGGGTGAAATGGTGCTAAATAACGCCGTGACGATAAAAAGCATACCACTCTCTATCTCGCATGGCGGTATCTGTGAGATAAGGGGTGAGATAGTCATCTTCAAAGAGGCTTTTGAGCGTATCAACGAAGAGAGGCTAAAAGACGGGCAGGCAATGTTTGCAAATCCTAGAAATGCGGCGGCGGGAAGCCTGAGACAGCTTGATCCGGCTATAACCGCAAAAAGAGCTTTAGTGTTTTATCCGTATGGGCTAGGCAAAAATGATTTAGGGCTAAAGAGCCAGACGGAGCTGTCCAAATTTTTGGAAGATGAGGGATTTTTGACTCCGCCTAAGTCATATTTTTGCAAGGATACAAAAGCGATCTTTGAGGCTTATGAAGATTTGAAGAGCGTCAGAGATAGTCTGCCTATGATGCTTGACGGCATGGTTATCAAGGTAAATTCGTTTGCTCTTCAAGAGGAGCTTGGCTTTACCGTGAAATTTCCTAGATGGGCAGCGGCTTATAAATTTCCGGCGGTGGAACGACAGACGAAGCTTCTTGATGTCGTATTTCAAGTGGGGCGTACGGGCGCCGTGACTCCAGTTGCGATGCTGGAGCCTGTGGATATTGACGGAGTCGTGGTGGCGAGGGCTACGCTTCATAATTTTGATGAGATAAAGAGAAAAGACTTTCGTATCGGCGACACCGTAACTATAATCAGAAGCGGCGATGTTATACCAAAAGTCGTGATGGCGCTTACGCACTTTAGGAATGGAAGCGAGCGAACTATAGAGAAGCTCTCAAGCTGTCCGGTATGCGGCAAAGAACTCCTTGATGAAGAGGCTATTATAAGGTGTCAAAATCTGGAGTGTCCGGCAAGGGTTATTGAGAGTATCATTCACGCTGCCGGCAAAAAGGCACTTAATATCGACGGGCTAGGGGAGCAAATAGTAAAGATTTTGTTTGATGAGGGCAAGATAGCAAGCTTGGTTGACTTATATGCCCTAAAGCAAGATGATTTTGAGGGATTAGAGGGTTTTAAAGAAAAAAAAATAAACAATCTGCTGAGCTCCATTGAGGCTTCAAAAGGTAGCGAGTGTTGGCGGTTTATCGTGGCTCTAGGCATCGACCTTATCGGCGAGGTGGCGGCGAAGAAGCTGTGCGAGAAGTTTGGATTATCCTCGTTTTCGCAAGACGCTGAGGGGTTGTCGGCGATAGATGGGTTTGGCGGGGAGATGGTAAAGAGCTTTTTGCATTTTGCCTCCACAAACAGTGAAGATATACAAAAGCTCATGGAGAAGATAACTCCGAGCGAGCCTGTAAAAAGAGAGATAAAAGACTCCTTCTTGAGCGGCAAAACGGTTGTTATAACTGGTACGCTCTCAAGGGCGAGAGATGAGATAAAAGAGATATTAGAGTTTCACGGGGCAAAAGTTGTGGGTAGCGTGACTAAAAAAACGGATGTATTGGTAGCCGGAGAAAATGCGGGAAGCAAGCTTGAAAAAGCAAGAACTTTGGGGGTGACAATAATGGGTGAAGAAGAGCTGATGGAGGCGCTTGCGTGAGCGCTAGACTAGATGCGTATTTGGCGGCCAATGGTCTAGCGGCAAGTCGGCAAAAGGCGCTTTGGCTAATCGAAAACGGATATGTAAAAGTTGAGGGTAAAACGACGATGAAGCCCTCAATCATAGTAAACGAAGAGAGCGTAGTGGAGGTAGCGCCTGTAAAGACCTTCGTCGGTAGGGGCGGACTAAAACTTGAGGGTTTTTTTGAGGAGTTTACACTGGATGTAAGCGGCTTTTTGTCTCTTGATGCGGGAGCGTCTACGGGCGGCTTTACGGAGGTGCTTCTTGATAGAGGGGCGGCAAAGGTCGTAGCGGTAGATGTCGGGACTCTTCAGCTCTCAAATGACCTAAGGGGTAGGGCAGATGTTGAGAGTTTTGAAAATACGGATATTAGAAATTTTAGCTACCCGCAAAAATTTGACATCGTAGTCGCCGACCTCGCTTTTATAAGCACTAAAGAGCTCTTAGGAAAGCTTGCTAGTTTTTCAAAAAAATATGTTTTGGCGCTACTAAAGCCGCAGTTTGAAGTCGGCAAAACCGTAAAACGAAACAAAAAAGGGGTTGTAACCGACGATGCGGCGGTACAAAAGGCGATTTTTGATTTTGAGCTTGAGATAGAGAGACTGGGGCTTGTCCTTGTCTTTAAAACGCCTTGTAAGTTTGCAGGCAAAGAGGGAAATCAGGAGCATTTTTATCTGTGTGAGGTGCATTCTTGATAGACTCTCTTGCAATAGGCAGGTTTGACGGGTTGCATCTTGGGCATGCAGAGCTTTTTAAAAAACTTGGAGCAAACGGGGCAATACTGCTAGTGGATACCAAAAAAGCAAACCTTACTCCGCCTGAGTTTTTGGACAGATATACGACGCTCCCAGTATATAAATACGAGCTTGATAGTATAAAAGAGCTTAGCGGCGAAGAGTTTATAATAAAGATAAAAACTGATTTTCCAAAAGTGGCAAAAATAGTTGTCGGCGATGATTTTCGCTTTGCAGCAAATAGAAGCGCCGGCATAGATGAGCTAAAAAAGCTCTTTGGCGGCGAGACGATAGTCGTGCCGGAACTAAAGATAGATGATATAGGCGTTCACTCAAGGTTTATTAGGGCACTTATTATAGAGGGTAAGGTCAAAGAAGCATCCAAGTATTTGGGTAGAGAATATGAGGTGTGCGGCAGTGTCATAAAAGGGCAGGGGATAGGCGCACAAAAGCTTGTTCCGACGATAAACTTATCGGTGGAGCGATATGTTTTGCCAAAAGAGGGTGTTTATGCAACAAAGACGGAAATTGAAGGCGTGCTCTATCCATCGGTAACTTTCGTTGGGCACAGAGTCTCTACCGACGGAAATTTTGCGGTTGAGACGCATATTTTGGACGATTTTTGTGCTACACAGATAGGTCTTGTGTTTGTAAAATTTACCGCAAAAATAAGGGATAACCGCTACTATGAGAGTATTGAGGAGCTAAAAAAAGCGATAAATGCGGATATTGCGGCGGCAAAGCATTTACTAAAAAAAGGTTAAATTCTTTTTGTATTTATACGATATAATTCTATGAAAAGATATCAAATAAAGGAGCCACAATGGAAGGCGTAAGCGGAACAGGTTCAAACGGAATAATGGCAATAGATGCTCTTAAAAAGAGTATGAAAGTAGAAGAGATGCAAGCATCAAAAGCACTTGAAAGTAGCGCAGTGGATAATACTAAAATGCAAGATCAAAAAAAGAGTTCTGAGCTAGCGGCTCAATCAACTGGACTTGGCGTAAATATAAATATTCAAGGCTAATTAAAGCAGGGCGGGTCTCACTGACCCGCTTCTTTGCAAGAGTAATCAAAATCTACAACAAATCCACCCTCAACTTCATCTACATGAAATCTATGTTTTTTGCAGTAATTTTTGTTCATATAGTTTGCAGCCCTCAAAGCCTCTAGCTCTGCAACCTCTTTTGCTTCAAAACTTTTAGGAAAAGATATGCTTTGGTCTTTTTTGACGCAACCGCACTCTTTTGCCAAACTTACGCTATACATTAGCAACATCCTTTTTTTCATTGCAAGGCTTTAGAAATTTTGAGAGTATTTTGAGCGCAGGGCAAAAGTCAAAAATAGCCCACACCGAAAGCATAAAAATCATAAAGCAGATAATCGCAAATGTAAAAATCTCATACCCTGCAAAAAATAGCAGTAAAGATACGGCTAGCAACGAAGCCATCATTAGCCTGTGAACTCTTTCGACGCACATAGTAAACCTCCAAATATTTTTGGAGGTATTTTATCATAAATTTATGATTTTGAAAAGGTAGTGTTATATGATTAGAATAGCTCTAATTCGTCCTCATCATCATCGCTTGATGCTATCTTCTCACTTAAAATAGCGTCTATTTGCATACAAGAACTTAGAAGCGAGCTATCTAGATAGTGTATGTCTGGAGTATCCTTGGCTACAAATATCGTATTTCTCCAATTTGATAAATCATCCAAAATATGCTCTAAAAGCATAGCTAGCTTGGGCGCCATCTCGGTCATTCTTTGCTCGTCTACGCTTCTCAAAAAAGCGCACAAAGATGATAGTGCATATCCTATCGCCGAAAACTCGTAAATTCTATTAACGACTCTTGCATACTCGTCTATCGCCCCCTCTACTAGCGCCGTCAGGCTCTCTTTTGTTTTTGCGTGTGCTACATCGCTAATGAGCTCTTTCCACTTATCCTCAATATCCCTAAGGTCGTATATCTCATCCATCGAAGCGGATTCTAGATAATCTTCGACAAACTCTTTTGCCGATACTTTTTCGGTGTGCGAGCGTCTTAGTATCTTGACATCCTCTTCGCTGACGCTTATTTTTTCTTTTATGACATCTTCTTTTGCTTTTAGAGCTCCCGTCACTATTGATTTGACATCTTCGCTAATCACAACGGTGAGATATAGAAGCGTCGTTTCGCAAAGTAGGTTTTGTTTGACGGAGTCTGATAATTTTTCACCAACCTCCATACAGTTTAGAGAGTTTGACGGGATAAAGGTGATGTAAATATTCTCAAAATCCTCTTCTATTACTATTGTCAAATGGCTCTGTTTTTGTATGCATATTTTGCAAATTTTATATATTGCGGCTAGACTATCTTCGAAAGCAAAAGTAATATTTGCGTCATATCTAGCTTTGTAGTCTGTGAGCCAAAGCCCTAGATTCATTGCGTCTTCTTCGTTCTCTATATAAAAATAGGTCTTGAAGTTACGACATTTATCCACTTGTTTTGAGAGAGGTTTTTTGGCGGACATACCGGTTTTGATACCTTTTTTGATAAGGCATGAGTTTCTTAGTCCATCAAGCCTTGATTTGAGCCCCTCTTTGTCTATCGGTTTTCTAACATATCCATCTATGCCCAGAGCCGTAAATTTCTCCTCTGTCTCCTTGTCGGCTACTGCGGTAATGATAAGAAGATATGGTGGATTTTCGACGCTTTTGATAATTTTTGTAGCCTCAAAGCCGTCCATTACCGGCATCATTACATCCATAAGGACTATATCTATCTCGTTTGAGTCTACTATCTGCGTTGCTTCAAGACCGTTTACCGCCTCAAAAATATTAATATTGCCGAGCTTTTTACAGATTGTTTTAAGAATTAGCCGATTGTCTTCAATGTCGTCGGTTATTAGGATATTTATGTCGTTTGTTTGCATTTATGCTCTCCTTGCCAAAAGCTCAAATGTAGTTCCCTCATCTTCTTCGCTTTTTACGCTTATTGTTATATTCATTGCGCTACACATATCTTTAACGAGCTTGAGTCCTAGTCCGGTGCCTTCGTCGCCGTCCATGCTTTGCTCAAAAGCTTCAAATATCTTATCGATTTTTTCTTTAGGTATGCCGCGTCCGGTGTCCTTGACCGTTATTAGTACCCCATCTTTCGTATCGATGGAGCAAAGCTCTATATGTCCGCTACTCGTGAACTTAATAGCGTTTGACAAAAGATTAAGAAGTACTTGCAGTAGCGTCCTTTCGTGCGCTATTATTGATACTTCGTCAAGCTCTTGGCACACCATCAGCTCCAAATTTTTCTTTTTTGCGGCCAATATGCATGCGTCTACGGCATCGTTGATGCCTTTGTGTACATCTACACTTCCTAACTCCAACCCTTTTCTCTCAAGTTTTGATATATCCAAAAGGTCGTTTATGAGCGACAACAGATGTTTTGAGTTTTTTTCTATTCTGTTTAAAAAATCAAAATTTTGCTCTTTAATATCTTTGTCATCAAGCATTTCGTCAAACTCCTCTATTACCATCTCCGTAAAGTTGATAATAGCGTTTAGTGGGGTACGAAGCTCATGTGAGGCTTTGGCAAAAAAGGCGCTTTTTGCCTCTAGTGCACTTTGTGCCGCCTCTTTGGCGAGAATTTGCTCGGTTATATCGTGTCTTATGGAGATGAACTCTACTATCTCCCCCCTTGTATTTAGTATCGGTTTTATCGTGGCGTCAACTATATAAAACGAACCGTCTTTTTTTCTGTTTTTTACGGTTCCCTTCCATACTTTTTTGGCGAGTATCGTCTCCCATAGCTCTTTGAATGCCTCTTTTGGCATATCTGGATGCCTGATAATATTGTGGTTTGCGCCGAGTAGCTCGCCTCTGGCGTACTGTGATATGTTGCAAAAAGCGTCATTAACATGCGTTATATTGCCCTCTATGTCGGTTTTGCTAACGATAGAGGCTTCATCTATTGCGTCTTTGTACTCCATAGAGAGCTTTAGCTCTTCGCTGAGCACATCTCTGAGAGTTTTTATCTCTTCTTTGTAGGAGATATTTCTTAAAATGATGAGATAGTAGCTGATAGTGCCGTCTTCGTTAAAGATGGGTGTAGCTATAAAGTTGCAAAAAAACGGTGAACCGTCTTTCATGTGAAAGACTATTTCGGCATCCACCGCTTCTAGATTTTTTAGTTTTTGCTTTATAACGCCTATATTGTCAACATCGGTTTTTTCACCCTGCAAAATACAGATGCATTTGCCGCCAAGTTCGCTTTTTGTGTATCCCGTGATTCTAGTAAACGCTTCATTAGCGTATAAAACGGGCATATCCTCTGCCGTAGCATCCGCTAAGACTACACCGTTAATCGTGGATTTCATAAATCCATATAATATCTCGTATTTATTTGGTATATTTTCCAAAATAGCTTTCGGCATAATCTTAATCCCCGTAACAATATGTGGTAGTTTTAATAATTCTATCTACATATTTTAAAAAATTAATAATTTCTTCATTTTTTGCCTCTAATATACAAAATTATATACAATTAGCAAAACTCAACAAAAGGCGGTTTAACGGGCTGTGAAGAAACTTTTAACACTGTTTGCGGCAAGTGGTATGATGCTTGTATGCGCTGAAGATGGCTATACCTTGGGGCAAGGGTTGAAAACCGATAAGCTGCCGCTGACTATCGGCGGATATGTGACAGGATTTTATTCAAATAGTTCGGATGGTCAAAGCACGGTTTCGCTCGATGATGTAGCTATTATGGGGCATGGCGATATTGCTCCGAACCTTAATGCTATGGTAGAGTTTGAAAGCGCCGGATTTTTTGAAAAAACATTTCAAAATGGTAGCGCTAACGAGCAGTACAAGGGAACACTACGGCTTGAGAGGGCGTATCTTAGCTATGCTTTTAACGATGCTTTAAATATAAGAGTAGGCAAGTTTGTTACTCCTGCGGGAATTTGGAATCAAACTCCGGTGCCGGTATTTAAAGATACATTCTCAAAGCCGCGCCTATCTATGGAGATATTTCCTAGATTTACCACGGGGGCTATGGTTTATGGTACTACACCAATACGCGATATGGATTTGGAGTACAATTTTTTTGCCCAAATTGGTCCTGACTTGGATCCGGTATATAACAACATAGAGGCCAACAATGCCCTCGGCGGTTCGTTTACCATTTTGTTTGACAATTGGTCCGGAGGTGTGGCGGTAGGTCAGTATAAAAATGTTCAGATGAGCGATAAGACCAAATATGTGGGCATTTATCAAAACTACTCTAGCGGTCCGCTAAAACTTACGGCGGAGGCTTTCGTGTCGTATGATGAATATGACGCTGCAGGGCTTAGTGATCGTTATTATAAGAAGCAGTCGTACTATGTACAGGCCGCTTATAAGGTTCTGCCAAAACTGACGGCTGTGTGGCGTAACGAGTATTTTAAAAATGAGCTCAATAGCGACAGCGGCTCTATAAATACTGTCGGATTAAACTACAAGCCGCTTCCCGCCATTTCGCTTAAACTAGAAAAACAGTTTAGTTCTCAAAAAGCTAACGATGCGGTTATCGCATCGTTTTCAGTGCTGTTTTAGGAGGAGGGGTAAATATGAGAAATATTTTATTTATCGCCCTTGCGATTCCGGCTCTCGTATATGGGGATATGGTCTTTGTCGTCGCCAAAACAAGCCCCATACCGTCGCTCTCAAAAAAGCAACTTAAAGAGATATACCTAAAAAAGCAACAGTATGCAAATGATATAAAGCTTCTACCGATTAATATGCCATCAAGCGCCCATATCAGGAGTCTGTTTGACAAAACAATCTTAAGAATGGACGAATCTGAACTTGCGGAATACTGGAATGAAAGGCACTATAACGGCGTTAATCCGCCAATGGTGCAAAACTCGCCGGAGGCTGTAAAGGCGATGGTAAAAAAAGTACCCGGAGCAATAGGATACATTAGTGAAGATTTGCTTGATGATGCGCTCAAAGTAGTTGCGACTTTTAAATAATGGGTAAAGGATGGAGATGACAAAAACGGCAACTGTATTGGTTGTTGACGATGAGTTTATGAATAGAGATCTTATCGCTGCGATTCTTGGCAAGGAGGGGTGCGCCGTATTGCATGCCGAGAATGGAGAGGATGCGCTCGGCGTACTCGGCTCTCAAGCGGTAGATGTTATCTTAATGGATGTTATGATGCCGATAATGGACGGTTTTGAGGCGGTGCGCAGGATAAAAGCCGATGAAGCCTTAAAAAATATTCCTATTATTATGCTTACCGCTCTGTCAGACAAAAACTCCCTCAAAGAGTCTTTAAAGCTAGGAGCTAACGAGTTTTTGAGTAAGCCCTTCGAGATAGATGAGCTAAAAATCCGTATAAAAAATATGGTTACGATAAAGCACTATCAAGACTCTCTTGAGGGGATGGTGGCTGCTCGCACAAAAGAGCTGCAAGATGCTTTACAAAAGATAAAAGAGAGTGAAAGGGATGTTATCGCAACACTTGTTAAGGCGAGTGAGTTTAAGGATACCGACACCTCTGAGCATATAGAGAGAATGAGTCTATATGCGCATTTTATAGCAAAAAAACTAGGTCTTAGCGAGGAGGAGCAAGAGCTTATTTTAAATGCGGCTCCAATGCATGATGTCGGCAAAATAGGCATACCGGACAGCATACTTTTAAAGCCAGGCAAACTTACCGAAGAAGAGTTTGAGACGATGAAGAGTCATGCCAAAATAGGCTTTGAGATACTTAGCGTTAGGGATAACGATATTTTGAAAGCGGGAAGGGATGTGGCTATCTCTCACCATGAAAAATGGGATGGTAGCGGCTATCCAAACGGCATATCCGGTGATGATATACCGCTGTTTGGCAGAATCGTAGCTATAGCAGATGTGTTTGACGCTCTTGGCACCAAAAGACCATATAAGGAGCCTTTTAGCGACGATGAGTGTTTTCGTCTTATCGGTGAGGGGCGAGGGACGCATTTTGATCCGGCGCTTGTAGATTTGTTTTTGGAGAATAGGAGTGAAATTATTCAACTAAAGGCATCTTTTGACAAAGCTTAGTTTTAAAGCAAAGCTAACAATATCAATGCTTGCGGCGGCGCTGTTGCCGTATATGATAGCTATGGGAATTTTGAGTTTTTACGGTAAATCGCAGATAAAAGAGGGGCTTATCAAAGAGCTTACGCTTCAGACCGCAAGCAGCGCAAAAGAGATTGGCGGCTATTTTGGCTCGTTGTCGGCGGAATTTTTGTCGCTTACAAAGTTTGAAATCATGGATGACGCGCTAACCGAAGATATTGATAAGCGAATAGTTACCCTGCTGTCTTCAAAAAAGAGCGACTGGAAGCTTGACGGAGAGTTGTTGTGTATAAACACGGAGGGCGTGATAGTGGCTTCTACTATGCCGACACTGCTTGGAAGCTCTATCGGCAATGAGGTGATTATTGACGGTGTGTCGCAGTTTGGGGCTCTGAAGCTTGTAGGCTATAAAGCGTTTACGATAGCTTTTCCGATATACGCCTCATTCGAGCCTACCCAATCAATAGGACGATTGGTGATGATATTCAAATCCCAAAATCTTGCTTCAAAGCTATCCGTTGACGATAAAAAAGAGAGTTTTTTGTACAACCGCAGAAGCGGTGAAATCATATCCTCCGTTGCTGTGCAATATAGCGGCGGCACAAATGAGAGTGTTTATGAGGATGCTCAACACATCACAGCCGTACAAAGGATAGAATCCCTTCCGGACTGGTTTGTTGTCACACATAGCGACAAAGATAGCGCTTTTGAGGTTCTTGATAGGTTTATGCTATTTTTGATGATTGCACTGCTTGCGGGAACTATTTTGATAGTTGTGGCCTCGCTGCTTCTCTCCTCCAAAGTTATCAAGCCGATTCAAGACCTCTCCGCCGCCGCTGAAGCTATAGGCAAAGAGCAGGCGTTTGACAAAAGAGTGCCGGTCGAATCAAGCGATGAAATAGGTGTTTTGTCTACGCTATTTAATCAGATGGTTGAAAATATAGAGGAGGCGCTAGGGGCTCTAAAAGCAGAAAATAGCGAAAGACTTAGGCTTTTTGTCGCCCTTATCGAGATGTTTAAAGAGATAACGGCGTCTAAGAGCGAAGATGAGACGATAGAGACCGCTATCTTGCAAATGAAGCTTTTTTGGCCCGAAAAACAGATACGGTTCTTTAAAGGCGAAGAGCCGGATACGCAGGAGGATTGCTTCTTGCTACATGGATTTGACTTTGAAAAAGAGGAGCGGACCAGATTAGGGCATATTTGCACGCATGGTGAAGAGCGGCTCAACAATGAAGAGCGGCAGTTTTTTAGCTCGATTCTTGAGATGGTGGAGCTTCAGATAGAAAGAATCGGGCTTTGGAGAAAGACGGAGGCGGCAAGTCAGGCAAAATCCGCTTTTATAGCAAACATGTCTCACGAGCTTCGTACTCCGCTAAACAGCGTCATCGGTTTTTCACAGTTTTTGCAATCAATAGACGAATTTCCCGTGGAATATATCAATATCCCAAAAAATATTGAGACGGCGGGAAGGCATCTGCTTAGCATGATAAATGATATTTTGGATATGGCAAAGATAGAATCAGGCAAAGTGGAGGTCTTCAAAGAGGCAATAGAGAGTAGGGATATTGTGGCCGAGGTTTGCGCCATCTCTTCATCTTTGGCTCACGCAAAAAAAATCTCGTTTTCGGCCGAACAGGAGTTTGGGGGTCAAATTTTTAGCGACCCAAAACTACTCAAGCAGATACTTCTAAATCTACTCTCAAATGCTATCAAATTTACCGAGGAGGGGTCGGTAATGCTTATCGTAAAAGATGCAGGGAAAAGCGTCGTATTCGCGGTCAAAGATAGCGGCATTGGGCTAAGTGCGGAGGATATATCAAAGCTTTTTACGGATTTTACGCAAATCGAAAATCATCTGCAAAAAAAATACAAAGGCACCGGGCTGGGACTCTCTCTTTGTAAAAAACTTGCGCTTCATTTGGGCGGTGATGTGACAATCGAGAGTGAGGGTATAGGCAAGGGAAGTACGGCAATACTGAGTATTCCGAAAGATGCGGAATGAAAAATACCATATTGGTCGTAGACGATGAGCCTATGAATCTTGATCTTGCGAAAACTGTTTTGTGCAGTGACGGACATGAGGTGATATTTGCCCAAAACGGTGAAGAAGCTATTTTGGCTCTGCAAAATCACAGTATTGACGCTATTTTGATGGATGTGATGATGCCGGTAATGGACGGCTTCGAGGCGACGAGGCGGATAAAAGCGGATGAGAGATTTTGCGATATTCCCGTTGTTATCGTCACGGCGGCAAGCGACAAAAACTCTCTCAAAACAGGTCTTAGCGCAGGAGCAAACGAGTTTTTGACAAAACCTTACGATATTGAAGAGCTCAAGCTTCGTATAAGAAATATGCTCAAGCTAAAGCAAAAAAACGATGTATTAAAAAATATGGTCGAAAAAGAGGTCTCAAAAAGAATGAAGCTCGAAGCCGAAAGAGAGCAGCAACTTGCCGTACTGATACAGCAGACAAAAATGGCGGAGCTTGGAACCATGATGGGCGTCATAGCCCACCAATGGATGCAGCCGCTAACTATCATTTCGCTCAATGCGCAGGTCTTTCCAGAAGAGGTAGGCGGCGGAGAGCATGAATTTGAGGTCGCCAAAAAGTATTCAAAAGAGATACTGGAGCAGACCGATTTTATGACGCAAACAATAAACGACTTTAGAAGTTTTTACAAACCTTCCAAGAAAAAAGCTCCGTTTTCGGTTTTGGAGCAGGCGGGGTCTATCGTGCTGCTGTTATCGTCTCAGTTGTCGCAGAGTGGTGTTAGCGTAGAGATGAGCGGTGACGATACGCTTTGTTGCATGGGATACGCAAATGAGTTTAAACAGGTTGTGCTAAATATCATAAATAACGCAAAAGACGCATTCGAGGAAAAAGGTATCAAAAAACGCCTTGTTGATATATTGGTAGAGTCCGAAAACGGGCTAATAGTTGTTACAATATCCGATAATGCAGGCGGTATACCGTTAGAAGTGCTACCC
The DNA here is from genome assembly GCA_002428055.1 of Helicobacteraceae bacterium UBA6016. Taxonomy (GTDB): domain Bacteria; phylum Campylobacterota; class Campylobacteria; order Campylobacterales; family UBA6016; genus UBA6016. The sequence goes on from DIZY01000140.1 coordinate 22,716, forward strand.
GCTATTTTTGAACCGTTTGTTAGCACCAAGGGCGAGAGAGGGACTGGGATAGGACTCTCGCTTGCTAAGACGATTATAGAGGAAAATATGCACGGTAAAATATCCGTACAAAACATTGACGATGGCGCAAGATTTACGATAAAGCTTCCAAGATATGATGAATCGCCAAGGTAACACAAAGGCAAGCAGTGCAGATACTTTTAGTAGAGGATGACCCAAAGCTTGCGCAAATACTGCTGACGGTTTTTAAAAACAGTTCATACAAGGCGGCGCACGCAAGCAATGTTGCGCAAGGGCTGGAGGCTGTGCTATCTCAAAGTTTTGATTTGATTATTCTTGACTGGATGTTGGAAAAACATACCGGTTTGGAGCTTTTACGAGAGATTAGAGAGTATGGAATCACTACGCCTGTGCTGATGCTAACGGCTATAAATACAACCGAAGAGAAAGTTAAGGCTCTTGATTTGGGCGCCGATGATTATCTAACGAAACCATTTTTGACCGAAGAGCTGTTGGCGCGAATGAGGGCGCTTATGAGACGGGAGTCGTTACAAAAGCAGAGTGTTATTGCCGTCGGTTCGTTGATGCTGAATACGATAGAAAGAAGAGTATTTGACGAGGGAGTGCTTCTGGAGCTTACCGCAAAAGAGTTTTCTATCCTAGAGTATATGATGCGCAATAAAAATAGTGTTTTTAGCAGGGAGCGGCTATCGGAGCAAATCAACCATGACCTAGGTTACTCCGCAATGAGCAATGTAATCGATGTGCATATTAGAAATATTAGAAAAAAAATATCAAATCCAAAGCTTATAGAGACCGTGCACGGCGTTGGGTATAGAGTTTTAGACGCTTAAGTCTTGCCTATAAAGCTCATATATCTGCGCCGCATCTTTAGCGTTTAGTGCACTTGTGAGCTCTTCTATATTTGCGACTCTTACCGCCTCAAAACTTCCGAAATAATCAAGTAGTCTTTGAATTTTAGCCTCCTTGATTCCTTTTAGCTTCATCAGCTCTATCTCTCTATCTTTTTTACCTTTTTGCTTACGGTGAAATGTGACGGCAAAGCGATGCGCCTCGTCTCTAAGGTTTTGCAAAAACTGTAGCCTCTTGTCGGAGGGCGGGAGCTTTAGTATCTTGGATTCGATATATATCTGGTCGTTTGCGCTGTTTTTCGCCCTGTGCGCCTTGCCGTCTATCTTCTCTTTTGCTATCGCCGCCACGCTTATATCTACGCCCACACTTGCCAGTATGTCGTATGCTAGCGAGAGATTTGCCTTGCCGCCGTCAAGCAGCCACATATCAGGCGGAGGGTTTTTATCAAAGCTAAGAGCCCGCCTTGAGAGAGCCTCTCTCATCTGCTCATATTCACTCGTCGCTTCCAGATTGTAGTGCCTATACTCCTCTTTTTTCCACCCGTCATCCCAGACGACCATCGAAGCCACCGGAGAGGAGCCAAAAAGATGAGAGTTGTCGAATACCTCTATGCGTAGCGGCGGAGTTTGTAGCTCAAGCAGCTCTTTTAGTTGTGCCGAAATCATAGAGTACGGACTCTCGCCCCTTTGCCTTAGCAGTTCAAAGCCGTTTTTGAGCGCAATAGAGGCTATATTTTGGTGCTCTTTCTTTTTTGGCGTAGAGATTTTGACTTTTTTGCCAAAATTCGCCGAAATCAGCTCCTCCAGCGGTTCTTTGCCCTCAAGCTCGTGAAGCGTGTAGATGTTTGCCGATACATACGGGTGTTCCTTGGTATAAAACTCCAAAAGAGCCTGCGAATACAGCTCATCTATCGCCTCATCTCCGGCATCTTCCGAGAGAGCGGCGAAGCTGTGCGAAGAGGAGACCAGCTTTCCGTCCCTGACGAAGAATCGCACGACGCAAGCGGCATCTTTAGCTTTTGATACGGCAAAAAGATCAAAGCTGTCGTTTTTGGCGAGGTCCACTTCGCTTGTGGAGGAGATTTTTTTGATTGCCGAGATTTTATCTCGTATCGCCGCCGCATCCTCAAAGCGAAACTCATCGGAGAGCTTTAGCATTTTCGCTTCCAGCTTTTTTAGTAGTCCCTTTGCGTCGTTGACGGCGGACATCGCCTCATCTATCATTGCCTTGTATGCACCCTCATCCACGGCAAATTCGCAAGGAGCCAAGCATCTGTCTATCTGATAAAAAAGACACGCTTTTTTGCCTTTCATACAGGAGGCTTTTTGGACAAGCTTGTAGTTTTCGTATAGTGCATCCAAAAGCTCCCTTGAGCCGGATACGAAAGGTCCGAAGTATTTGACATTTTTGCCGCTGATTACCCGTCTAGTTATCTCAAATCTCGGATATTTCTGCGCCAAATCCACGAAGATATACGGGTATGTTTTGTCGTCTCTGAGTAGAATATTGTATTTTGGTTTTAGCTGTTTAATGAGAGAGTTTTCAAGGACGAGCGCATCGCTCTCGGAGTTTAGGATGATGTATTCGATGTTTCTCGCCTCCTCTATCATCTTGTATATCCGCACTCCTAGGTTCGGCGCAGGTGAGAGTGCGGGAGATAAGCGGAAGTAGCTTTTTACTCTGTTTTTGAGGCTTTTTGCTTTGCCGACATAAAGAAGCTTGCCTTTTTCGTCAAAAAACTGATAAATACCGGGCGTATCCGGCAGACCTTTAAGCTTTTGAAGCATTTTTAACTATCTGCTCTCTTATTTTTTCGAGTCTCATCCGAAGCTCTTCGTTTTTGAAGTTGTTTTCAAAACTGCCGCTGCTTCTATCTTTTTCCAAAAAAGTGGTTTTTATCTGTGGTTTGGGAGGTTTTGCTTTGGAGTAGGCTTTGATTTTTGAGAAAACAAGCTCTTTGCATTCTGGGTCAAAAGCGCAAAACTCTTTTAATAGCTGTGTTAGAGAGTTTAGTTTATAATTCGCCTCAAATTCCAGAGTTTTGTTTTCAAGCAAGAAAAACAGCGTATCGTTTTTGATATATGCGCTCTCCACGCCCGCTGCGAGCGTAGGCGGAAGCAGTTTTTTTATTTTGCCTATACAGGAAAAAAACTCCACCTTTTTATTTGAGGCAAACGATATATGTTTAAAAAGCTCATTTCCGTGTTTCATATCGTCATTATAGCCGCTATTTTTTTAACAGGTTGCGGCTACAAGGGCGACCCGGTCTATAAAGACGGCAACAAAACCATTGACTACAATGCGACCCAAGCAGGTGATAGTGCGAGCCGTATGTGATTGATGTACTTAT
>DIZY01000146.1:0-1225 GCA_002428055.1 Helicobacteraceae bacterium UBA6016
TATAGGTCGGCGCCGAGGATGAGAGTCCTATTTTTAGCTCGTGAAAACATTTTGACGATAGCCTCTTGCTCCGTTTCGTCAAAGCTAGTCTCTGAGCTTACATATCCCATATCTAGGTTATCAAAAAAAGATTTTTGCTCACTCTCCAGCGCATTTTTATCCACAAACATTGAAGCCAAAAGCGCCATCACGCCCTCTTCGCTTTTTGGCTCATATTTGACAAATTTATTGACATTTGGCGTAAGCCGCGAGTCTTCTATCGGATGTAGATATACGACTTTTGCGTTTTTCTTTTTTGAGGCTTCATTCATGGCATATCTCGCCATCGGATTATCACTGCTTATCATGGAGCCTAGTATGATTATTGCGTCTGAATTTTTGACATCCTGAAGTGACGCCGAATACAAGCTTTTACCGGTCACACTGGCGTAAGCGTCCATAAACTTTTTGAAGTTGTAGGCATCAGGATTAACCAATCTCACACCGCTTTTTTCCTTCATAGTCTGAAGGATTTTTGCCTCTTCGTTTGTGATAAAGCTATTAAACTTGATAGTTCTTGCGGATTTAAGAGCGCCTACAGCTTTTTCAAAAGCTTTTTCATCTTTTTCGGCTCTATTTTCATAGTCAAAACCAAATCTTCCGGCTTGACATAGGGTGCTAAACTCAAAATCGTTAGAGACTCTATATATTTTTTGCCCTACAGACTCCGTACCGTTATGCTTTGACTCGTATGTAAGCGAACACGCCGATGAGCAGTGGGCGCAAGCGGATGGAACTTTCTTTAACTCCCACGCATTTGAGCTATATTTAAACTCTTTTGATACGAGAGCGCCGACTGGACAAACAGCAATACACTCACCGCAAAATGTACAATCTAGCGTCTCGGAATTTTTCGGTCCGATAATCGACTTATAGCCGCCAACTTTTATCTCTATAGCGTCGTCGCCGATAATTTCATTACAGGTATGGACGCATTTTTCGCAGAGTATACAAAGAGACGGGTCATATTGGATAAACCCCCAATCTTTTATCTCTCTCTTTTGGTCAACCGCCATAAACTTCTGAGCCGTTACGCCAAATTCCAAAGTTTTATTTTGAAGGTCGCATTCGCCTGATTTGTCGCATACGCCGCACTCTAAAGGGTGATTGACGCAGTAAAGCTGCATAATTTTTTGTCTCTCCTCGGCTAGCCTCTCGGAGTTTGTTTTTACCACGAGACCGTCTA
>DIZY01000146.1:1234-4528 GCA_002428055.1 Helicobacteraceae bacterium UBA6016
ACGCAAAGTCTGCATGAAGAGATAGGCTCGCATTTTGATAGATAACAGAGAGTCGGAATATATACGCCCTCTCTTCTTGCGGCTTTTAGTATCGTATCGTTTTTGTTGGCGGATATCTCTATGCCGTTTATTGTGATTTTGATTTCGCTCATTTTACACCGCCGCCATAGCTATATAGTAACATCTCATACAGCGACTAGCTTCGTCTATCGCCTGCTCGGTCGTCAATCCGAAATTTACCTCAAGATTGTTCGTCTTTCGCATCTCAACGCCCATTTTTTCACTATGTTCTCTAGGTAGCCCTTTTAGCCAACCACGCACAACCTCTTTTTTGTTATAGACTTTTAGCGCTTTAAGGTGATCTTCCATAATCTCATCCTCGGTGCGGTAGATTTTGCCCTCATTTAGGTATCTCGTCATAACGCTAGCGGCTCTTTTGGCTTGACCGACGGCGTTTACAATGGTCATCGGACCGTATTCACAGTCTCCTGCCGCAAATATTTTTTCTCTGCTTGTCTGATATGTCTTGCCATCCGTTAGTATCGTATTCCAGCTCGTTTTGGCTATCTCCCACTCCTCAGGTAGCAAGGAAAGGTCGGCATCTTGACTGACCGCAGGTACAAGTATGTCGCACTCCATCTCAAAGCTTTTACCCTCAGCTTTTAGCAGTTGAGGTCTGCCGCCTTCAGGATCCGGAACAAGCTCGTACATATCAACAATCAGCTTTTTGATTTTGCCGTTCTCCGAGATTATCTCATCAATCGCACTATAAAATATAAACTCCACGCCCTCTTCGACTGCTTCGTGATACTCCTCGTAAGAGGTGTTATTGATAATAGTCTTTTCGTCTCTTCTATAGAGCATTACAATTTTTTTGGCGTTTGCCCGAACGGAACAGCGCACGACGTCCATAGAGGTAAAGCCACCGCCTACGCATACGACAGTTTTGCCGCTAAGGTCTACCGCTTCACCGAAACCGTATTTTTCAAAAAGATTTATCTCATCAAGAAACGGGATAGCGGGCCAATAGCCCTCATCCTTCGGATTTTCGTTTTTGGCTCTTATTTTTTTGGAAAGTCTAGCCCCTGTGCCCACCATAATAGCGTCATACGAGTTTTCAAACTCTCTCATCATATCCGCAGTTACGCGGGTATTTGTAATAAAGTTTGTGCCTACGTTTTTTACAAGCTCAATATCTTTATTATATTTACCGATAGGCATCCTATATTCAGGCACGCCGACTGCTACTTCGCCGCCAAGAACAGGCAATTCTTCGTATACATCGCAGTTAATGCCTTCTACGCCTAGATAGTACGCAGCAGTAAGTCCGGCAGGTCCGGCTCCGATAATTGCTACTTTTTTATCGCCCTTTGGCTTTGGCTCTACGGGATGAAACCACCCCATATCCCTATCGGTCTCAAAATCCGCGCCTAATCTTTTTAGCTCCATAATCGCTATCGGCTCATCTAGGTTGGTTCGTCTACAGGCATTTTCACACGGATGCGGGCAAACTCTGCCGCAAGTATGCGCCAAGGGCATTGTTTGGCGTGTAGCCTTCAGACTCTCATCAAACCTAAGGTCTCTAACTCCTTCGATATAAGAGGGAATATCGACATGCGAAGGACAGGCATCCATACACGGAGCCGTAACTTTCGATATATATGACACTTCTGTTTTATGAAAATCAGGAGAGGCTTTTTGCTCATCTATAAGAGTCGTAAAATCTGCCTTAAAATGCGTGAGAAGCGCCAAAATCGGGTTTGGTACCGTCTTGCCTATTTCGCACTTTGAGGTCTCTTTCATGGAGGCGCAAATCTCTTGCAGATGCCCTATGTCACTTTGACTTCCTTCGCCTCTGCCTATCTTATGCAAAATGTCGTATATGATTCTTCCGCCCCATCTTCCGGGTGCGCATCTGCCGCAAGCCTCGGAGTACTCTTGATAGGTTTTTGCATACTCTACCGCTAGTTTTACGACATCTACGCCATGCCCGAATATAGCTACGCCAGCCCAACCGATAAAGGCTTTGGTATGCGTATCCGTATCGAACTCAAAAGGAAAGTGAAACTTGCTTTTTGCCGCTTCTTCTTCGCTTTTGCCGCGATTGTCAATAATTTCGTCTTGCCAGAGGCTAAAAAGGATATTTGCCATATTACTTCTTTACTACTATAGTCCAGTCAACTTCGTTAAACTTTAGGCTATTCATCAGCGTCCAGCCACTCTCTTTTACAATATCCGCGCTCTTTTGAACGGGGCTAAAATCACCAACTTCAAACAAAAATATCGCGACTTCGTCTTTTGCTACATCTTTATTCATAAGCTCACTCATGCGACCGTAAAAATCGCTCTTTAGGTGTCTAAGGTCAAATCTTTTCATTATCTGTCTACCTCGCCGAATACGGTATTTGAGCTTCCTATCATTGTTACGACATCGGCAAGCTGAACGCCTGGAAGCCATGCCTGGAGTATGCCAGTATGCCAGAAGCTCGGAGCTCTGATTTTTAGTCTGTATGGATACGGCTCGCCGTTTGAATATATGTAGTAGCCAAGCTCACCTTTTGGCGATTCGGTCGCTACATACACCTCACCCACAGGTGGTCTCATGCCTTGCGTCACAAGCACGAAGTGCTGCATTAGTGAGTAGTTTTGAGTCATTATCTGCTCTTTTGGAGCCGATACGAAGTTCGGCGCTTCAGCCATGATTTGCGGCTCTGTTGTCTTGTAAAGATTTAGGCACTGATCAATTATCTTCACAGACTCTCTCATCTCAAGCATATAACATCTATATCTTCCATAACTATCGTTGGTCTCGGCGACAGGCACATCAAAATCAAGTTCGCCGTAAAGCTCGTACGGCTCCTCTTTTCTAATATCCCACTTGATGCCGCTACCTCTTAGCATAATGCCCGAACAGCCCCAATCAAGCGCCATTTCAGGAGGCAAAATACCCACATCTTCGAGCCTCATTCTCCAAATTCTGTTTGAATCCAGCAAGCCTTCATATATCTTGATATTTTCTTCAAGAGAGTCTATAAAAGTTTTCATACCGCTTAGCCACTCATCCGTCACATCAAGCGGTACGCCGCCGATTCGGATGGAAGAGTGAGTCAGTCTTGCGCCGCAATAATACTCGATAAGGTCCATTGCATGCTCTCTTTCTCTAAAAGCATACAAAAAGACGCTCATAGCGCCGATGTCAAGCGCATGTGTAGCGACAAAAAATAGATGAGAGCATAGCCTGTTGATTTCAAGAAGTATCGTTCTGATGACTTTCGCTCGTCTAGGCACTTCTAG
>DIZY01000146.1:4586-10579 GCA_002428055.1 Helicobacteraceae bacterium UBA6016
TCGTTATACATCATATTTTCAGCCATCTTTTCCATGCCTCTATGAAGAAAGCCGATATTTGGATACGCTTTTGCTACCTGCTCGCCATCAAGCTCGAGTACAAGATTTAGAAGTCCATGCGCCGATGGGTGGTTTGGTCCGAAGTTGACCACCATTCTGTTATCTTCTCTGTCAAATGTTATATTTTCAAAAAAGGGCTGTAGTTTATTTGGTTGTTGCATCTTCTTTTGCCCTCCTATCTTTCTCTGTCTGCAAGAGTCGTCTTGCTAGGATCAAATTTTTCTACCAAAAGCGGTCTACTCTCTTCTTGATAGGCAATCGGTGTCTCAGACTCTTTGTACTCTTCGCCGAAACCGACCTCTTTACCGAGTCTAGCAAATCTAGTCGTATCGTATCTATCCACAAATGCGGCGTCTCTGAGCTCAGGCCCGATAATCTCTCTCGCCTCTTTGCCGTATATTTTGTCCACTTCATACCAGCATGAAAACTCATCGCCCTGGAGTGGATATGTTTTTCTAAGCGGATGACCTACCCAGTCGTCAGGAAGCATGATTCTTTTTAGCATTGGATGGTTATTGACTTGGATACCGAACATATCATACATCTCTCGCTCGGCCCAATTTGCGGAGGAGTAAATGCTTGATACGCTCTCTACATTTTCGCCGTCTTTGATAAAGCATTTTACTCTAGCTCTTTTTCTTTTGCTCATCGAAAGAAGCTGGTAAAACACCTCAAAACCGCCGCACTGTGCCACAAAGTCTACGGCGCTCATCTCGCTAAGCTGGCAGTAATCAAGCTTTTCTTTGAAGAATTTGATTACCTCGACATTTTTTGCCGCTTCCACGACGACTATTAGCTGACCTCTTTGGATGTACGCCTCTTTTACGTCAAACGCCGCCTTTAGTGCTTCTATGTCTTTTGCAAATACTGCATCGTCTTCAACTGGCTCTTTGGCCAGCCTGTCCGGAGCCCTAAATCTGTCTGAATAATATGATTGTTTTTGAACGTTATCTTTTGGAGTATATTTTCTCATTTACACAAACCTCTTTTGGATTTGCGCTCTCGACGCTTTGTTTTTCCTAATGTGTTGCTGAAGCATCATTACGGCGTACTGAAGAGTCTCCGGTCTAGGTGCGCAACCAGGCAGATAAATATCAACAGGGATAATTCTATCGACACCCTGAACGGTGCTGTATGTATTAAACATACCGCCCGTATTTGCACATGAACCCATAGAGATTACCCATCTAGGCTCCGCCATTTGGTCGTATAGTCTTCTAATAAACGGCGCATATTTTTTGGTTACCGTACCCGATACCACCATTACATCCGATTGTCTCGGGGAAGCTCTAAAAATAGTACCGAATCTATCAAAGTCGTATCTTCCCGCACCCGATGCCATCATCTCGATAGCGCAACAGGCAAGACCGAATGTAAATGCCCAAAGGCTGTTTGAGCGGCCCCAGTTTACGAGCTTGTCAACCGTTGTAAGAGCAACGGGCAAGCCGCCGCTAGCTGCGTAGTTTACTTTATGTTGTGCCATTGAAGCGCTCCTTTTTTCCATGCATATACAAAGCCGATAGTAAGAAGGGTAAGAAATATAACCATCTCTACCATGCCGAACCATCCGAGGAGTTTAAAATCAAGCGCCCACGGAAACATAAATATAATCTCTATATCAAACAGAATAAACAAAAGCCCAAAGAGGTAAAACTGCGCCGAAATTTTGTTCGGTTGTAGGTTTGCCTCTGGACCGCACTCATATATTGATAGTTTTAGTTTTTCCGTATCTTTTTTTGCCATCAAACGGCTAACAAATCTAGCCAGGTTTGTAGTCGCAAAAAATGCGGCAAAAGTAAAGACGAGTAGCACAAAAGCGCCGAAATACGGATGAGCAAAATCCGAATGAGTCATCGCAAAGCCTTTTTTTGGTGTTAATTTGGGACGGAATAAGACCGCTCAATCCCGTGTTTAAAGCGGCCGTAAATATACCGTCATAATAATTAAAGTAACTTTACCCAAAAAAGCCCAATTTAGTAACTTAAAGTTACATAGCTATATTTATTTATTTTATATTTTGTTTACTTTGGTAACATAATTTTTTCTTCTTTTTAAGAGAGAAAGCCCATCGACTTCTCGCTATCAAAGCTTCCAGCAAGCTCTTTTTTGATTTCGCTTACAAAATCTTCCATTGTCAAAATCGGATTCTCTTTTGCCGCAGCATTAAATGCCGCATTTTTAATCACAAGCGCTATCTGTCCACCGGTCAGGGCATACTCGGAAAGCTTATCTTTATTGAAATCTTCGGAGTACGGAGCATGCTTTGGCAAACTTTTTTCCCAAATAGAGGTTCTCTGTTTTAAATCCGGCTTTTCAAATTTGATTTTATAGTTAAACCGTCTCGAAAAAGCTTGGTCTATATTTTCCAAAAGGTTTGTTGTGGCGATAATTACACCGTCAAATCTCTCTATCTGCTCCAAAAATATGTTTTGCATCTGATTGTGCATCTTGTCAGCGCTTGAAAAAGCGGATGAGCTTCGTGAAGACAAGAATTGGTCAGCCTCGTTTAGCAGTAGCACGGGATCCGTTTTTGACTTATCTCTAAGCTCTTTATATGTATCAAATATCTTTCGCACATTCTTTTCGCTCTCGCCTATATACATTGATAGTATCTTGCTACAATCAAAGCTTAGAACCTGTTTTTTAAGAGATTTTGAGAGGCTAAGCGCCGTCATCGTCTTACCGGTTCCAGGGGGTCCGTGAAAAATTATTCTAGCCTCTACGCCGGTCTTTTTGTCTTTAATTCCCCACTCTTTGAGTAGATTTGAAACATTTTTATCAAGTTGCCTCAGTACCGTATCTAGCATCTCTCTGGTTTTCGGATTTAGCACCACATCATCTAGCGAACTTTTCGGCTCTATCAGCTCAAAAAGCTCTTGCTCTTTCATTAGAGATTCTAATTTGACCTTAATTTTTTTCTTTTTTTTCTGAGGATAGACGATATGCTTTAGTATCTCTTCGGATATATAAAAAGAACGGCTTATGCCGCCAAAAGGGGTAAGTACCTCCTCATAATCGATAATCTCCTGCTCAATCAGTTTTGCCCCGTCTTCAAGCAAGCTTCTATTTTTGATTCTGTCGTAATCATCGGAACTCACTATCTCTATAAGAGTATTCATCTCCCTAAGATTGTCGCCCTCGCCCGAATACTCCTCCTTCAAAAGTGCCAAAAAGATAATTTTTTCCTTGTCGCCCAGATGCTTTTCTTTAAAGAAGTGCTCAAGCTCAAGATGTATTTTTGTCTGTTTTATCTTTTCGACTATTCTGCCCTCAAGCTCGCTAAGCTTGGTTTTTAGTCTTGAAATATTGGGCGAATCGCTAGAGTAGCTATGTCTTATCGCCGCTATTTTTTGATAGAGATCTATGCGATAAAACTGCTCTTGTAGATACTCCAAATGGTCTGTGTATGGTTTTATATCCGGCAGACTCAGCTCAAAACTTCCTTCTTCCAAAAGCTTCAAAAAAGATGAACTAAGCGACACGGAAGAGTTCAAAAGCTCCAAAAGCGAAGAATCGGATATTTTTTGCAAACCGAAATTATCGTTATTTGTTATCCAGCCGAGTTCTATAAGATTTTTAATAAGCGTAAGTTTTTCTATATGTTTATAATTTTTTGAGGAAAAAATTTCCGTCAATATGTCGGAACAGATAACACTCTCCTGCCCTTTTAGGAATTTTTGCGTCATATTTTTTAGAAACATCGTAGATTCTAGATCGCACTTTAACTGCGAATAGACGAATGTCTTTTCTATATTGTCGGTTTCAATAAAATCTACAAGGTATTTCAATTTTTATTTCCTAAGTTTTCTATATTTTTTGTGTACGATTTTACAAGAAAAATCTTTTGGAGCGTTGAAGTTGGTATTTTCATTCGATGAAAAAAGCGGAATAGATCTTTTAAAAATAGACGGTGAGAACTTTAGGCACCTTTTTTTATCTAGACGCTCTACGGCGGAGGAGAAGTTTTTGTTTAGAAACTTAAAAGAGCCTTTCTTGTATGAGTACGAGGTCTTAAGTATAGGCAAAAAAGATGCAACTCTAAAATTGACAAACTCCTTTGCCGACGCCACTGCTGCAAAAAAGAGATGCGACATCGCATGGTGTGTGGTCGATCCCAAAACAATAGAAAAAACAGTTCCGATGCTAAACGAGCTAGGTGTTCAAAATCTATATTTTATATACTCGGCAAGAAGCCAAAAAAATTTCAAAATGGATGAAGAGCGAATCAACAGAATCCTAATAAACTCATGCTGTCAGTGCGGTAGAAACGACTTAATGAATGTCATAATATTCAAAAACTTAAAAGATTTTTGCGATAGCCAAAAAGATTTTTTCGTTTTTGATTTTGGCGGGGAATCGATTGACGGCATCAAAGAGGGAGTTTTTTTGGTTGGACCGGAAGGCGGTTTTAACGATGAAGAAAAGAAGATTTTGAGCGAAAAAGCAAAAAAAATGCTTTCATTCGGCACAAAAAATATACTAAGAAGCGAGACGGCAGTCGTAGCTGCGGCATCGTTATGCGCTATTTAAAGTTTTAAAAACTTTTTGATATAATTTGCGCCTTATTTCTGGAAAAATTATTTTCTATAGACAAAAACTTTAAAGGATAAAGAGATGCAAAAAGATATTCATCCAAATTATGTAGAGTGTTCAGTAAGCTGTGTATGTGGTAATTCATTTACGATTAAATCGCTTCAAAATGAAATGAGAGTGGACATCTGCGACAAATGTCACCCATTTTTTACAGGTGAAGAAAAACTTGTTGACGCAGCCGGTAAAGTTGAGAAATTCAAGAAAAAATACAATATGAACTAATCCTTTGCCTCTTACTTTTCTCCCAACGCCCATCGGAAACCTGGAGGATGTAACCTTCAGGACCGTAAAGGCGATGCAAGATGCCGAAGTCGTATTCTGCGAAGACACACGGGTAACCAAAAAACTTTTTGACCTTCTTTCCTCAAGATACGGCGCCGATATATCCAAAAAAATATTTTACTCCCTCCACTCCCATAACGAAGAAAAAGTACTAGAAAATATCGATATATCTATTTTTGATAAAAACTGTGTCTATTTAAGCGATGCCGGAATGCCATGCATTAGCGACCCTGGAGCATTTTTGGCTCTTTTTGCCCAAAAACACAAAATCGCCTACGATGTACTGCCAGGGGCAAGCGCTCTTACGACGCTCTACGCCGCAAGCGGATTTTTGGATAGCAAATTTCTTTTTTACGGATTTTTACCGCACAAAACAAACTCTAGAATAGACGAACTCAAAAAACTCTCACTATCCGAATATCCGGTCATTTTTTATGAAGCCCCGCACAGAATAATCCAATTTCTAGAAGAGCTGTGTAGCGTCGCAAAAGATGCGGAAGTTTTTGCTGCAAAAGAGCTCACAAAAATGCACCAAAGATATTTTAGGGGCAGCGCAAGCGAAATTCTCGGGGAGCTAAAAAAACTCTCTTCAAAAGGCGAATGGGCCGTCGTCGTCAAATTTAAAGGACTCCAAAGCGGCTTTTTGTCCCTATCTTTGGAGGATGTTTTGGAGCTTGATTTACCGAAAAAACAGGCGGCAAAACTCATCGCCAAAATAACGGGCGAAAACCCAAAAAATATCTACGAAGAGCTAATTAAAAACAACTCCTGAGCCTCGCCGTCTCATTTAGATTATTTCTGATAAAATTTTTCCATTAATACCGTAAAAATCAAAAAATCTGCCGCCAAAAAACGGTTAGCTTTAGTGCCATAGCGGCTAGCGTAGTGAGAATGGGCTTTTGCACATTTTTGCGTAAGGTAAATATGTATATATATGGAAAACAAGTTTTTTGGCATCTGCTCGAAAATCATCCTGCTCTTATTGAAGAGGTTTATCTCGCAAAAGAGATTGACAAAAAAGAGTTTGGTAAAATAGTAAAGCTTGGCAAAAAAATAAT
>DIZY01000080.1:0-158 GCA_002428055.1 Helicobacteraceae bacterium UBA6016
GGAGCCACAAAAGCCTATAAAGATGAAATAGAAGAGTTAAAAGCTAAAAATGACACATATGCAAAAACGGTTGGGCAACTTACAATAGAGAGAGATTTTCTTGAAAAAAAGCTCGACAGCTCGGTCTCATTAAATAGCCGTAAAGATATGGTTGAGAC
>DIZY01000080.1:276-415 GCA_002428055.1 Helicobacteraceae bacterium UBA6016
GTTTCATCATCGTACGGCTATCGAATGATGCATCAACAGCTTATTGAGGACGGATATAGAGTCGGAGTCAACAAAGTTGCTAGACTTATGAACAATATGGGACTGGAAGCTATTCATCCAAAGAAGAAACGACAATCAT
>DIZY01000080.1:460-10643 GCA_002428055.1 Helicobacteraceae bacterium UBA6016
CAAGTTGTCGTATTAGCTCCAAACGAAGTATGGAGCTCTGATATTACTTATATCCCAATCAGAGGCGGACATATGTATCTTGCCGCTATTATCGACTGGCATTCAAGGGCAATACTCTCTTACAAGATTTCAAACACAATGGATGCAACGCTTGTGACCGATGTGTTAAAAGAGGCTATAAACAGGCACGGTATGCCAAAGATACTCAATTCCGATCAGGGAAGTCAATATCGTAGCCGTGAGCATATACGACTTCTTGAGGAAAGCGGCATACAAATCTCAATGAACGGTAAAGGCAGGAGTATCGACAATATAGCTATTGAGAGATTTTTTAGAACCCTAAAATACGACGAGATTTATCTAAATGAATATCAAGACGCAAAGGAGCTAAAAAGAGGGGTTGCTAGTTTTATAGAGTTTTACAACTTTAGAAGATTTCATTCAAGCCTTGGCTATAAAAAGCCTATGAATGTTTATCTTGATGGGATAAGGCAAGAGGTTGGAAAAGTTGCTTAGCGGGGCTTTTTTAAAAGTGAAGATGAACTCTTGGAAAATTGTCTTGACAAGTGGTGGCAGTTTAATCTGCATACGCCTCAAATCCTGCGCAATTTTGAACAGCGTAGGAGTCTGGAAGCTCGCTGCCACCGTCTGACCCACATCTATCTGTCTATCTATCACGACTCCTGATACTGGAGATTTGATAATCGAATAATCTCTATTTGTAGCGTCTTTCGTGTGCGATGCTTTTGAAAGAGCGAGTTGTGCTTTTGCGCTTTTTAGAGCTTGCACGCTCTGGTCTAGCTCCTGCCTTGAGACATACTCTTTTGCATATAGCTCTCGCATTCTCTTTTCGTATGTTGCCGCAAGCTCCAAAGAAGCCTCCGCCGCTTTCACGCTAGCTTCGCTCTGCGCCATCTGTGCATCGTACAGCGAGGGGTCAAGTACGGCAAGCACCTGTCCTGCTTTTACCTTGTCGTTATAGTCAACAAGTAGCTTTTTGACCGTACCGGAGACTTGAGTACCTACGCTTACAAGCACTACCGGATTTAGTACGCCGTTTGCCGATACGCTTTGCGCTACGGCGCCCTGCTCTATTTTTGCGGTTTTATACACCTGCGTATCTTTGGACATTGAGCCAAAATAATACCACCCGCCCCCGCCAAGAACCGCCAAAGCCGCTACCGCCGCTATAATTTTTTTACCGGTCATTAAGTTTTTTAGTTCCATCTTATTTTTTGCCGCCTATATTTTCTATTTCCGTAAAGTTCAGTTTTCCCATACTTTGAGCGAGCGTCGCCTTGGCTATGTACCAATTATATAAAGCTTCAACGCTCTGTTGCTTTGCGCTTGCAAATGCGCTTTGAGCACTCAGAAGGTCAAGTATACTCCCGACCCCCGCCTTATATCTGCCGCTAGCCGTCTTCATCGACTGCTCGGCGCTAATGAGTAGGTCTTTACTTACTTTTATGGCGTTTGTTTACGTCGTTAGGTTGTTGTAGGCTTTGTAGACATCGAGCGCCGCCTGTTTTTCAAGCCTCACAAACTCCAGCTCTCTTATCTTCGTCTGAGCCGTCGCCGCCCTTATCTTGTAGGTAGTGTTAAAACCGCTAAATATCGGAATGTTGAGCAATACACCTACAGATGAGCTTCTTGTAGGCTCAGAGGCGCTAGAGTCGCCATATCCTAACGAAGAAGAGAGCGAAATAGTAGGCTTGCCGCTAGCCTTTGCCTCCTCCTGCGAAGCTTTTGCCGCCTCTATCTGAGCCTGTGCCGCTACCAAATCGGGACGGCTTTTTTTTGCCTCTTTTATCATCTCTTCGATATTTCGCCCAAACTCCTCTCCCGCCCCGCTAGTGGAAGGCATGGCGATATTTAGAGCCGTATGCGGGTCAAGATTTAGGATATTTGCCAAATCGCCCCGTGTATTTTTGAGGTTCCCCTCTGCTCTGCCTCTATTCAGCTCAGCTTGCGAGTATGCCGTAAGAGCTTGCAACTTATCTGCTGGAGTTGCGATGCCGACCTGATACCTTGCCGTCGCCGCCTCATAGCTCTCTTTTGCCAGTTTTTCGGTCTCTATATATGCCTCAAGCAACGCCTTAGCCGCAAAAAGGGAGTAATAAGAGTGTATCGTAGACAAAAAGAGAGACTGAACTTTTGCGCTTTGCGTAGCATTTGCGGCGTCAAGAAGCCTTTTTGCATTTTCTACGCTTGCCTCTCTTGCGCCAAAGTCGTATAGAAGATATGAGAAGTTGATGGAACCGCTTTGGGTAGTGACGGATGTGTTTGTATTTTTGGAGTTTTGTTTTGCGCCGTTTGAATAGAGAGTAGCGTCAACGGAGGGCAGATACGACGATTTTGCGACGCCCACCTGCTCAGCTTGATACAGCGCCCCTATCCATGCCGATTTTGTCTCAGGATTGTTGCAAAGAGCGAAGTTCACGACCTCTACAAGCCCCATTTCTTTGGATAAATCTGGCTGAGAGCAAGAGAGATTGGAGTAAGACTCCAGCCTCTTCGTACTCTGCGAAACCGAAAAAGGATCACCGAAATCCGCCGCCTCTACACAAACAGGAAGCAGGCACGCAATGCAAAAACGCAACGCTATATTTGAGTATCTATATGACATATCACCGCACTCTCATTAAATTATTAAAAAGCATTATTGCACACTAAAGTAAACGGTTTGTTAATAGCACGGAAGTGTTGCTATTTTTTGTAGTTTTAATTTTATAAACAGTGATATAATCCTAATAGAATATTCTATAAGGAATAAAAATGACAACACTCGGCGTAACGGCAATCCAAAACAAACCCTCACTACTTAAAGATACCGCAATCGGCGAAATAGTAGACAAACGAGCAAATAAAAGTCTGGGATATTTCATCTCTTCAAAGTATAAAGCGCTAATAAAACCCGCTATCGATGCGATAGAAAAAAAAGAGAAGTTAGAAAAACTGCGCAAGCTAAAAGCCCATCAAGACATCGAATTTTGCGAACTGGGCGTGGACGATGGGCTATAAAAGAGGCGATATAGTCACTATCAACTTTAACCCAAAAAAAGGCGACGAAGTGGGCAAGATCCGCCCCGCCGTCATCATCTCCGGAGACGATGAAAACTCCGTGCTTGACACGGTAGTAGTAATGCCGCTCTCCACCTCTCTCGTGGAAGACATGAAGCCGTATCGAATGAGGCTCAAAAAAAGAGACAACCTCAAAGAAAATAGCGATATTTTAATAAACCATGTCAGAGCTATATCAAAAAAACGAATCGGCGAGAAAATAGCTATGCTGTCTAGTGCGGAGTATGATGAGTTGGTTGAGTGTTTGTGTTTGAATTTTAGTAAATAATACAGAAGTAGCCGAAATCGGCGAACTGCTGTTTGACCTATCCGTGATGCTATCGGGCGAGAGCCTCAAAGACACCATCGGCGTTTGCTAAGAAAGTATCTGCCGTTCTTGTAAACTCACTATAATCTCATTTCCCGCCGACTTTGGCGGGAACTCTCTCAAAAAATAATCTTCGTTTTGTATAATCAATAAAATTAAAGTACTGGGGTTTTAAATGTTCTCATGGTTATTTGGAGGTAAAAAACAACAACAAAACGAGCTATTTGAGAAAGTAAAAAGAATATTGGACGATGAAAATTATCAATCAAGCCTTGAACCGACGGCAGAGCTTCAAAAGAACGGCTTAAGTGTAGATATTTTGCCGAATACCGTAGGTGAATTTGGTTCCGCAACAAATCCGATTCCGGTAAATGGCGTTTTGGGTGAGATGACATATCTTTCAAGATTGGAAACACTCGACGGTCAGGGAATATTTTTTCATAGATATTGCTCTATAGGCTCTATTGATATTTATGAGGTTGTGACATTCGGCGGCAATGAGTGGCGTATATTGTGTTTTGATATGTATCATCCTAGGCGTTCCAAATTAGCTCCGAAAGGTTTTAGAGTTTCCAACGAGGTTAGACAGTTTAGCGGCTTTAATCATTATTGCCAACGGTTTCCCTATGACTTTGAAAACGAAAAAGCAAAAAATACGCTTGGAGACTTAATATCATTGGGCTATGTAGCTCCTAGCATAGTTTCAAAGCATTTGAACGAACATCAATTTATTAGAAGCGATGAGCAGAAATATAAATTGGAAGTAATCGAAAAGGCTAGGGCGGCTTTTATGGCTAATAACAACGAATTGTTTATCGAGTTAATAATCAAAGTTGACTAGATGTCTTTTTGTGCCGATACAATCACAATTAAAGAGGTAATGAACTGCCATAGTGGCTTGCCCGTTAAAACCCAAGACTTAATTGATTCGCTTACATATGACGAATTAATTCAATTTCGCAGTAGCCTCAAGAGAGGTATTGTTAACAAAGCCCCATTGTATGTGTGCTCTATATGTGGCTCACATGTTTATTTAAACTGCAGAAAAGAAGAGCGCAAATTTCATTTTGCCCACAAGAAACATGCTAACTGCCCTTATGACAACGGTCACAATCTGACGGATAGACAAATCTTGGCAATGCAATATAATGGAGCCAAAGAAAGTTTGGCGCATAAAAATATGAAAGAGTTGTTAATTGATGCCCTATCAAACGATGCAAGCTTTGGTAATATTGAGTCTGAAATCGTAGTTAAGGGTTTTGATGGTGAATGGCGTAAACCAGATGTGAAGGCTAAGTATTGTGACAAGCTTATTGCCTTTGAGATACAGCTTTCAACTACTTTTTTGAGTGTTATTGTCGAGCGTAGAGAATTTTATCTCAAAAATAATGCATTAATTTTTTGGATTTTTAATGATTTTGATCCAAAAAATACGAAAATGACTCAAGAAGATATTTTCTACAACAATAATGGTAATGTTTTTATTATTGACAATAAAACCGTTGAAAAGTCAAAAGAAAAACAGGCTTTTCATGTACGCTGTATGTGGATGAAAAATAAAGGTGAGCCTCAAAAAGTAGAATGGGGTGCCTCCATCGTTGCTTTTACAGATTTGACGCTTGACCTTAAAAAGCAAAGAGCTTTTTATTTTGACCTAGAAAGCAACGATATATCTACTAAAAAAGAACGAGCTAGGCACGAGTTTTTAGAATGGTACGAAAAAGAAACAAGGGGTAAAAGTGGCTATGAAATAAGTGAGAATTTTGGTGTTGAGTTTAGAGAATGGATTGCAAAATTCAGGGAGTATGGTATTGATATTCCACAAAAAGTTGATGATAGGATAATTGGCATTTTGTTGAGCGCCAAAAAAGGCTATCCAATTGGTTTTGATTTTAAGAAAATAATAGAAATAGCCCATTTAATATTTAATGCAAAAAATTCAATTTTAAAACCATACTTGGGTATATTTGGTTGGGCTATTAATCACTATCATGGTAAAGATTATTTAATAAATCAAGACGAAAGCGGTAAATGGCGGCAAAAATTGAACAATATTAGAGAGAGTTTGAAAAATAACAAAGATTTTTCACACAACAAACAATACGATGAACTGATTACTTTTTTATTTCCAGAACTTGCAGGTATTCTTGAAAAAATGAATACTTTAAATACGGATATTAAATGACTAAAACCAAAATAATAGAACACCTAAAAACAAAAAAAGATGAACTCCGGCGAAGGTATGGCATCACGCAGCTAGGACTTTATGGTAGCTACGCAAGAGATGAGGCAAATGAGGGTAGTGATGTGGATATATTCTATGAAAGAGATAGCGGGTTTGAGCTTGAAAGCGGATTAGAGTTTTTGCGCCTGTCTGACGAGCTTGCACACGAGCTTCATGTGTCAAAAGTTGACTTTGTGGCGCTCAAATATATGAACCCGATAGTCAAACACTACGCCAAAAAGGATTTTATATATGTATAGAGAAGAAAATCTGATTTTTATCTTTACCATATTGGAGTGTATCGAGAAGTGCGGCATATATACGGATGGTTTTACAAATCCAAATGAGTTTATTTGGGCTGATGAGCAGATGAGGCTCAATGCCGTAATATCTTTGTTTATCGCTATCGGCGAGGAGTCCAAAAAGATAAGCCAAAATCTAAAAGATGACATAGCCATGAAGTTAAACTGGTCGGATATTGCAGGAATAAGAGACAAAATATCTCATGATTATCGTGGCGTGGATGCCGAAATACTTTGGGCTGTTATCGGCAAAGACCTACCGAGACTCAAAGACGCACTTTTGGAGATGTTGAAACTCATCAAGCCATCAAAAGAGCTGATAAATGAGTTTTTAGATTCACAGTATTATAAACATTTGATATATCTAAGAGATTAGCCTCAAATAGCGGCAACCCCACAACATAATCTTGCGGGGTTTTGGTATGAAGCCTACCCGTTCAACGCCGCCGTCAAATCCGCTATCAAATCATTCTCATCTTCAAGCCCAATACTGAGGCGCACAAGCGTATCGCTAATTCCCGCATTTTTTAGCTCTTCTTTTGTCATTTGCGAATGTGTCGTACTCGCCGGATGCGTTACTAGCGACTTGCTATCTCCGATGTTTACGACAGGGGTAAATATCTTCACGCTATCCACTACCGCTTTTGCCGCCTCGAAGCTCTCGGCCTCAAAGCTCATAAGCCCACTAGCCTGTCCGCCCGTGAAGTATTTGTTTAGTAGCGCATGGTCTTTGTGGCTTGCTAGCCCCGGATATTTCACCGATTTTACTTTCGGGTGAGACTCTAGGAATTTTGCTACCGCAAGAGCCTTTTCGCTGTGCGCTTTCATCCTGATGGTCAGCGTCTCTAGCCCTTGGATAAACAGCCAGCTATTGAACGGACTAGGAGCGGCTCCGATATCTCTGAGAAGCGATAGTGTCACTCTAAGCACAAACGGAGGAAACGGCAGGGATGAGTAGATAAGCCCGTGGTAGCTTGCGTCCGGCTCGTTAAAGTGCGCATATCTTGGATTGTCCTTGATTTTTGCGGTCGCTTTTTCGCTATCGACTATCATACCCCCTATTCCTAGCCCCTGCCCCGTGATGTACTTGCTGGTACTGTATACGGCGATGTCAATGCCGACAGATAAAGGCTTGAATAGTACTGGAGTCGCCACGGTGTTGTCGCAGACGGTTACGATGCTGTGTTTGTCGGCTATTGCTACTATTTTTTCAAAATCGACTATATCTATCCCTGGATTTGAAAGGCTCTCAAAAAATATCGCCCTACTCTTGTCATCTATGAGAGCCTCTATCGTCTCAGGATTTTTCGGGTCAAAGAAGCGCACTTCGATACCAAATCTCTTTAGTGTGTGGGTAAATAGCGTCATGCTTCCGCCATAAAGGTTGTTTGCCGCTATGAAGTTCTCACCTGCCGCCACGAGGTTGACAATGGCGTAAAATATCGCCGAAGAGCCGCTCGCCGTAGCCGCCGCACTAGCCCCGCCCTCCAAAGCCGCAAATCTCGTCTCAAGCACCGTGCTTGTCGGATTCATAAGTCTCGTGTAGATATTTCCAAGCTCTTTTAGGCTGAATAGATTTGCCGCATGCTCCGCCCCGTCAAAAGCGTACGCGGTGCTTTGGTAAATTGGCACAGCCATTGTCTTTTCGCCTGCGTGTTTGTCATATCCTGCGTGAATTGAAATTGTTTCGTTATTCATTTAAAATCCTTGTTTTTAAAAATCAAATAGTGGTGTTGATAGGTATCTTTCACCCGTGTCGCAAAGCACAGTAACTATATTTTTGCCTTTATTCTCAGGCCTTGCCGCCACGATGCTCGCCGCATACGCATTTGCGCCCGCGGATATACCCACTAGCACGCCCTCGCTTCTGGCGATGCTTCTAGCGGCAGCGAAAGCGTCTTCATTTGAGACCGTGATTATCTCGTCATATATCTCTTTGTTAAGTACGCTTGGCACAAAGCCCGCTCCGATACCTTGTATCTTGTGCGCCCCTGCTGCTCCGCCCGATAGCACGGGAGAGTCTTTTGGCTCTACGGCTATTATCTTGATGCCTTTTATTTTTGCCTTCAGTATCTCTCCGACGCCCGTTATCGTACCGCCCGTACCGATAGCGGCTACAAATATATCTATTTTGCCGTCCATATCCTCCAAGAGCTCAAGAGCCGTAGAGTGTCTGTGTGCATCTGGATTTGCGTCGTTGTCGAACTGCCCCGGTATAAAACTGTTTTTATGTTCTTTGGAGAGCTCATCCGCCGCCTCCACGGCGCCGCGCATACCTTTTTCTGCCGGAGTCAAGACTATCTCCGCTCCATACGCTTTAAGCAGTTTTTGACGCTCTACGCTCATTGAGGATGGCATTGTAAGGATGAGACGAAGCCCTTTTACGGCGCATACTGAAGCAAGAGCTATCCCCGTATTGCCGCTTGTCGGCTCTATGACTACGGTCTCTTTTCTGATTTTGCCGCTTTTTATAGCCGTATTTATCAGGTTTACCCCTATCCTATCCTTGACGGAGCCGTTTGGGTTCATAAACTCGCATTTACCGTAAATCTCCGCTCCGCTCTCATCGGAAAAACCGTTTAGTCGCAAGAGCGGTGTTTTACCGATAAGCTCTTCGACACTTTTTGCTACTCTCATTTTTTGCTCCTAGATATAATAAACCAAATTTGCCGTAGCTTTTTCTTTGTAAGAGAGCAGTTCTTTGAGGCTTAGGGCATATACGCCCTTACCCATCTCGCTTCTCTCATCCCAAAATAACTTTAACGCTTCGTTCGCAAGCTGATTTTCAACCCGCCAAACATCACCGTCAAGAGCCTCTACAATCTCGCAACAACATATCTGGGCAGGGTCACGAGCTAGCTTGTATCCGCCGCCCGCACCTCTGACGCTCTCTATCATTCCAGTCTTTCGTAGTGTCGCCAGCAGCTGCTCCAGATAGTTTTGCGGAATGCCTAGATTTACGCTAATTTCTTTGATTTGGATGTGGCTCTTGCCGTAGTTTTGAGCTAGCTCAAACATGGCGGCAAGACCGTAGATGGATTTTGTAGATATACCCGCCAATTTTTACGCCTTTAAATCAAAGTGAGAAAATTATAGCGGGTAAATTTTTTAATGTCAAGTAAGTTTATATGTTTTATATACTTTTTAATTTTCAGAGGCTATTATCATCAGCATTACGCCACGCCTATTTATAAACAGCTGTTTACCATCGATGCTGCCAATGGCTTTTATCTCCTCTATGGAAGTTATCTCTTTATTGTCTATCTGCAATACAATATCGCCGACCATAAATCTGAGCTTGGAAGCCAAAGAGCCCTCTTTGACTCCGGTCACCATAACACCTTTTATTTGTGCAGGTATGTTATGTTTTTTTCTCGTATCGTCCGTTATTTTGCTCAAAAATAGTCCGTCAAGCGCTTCAAATTCACCGTTTTGGACGGCTTTTGAGCCTGCTTTTTCTATTTTAACGCTCAAATTAATTGGTTTTTTATCCCTGATTACGCCAAGCTTGATTTCGCTTCCGACCTCTGAGGCGCCGACTATATTTTTGAGTTCGCTAGAGTTTTCGACATCTTTGCCGTTTATAGAGATTATTAGGTCGCCTCTTTTGAGCCCGGCTTTTTGCGCCGGAGAGTTTTTGACGACATCCATTACTATCGTGCCTTTTTCTTTGCCGTAAAACTTCCTGCTTTGCGTATCAAGATCTCGCATCGACACGCCGATAAAGCCTCTCTCTACTTTTCCTTTCTCAATCAGCGTTTTTGCGATATTTTTTGCCATATTGGCAGGTATCGCAAAGCCTATGCCGTTATTTTGTCCTGTCGGCGAGATAATAGCCGTATTGATACCGACAAGCCCACCCCTGCTATCAATAAGAGCCCCGCCGGAGTTTCCGGGATTTATCGGCGTGTCGGTCTGTATAAAATTTTCATACTCATTGAGTCCTATGCCGTTTTTGTTGAGAGCCGAGACGATACCGTGCGTAATTGTTTCGCCTATACCAAAAGGGTTTCCTATAGCAAATACGACATCCCCCTCTTTTACTTTTGACGAATCGGAGAAGGCTATCGGAGGCAGATTTTTTGCCTCTATTTTGATGACTGCAAGGTCTGTCTTTGGATCAGCGCCGACTACTTTTGCTTTGTACTCTTTTTTCTCATCGGCCAAAAAAACCATCACGGTATCGGAATTTGCAATAACATGGTTGTTTGTAACGATATAACCGTCAGCGCTTACGATAACGCCCGAACCAAGAGACCTCTCTACTCT
>DIZY01000083.1:0-192 GCA_002428055.1 Helicobacteraceae bacterium UBA6016
AGTTCCCGATGATGCCACGCTACTTTTTACCAATGCCGGAATGGTTCAGTTTAAAAGTGTTTTTACTGGCGAAATTCCATCCCCAACCCCTCCAAGAGCCACAAGCAGCCAGACATGTATCAGGGCTGGCGGCAAGCACAACGACCTTGAAAATGTCGGCTTTACCGCTAGACACCACACATTTTTTGAGAT
>DIZY01000083.1:239-9484 GCA_002428055.1 Helicobacteraceae bacterium UBA6016
ATGTTATGGAGCTACCAAAAGAGAAGCTCTGGATAACGATACACGACTCTGACGATGAGGCGGGGCAGATTTGGGAGAAATATGTGCCACAAGAGCGCATAGTCAAAATGGGCGACAAGGACAACTTCTGGCAGATGGGCGACACTGGACCGTGCGGGCCGTGCTCTGAGATACACTTTGACCAAGGTGCGGATAGATTTAGTTCCGAAGAGGATTATCTAGGCGGCGAGGGCGATAGATTCCTCGAAATCTGGAACCTTGTGTTTATGCAGTACCAGAGATTTGAAGACGGCACGATGATAAGCCTACCAAAACCATCAATCGATACGGGAATGGGGCTAGAGCGAATCACAGCTATCAAAGAGGGCAAAATATCCAATTATGATAGCTCACTATTTATGCCGCTCATCGAGGCTATCGAGGCAAAAATCGGCAAAAAATACGACTATGCATCGGGTGCGAGCTACCGTGTTATCGCCGACCACCTAAGAGCGGTTAGTTTCCTAGTGGCGCAGGGCGTGACATTCGACAAAGAGGGTCGTGGGTATGTCCTACGAAGAATACTAAGAAGAGCGGTAAGACACGGCTACAAGCTAGGTTTTAAAGGACCGTTTTTGTATACGCTTTATGACGCTCTTGTTGCCTTGATGGGGCAGGGTTATCCGTATCTCATAGAAAAAGCGCAGTATGTAAAAGAGAGTATCAAAGCAGAAGAAGAGCGATTCTTCTCTACGCTTTTTGCAGGGATGGAGCTGTTTGAAAAAGAGATGGCTATGAATCCAAAAGTATTTAGCGGCGAAACGGCGTTTAAGCTCTACGATACATTCGGCTTTCCGCTTGATTTGACTGAAGATATGCTCAGAGAAAGAGGCGTGGCGCTTGATAATGAGGGCTTTGACGCCAAAATGAAAGAGCAAAGAGAGAGGGCGAAAGCGGCTTGGAAAGGTAGCGGGGACGCCGCAAATGAGGGTGACTTTAAAGAGTTGCTTGAAAAATTCGGCAAAAACGAGTTTGTGGGATACGACTCTCTGACGAGCGATGCAAAAGTGCTTGCGCTTCTTGACGCTGAGTTTAAAGCGGTGACGGAGCTTGCGGGTGAGGGCTGGATAATGCTTGAAAATACACCTTTTTACGCCGCAAGCGGTGGACAGGCGGGCGATATGGGCGAGCTCGTAGGCAAGGCAAGCGTGCTTGATACGAGAAAATTCTTTGAGCTTAATCTTTCAAAATTGCATGCAACCTCAAAAATTTCCGTAGGCGACACGGTAAAAGCTGTAGTGTCAAGTGCAAGAAACGAGACCGCAAAACACCACTCGTGTACGCATCTACTTCACGCAGTCCTGAGAGAAGTGTTAGGCAACACCGTAACTCAGGCTGGTAGCGATGTAGACGACAAACGATTAAGATTTGACTTTACCGCTCCAAAAGCGATGAGCGATGAACAGATAGAATGGGTCGAGACTAAAGTAAATGCACTTATAGCCGCAAATATAGGTGGGAAAACCGAAGTAATGGGTGTCGATGAGGCAAAAAATAGCGGCGCAATGGCGCTATTTGGCGAAAAATACGGTGATAAAGTCAGAGTGGTAAGCTTCGGCGATGCGTCCACGGAGCTTTGCGGCGGATGCCATACGACAAGCACGGGCGAAATCGGAAGCTTTTATATCGTAAAAGAGAGCGGTGTATCGGCAGGTGTCAGAAGAATCGAGGGCGTGGCAGGGCTTGCGGCGGTGGAGTACGCAAAAGGCTTTAGAGCCGAGGTGTCAGAGCTTGAGGGTGAGCTTAAAAACAAAGACCTCAAAGCTGGCATAAATAGACTAAAAGCGGAGATAAAAGAGCTAAAAGAGAAGCTTTCAAAAGCGCAAAACTCCTCCAAAAAAGAGCTTGAAACACAAAATATCGGTGGCGTAAATATCGTGTGCGATTTTGTCGAAGGTGTCGATGCAAAAGCGGCAGTGGATGAGTACAAAAACAGGTTTGACAAAGCGGCGGTTATGCTCTTAGAAGTAATGGACGACAAAATCTCCGCTGTTTGCGGTGTAAAAGGCGTGGAGATTAATGCGGGTGAGTGGCTCAAAACCGCTCTTGCGGCGGCTGACGGCAAAGGTGGCGGAAGAGCCGATTTTGCAAGCGGAAGCGCGAAAGATACGACAAAAGCGGATGCGCTAAAAGCCGCCGCATTAGAGTTTGTAAAATCAAAACTAGGAAACTAATATGAGCGCATTTTTTGCTGAATATGCCAGAATAATTTTATTCGTACATGTGCTTTTTGCCGTTGTGTGGATTGGTGGGATGATTGCTATTCGTTTTGCGCTTCACCCCTCTTTGGGGGTTATCGATGAGAGCTCAAAAAGATTGGAGCTTGTTATTGCGGTTCTTAATAGATTTTTCCTGATGGTCTCCACGGCTATCGTGTTTGTCGGCATTACGGGGATTATTATGATGCTTGGAATCGGCTTTAAGAGCGTGCCAAATCTTTATGTCGTCGTGCATATCAAAACGCAGATTTGGATGGTTATGGCTATTGTTTACGGCGTTATCTACTATAGATTTACCAAAGCAAAAAGCTGTTTTATGCAAGGCGACAATGAAAACGCCGCTAAATATCTAGCTCCTTTGGCAAAATTTTTGATACCTATAAATATATTTTTGGGGCTAGTGGCGATAATGCTAGGCGTTGTCCTAAGGGGCTACTAAAAAGTGCTCTATCTCGTCTCCAGCTCACCGACAAGGGCAAAAATACTTGATAGCTTCAAAGTAGAGTTTTGCCAAAAACCTTGCGGTTTTGATGAAGAGAGTATCACGGCGGATACCCCTAGAGAGTTTGTCTATAAGGCTACGGCGGGAAAATTTGAGTGGGCGAAACAAGAGTACGGGATAGAGACTCCTATCTTGTGCGCCGATACGGTCGTGACGGATGGCAAAGAGATACTGCGAAAGCCAAAAGATAGAGATGATGCGAGAGCGATACTTCTCAAACAAAGCGGCAAAAGTGTGGGGATTATTACCTGCACGGCGTATGCATCAAAAACTCTTACTATTTTGGATCTATCTGTGACGGAGTATTTTTTTGCAAAGTTTGATGAGGTAAAGCTAGAGGCACATTTGGACTCAATGGATTGGAATGGTAAAGCGGGCGGCTGTATGGTGGAGGGGTTTTGTAAAGAGTATATCGTAAGCCAAAAAGGGCTTGACTCTTGTGCTATGGGCTTAACCATAGAAAAATTACTGCCCTTTATCCGATGAACGAATTTGAAGCCTCATTAGCCGCTTTACAAAAAAAAGGCAGACTACGGACAAAGAGATTCTTATTCTTCTCTGCCATAGATTTTGCCTCAAACGACTATTTGGGGTTCAAAAAAGATAGAGCCACATTCGACAAAGCTTGCTCATCTGTGCTAAAAGACGGCTTTTTTGCTCCGTCCGCATCTCAACTAGTCTACGGCTATCAATCTGCACACAAAAAACTGGAAAAAACACTTTTAAAACTCCACGGTTTTGAAGACGCATTGATAGTCGGTAGCGGTTTTCTTGCCAATACCGCCCTCGTATCCGCCTTGCCAGGACACGGCGACCTTGTGCTAATGGATGAGGAGTATCACGCCAGCGGAATAGCGGCGTTGCCTCTCTCGAAGGCAAAAAGCGAGCTTTTTTTGCACAATGATACCGCAGATTTGGAAGAGAAACTAAAAAATAGTGACGCAAAAAGAGTGTTTATTTTTGTTGAGTCTGTCTACTCGATGATAGGCGATATTTTGCCGCAAGAGATTATCGATGTGGCGGACAAATACGGCGCATATCTCGTGATTGACGAGGCGCACGGGTATGGCGTTATCGGGGCAAATCTCGGCGGTATATACGACCACTACGGCATCACTCCGCAACCGAGGCATATCAAGATGGGCACTCTCTCAAAAGCGGTGGCGAGCTATGGGGCGTATATTCTAGCCTCAAAGGAGCTAATCTCCTTTCTAATCAACCGCGCAAAGCCCGTCATCTACTCCACTGCTCTCTCACCGATAGATGCCGCACTCGCAAACGAGAGGATAAAAAAAATCTCAAAAAACAGCTTCTCACTTCGTAAACGACTAGACGAAAGGCTTGAGGTTTGTGAAGAGATTTTGGGTAAAAAGTTTTTTACGCCGATTATCATGTGCGAGACTGGGAACGCCGAAAATATCCACAAAAAACTACTAAAATCAAATATAATAACCGGCTATATCCGTCCGCCAACCGTCAAGACGCCATCCATCAGGCTCATAGCAAGGCTGGGCGAAAAAGAAAAAGAGCTAATAAAAACACTAAAAATCATAAAGAGTGAAATTTGATAAAGTTTGAAAAGATAGCGGTCAAAAGCGGCGACAAGAGCCTAGTAGACCTCTCTTTTGAGATAAAAAATTCTCTGGCGATAGTCGGCGAGAGCGGTAGCGGCAAATCGCTGACACTCAAAGCCATTATGGATATTTTGCCAAAAGAGCTTTTGCGTGAAGTGCGAATAACGGGAATAGAAGAGCTGCAAAGAGGCAAAAATCTAGCCTTTGTGCCGCAAAATCCTTTTACGGCGCTCTCTTCGATGAGCAAAATAAAAAAACAGTTTTGGGGCGTAGATAGAGGTGTTGCGGTCAACCTTTTGGAGCAGACTGGGCTTGACGCTTCATGCATGGATAGGTTCCCCTCCGAGCTTAGCGGTGGTCAGCTACAACGGGTTATAATAGCGATAGCGCTTAGCCAAAATCCAAAGCTTCTACTCATGGATGAGCCCACTACCGCACTTGATAGTGAGACGAAAGAGGAGATAGTATCCCTCATAAAAGAGCTAAGAGAAAAGCTTGGCTTTTATCTTATTTTTGTCACGCACGAGCTTGGCTTGGCAAAAAAGCTTTGCGAACAGATAATGGTAATCGGGGATGGTAAAATCATCGAATTTGGCGAAGCAAAAGAGCTATTTTTGGCTCCAAAATCGGAATATACGAAACGACTTTTAGCGGCGGATTTTAACGGCAGGGAATTTAGGAAATGATGAGATACATTGCGGCGTTAGCTATTTTGGCTACGACACTACTTACATTTTTGCTTATATACTTTTATCGCTCTTTTAGCTACGACCTCGATAAGCTAATCAACTACAATCCGCCTCTTACGACGCAAGTATTCGACACAAACGGCAAGCTTCTAGCAAATTTATTTGATACGGAAAATAGAGTATACGCCGCATACGAAGAGATGCCCAATATGCTAATAGAGGCTCTTATCGCAACGGAAGATACGGCGTTTTTTGAGCACAAGGGTATTAGCTTTGAGGCGATTTTACGGGCTATCGTCAAAGACATCATAGCGGGCAAGGCGGTAGAGGGGGCGAGTACGCTGACGCAGCAGCTTGTCAAAACGACTCTTTTGACCAACGAAAAAACAATAAGCCGAAAAATAAAAGAGGCGCTAATATCTTTTAAAATAGAAGAGAAACTAACCAAGCAGCAAATCCTTGAAAGATACCTAAATCAAATATATTTTGGACATGGATACTATGGCGCAAAAACGGCGGCATGGGGGTATTTTAGAAAAAATCTAAACGAGATTACACTTAAAGAGGCGGCAATACTTGTAGGGCTTCCGAAGGCTCCTAGTACTTATGATCCTGTCAAAAATTTCGAGGGCGCAAACCAGAGAGCAAATACTGTTATTAATCGTATGAGGTATCTTGGTTGGATAGACGATACGGCCCACCAAAAGGCGATAGCCGAGCAACCAAAAGTTTACAATGAGCCGATAAATTACAATAAAGCTCCGTATGCGGTTGATGCGGCCGTGCGCACGCTAATCGCCCAATATCCGGACATAAAAAGCGGCGGATACAAGATAGACCTTACTATAGATTTGCCGCTCCAAGAGGCTGCCGATGCGGCGCTAAAAGAGCAATATAATGAAGCGATGCAAAATTACGGCGGCAAAACAAATATGTCAAGCTTTAATGGAGCGTTAATATCGACAGAACAGGGTACGGGTGATGTATTGGCGCTTAGCGGCGGCGTGGATTTTTATAAAAGTCCTTTCAACAGGGTAATGCAGGCAAAAAGGCAGGCAGGCTCTAGCTTTAAGCCTTTTATCTACCTTATCGGTGTGGCAAACGGCGGTTTTGTTCCCGATAGCTTACTCTCCGATGCGCCAAAAAGTTATACATTTGGCGGAAAAACTTGGAATCCGCAAAATTACGACCTAAAATATGAGGGCCCTATTACGATGAGAGAGGCGCTAGTGCACTCTAAAAACCTAGCCACGATAGATCTTGTAGAGAGAGTCGGAATGGAGAGCGTCAAAAAAGAGCTAATTAGATTTGGATTTGCCGGTGTGAAAGCTGATTTGTCGGTAGCCCTTGGAAGTTACGCTATTACGCCGTTTGAATTTAGTGAGATATACACTATTCTTTCAAACTACGGCACAAAAGTATCTCAAAGGCTTGTAAAAAGCATCAAGACAAGAAATGGGCAAACCGTAATGTTCGAATCCAAAAAAGAGTCGGTAGTGGACCCTTCCAGCGCTTACGCCGTTATAGATATGATGAAAGATGTCGTGACCAGAGGTACCGGAACCAAGGCTGTAACGCCCGGAACTGAGGTCGCCGGAAAGACGGGAACTACGAATGATTATAGGGATGCTTGGTTTTGCGGATTTACGCCTTCCGTTCAAACGCTTGTATGGTTCGGCAACGATGACAATAGGCCGCTTCCGGGCAAGATGACAGGCGGCGTAGTGTCGGCTCCGGTATTTGCGAAATACAATGCGGCGGTGTTGCTGCATAGACCAAATGTAAAAAGAGACTTTTTTAGCCCAGGGGCGGTTTTTGACCAGAGTGCAGACCAAAATGCGACTCCTACAGCGACAGAAACCAATAGTAGCCAGTAGGCTTAAAACTTTTTTTGGCTAAAATCAGACAAAAAGCAGTTCTTTAAGGGAGGGGAAATTGAAATATTTTATAGCTAGCGACCATGCCGGAAAAATACTGAGAGCGTATGTAAAAAAACTGCTGGAAGACAAGGGTTTTGAGGTTGTGGATCTCGGGTGTGAAGAGGCGAGGGTAGATTATCCTGATTTTGCGAATAAGCTTTGTGAAGCTGTACTTGGCGATAAAGCTTCAAAAGGGGTGCTTATCTGCGGTAGCGGAATAGGAATGAGTATGGCGGCAAACAGGCATATCGGCATACGAGCCGCTCTTTGTCACGACGCATATACGGCGGCGGCGGCAAGGGCGCACAATGATGCAAATGTGCTTTGCATGGGTGAGAGAGCTATTGGATTTGGCGTTGTGGAGTCTATCATTGAGGCGTGGCTGAAAGCTGAGTTTGAAGGCGGCAGACATGCGGATAGGATCGCAAAGTTTTAATGAGGTCTTTGAATGTTTGATTGGTTGCTTCTCAGCGGAAATCTTCTCTTGATTGGGTTTTTGGCATTTAAAATGTACTACTTTAAAAACCTTTCAGAAAAAGAAAAAAGTTCGACGAGCGCCACAAAAACAACGCTTGAAGAGGCTGAAAATCTCATCAGAAAATACCAGCTACAGCTTCAAAGAAGTCTCGGGGATATAGATATTCTCAACGAAGAGCTTGGAAAACTCAGAAACGATGTAAAGACGATAAAAGGCAGAAATAGTCAATTTAGACTTGAAAATGACAGGCTAAAAAGTAGAATAAAAGAGCTTGAAAACAAAATAGAAGCGCTAATCTAGCCAGATAAGCAAAAAAGGAGGAGCGCAGTGAAGAGATTGGACGAAAAAAACAGAGAGATTATTGTTTCATCGATTAGAGATATACCTGATTTTCCAAAACCGGGCATAGTTTTTAAGGATATTACAACACTGCTTAACGACGGTACGGCATACTCACTTTTGATGTCGCACCTAAATGAGAGATATATAGATTATAAACTGGATTTTATAGCTGGTATCGAGAGTAGGGGTTTTATATTTGGCTCAGCGCTTGCCGCATCTTTGGGCGTTGGATTTGTGCCTATCAGAAAGCCGGGCAAATTGCCAAGTACCGTGGTGAGTGAGAAGTATTCGCTAGAGTACGGTACGGATGAGGTTCAGATGCATATAGATGCATTTAGGGGGGTTGAGGGCGCAAGAGTGCTCCTTGTTGACGACCTAATAGCTACGGGAGGTACTGCGGTAGCAGCGGCAAATCTTATCAATAAAGTGGGCGGCAACTGCGTTGAAGCTTGTTTTGTGGTAGAGCTTGGATTTTTGCCGGGGCGAGCCAAACTAGAGAGTCTCACCGAAGTTTATTCGATTTTAACGGTATAGGAACGGTATGGAAGAAGCTCTAATAAGACTGTTAACCGAGCACGGTTATCCCATTTTATTCATCTGGAGTATGATGGAGGGTGAGATCGGGCTTGTGATGGCGGGGCTTCTTGCTCACACGGGGCATATGAATGTCGCTATAGCTATTTTTGTAGCCGGCGTAGGCGGTTTTTTGGGAGATCAGTTTTGGTTTTATATAGGCAGGTACAATAAAAAATATACGCTTGAGTATTTTAGATCTCATAGACGAAAGGTGGCTTTAGCCCATCTTTTGCTAAGAAAATACGGCTGGCCAATTATATTTGTGCAACGCTATTTATATGGACTTAGAACTATTATTCCGATGGCGATAGGCACAACCAGATATGACAAAAAAAAATTTGCGTTTATAAATCTGATAAGTGCATTTGTCTGGGCGGCCATCACGATACTGCTAACATATTTTTTGGGCGAGGTGATATTAAAAGCGCTCCACTATATGAAAGCGCATTGGTATTTTGCGGCGCCGTTCGTAGTTGTTATTTTGGGCGCATTTTATTATTATATTAACAAATTCTCAAAACCGAAACAAAAAATTTCAAGGGAACATGCAGATGAAAATAACATTTAAAAATAAAGATATAGCCTCCGTAAAAACGGATGTTCAAATAATTTTACTGGAAAAAAAACCGTCTATAAAAAAATTTGTCGGCGAAAATGACATTGAAGCTCTAGAGGAGTCCGGTTTTTTTAAAGAGTCAGGCGACTCTTTTTATGTGAGCTCGTCTAAGAGGTTATATCTAAAACTAAAAGATTTTGATACAGAAGAGATAAAAGTGGCCGCAGCAAAGGCGTATTCGGCTCTCAAAAATTTTAGTTTTAAAAGTGCAAAAGTTGAAGTGTGCGGGGATGTGCAGTTATTTTGCGCGGCGTTTACCGAGGGGTTTATTCTCGGCGGATACTCGTTTGA
>DIZY01000029.1 GCA_002428055.1 Helicobacteraceae bacterium UBA6016
AAAGGCTTCATCGACCCGATGAGTGACGAAGCGCTAGAGTGCTGGGCGATACAACAGTGCCACATAGCGGCGGCCAACATGATGACGGCGGCGGCGTATATCGGCATAGATAGTTGCCCGATAGGAGGCTACGACAAAGCGGCATTGGAAAATATACTACCTATCAACAAATCTCTTTACGGCGTAGCGCTAATGCTACCTTTCGGGTATAGGGCAAAAGAGCAACAGCCGAGAGTGCGCTCGAATATAAAAGAACTGGTTGAATATATCAAGTAAATGGACATGCTGGAAATACAGACACCCATAGGCGCTATGTTGGCAAAAGCAAATACAAACGGTATCTACTCGCTAGATTTTGCCGAGAATGCAGAGTTTCGCGTATCAAACAACTCTCTACTCGTAAGACTTCAGGCAGAGCTAAAAGAGTATTTCGATGGCAAAAGATGGGAATTTACAGTGCCTCTGGCTCCTATCGGTACGCCGTTTCAGATGAGCGTCTGGGATACATTGCGACGAATACCCTGCGGCGAGACGGTCTCATACGCCGATGAAGCCCGTATGCTAGGTCGCCCATCCGCCGTACGAGCAGTCGCCAACGCCAACGGCAAAAATCCTATAGCCATCCTGATACCATGCCACCGTGTCATAGCAAGCAATGGGGGTATCGGCGGGTATAGCGGCGGCGTCTGGCGTAAGGAGTTTTTGTTAGGTTTGGAGAAAAAACATAGCAAAACATAAAAAATTTTATGCGTTATTTTTGGAGCTATTTTCTGATAAACTCTTTGCACCGAAAACAAAAGGATTAGCATGAACAACAAACTCTTACTCTCCATCTTACTAATCTCAAACATCTCTTTTGCAGATACGGGCATGATCTCTATGTTAAACTCCTCAAAAGCCTCAAACGCATCTATCACAAATAGCGAAGTGACGGCGGCACAAAAACAGTGGGGCGAGTGTATAGTCAAAATAGGCAAAGCTAGCCCAACGGAGGCTAAATCTACAGCTCAAAACTGCATCAACACGCTATACGCATACGACAACGGCGGCGTCCTGTTCAAACCTACAAAGGCGGCGCACAAGCAGTTTAGAATGGATAAAACAAGCGCTCTTTCATACTTTGTTATGGGCGCAGAGGAGGAAGATCACGGCTTTGCGCTTCAACCATGGTCAAATGTACGATTTGAAAACGCCAAAACACTCACAGACAGCGACTCCGCAATAGCGATGGGCAACTACTACTTCACCGACGCAAAAACAGGCAAAGAGGTCAAAGTAGAGTACACATTCGGCTACATCAAAGACAAAAATGGCAAACTAAAAATCAATCTTCACCACTCTTCGCTTCCATACGCTCCGGCACACTGACGACTACAGAGCCTATCCAAATAATGGGTAGGCTTAACATTACCCCCTATTGACATCAAAAATAAAAAACACTACAATTTTACCAAACGATTGGTAAAATAGGAAGTGATATGGGAAGCAAAAAGATAGAAAAGGATGAGCTTATCGAGATAGCAGGGAGGCTCTTTCGTATCAATGGGTATTCAAATACCTCCATGCAAGATATTGCTGAGGCGGCTGGGCTTTTTAAAGGGAGTCTTTATCACTACTTTGCAAACAAAGATTTGCTACTTATTGCAGCGATAATGAAAATCCATAGGCATTTTGACGAGCATATCTTTTGCCTTGCATACGATGATACCAAGAACCAAAGCGCAAGGATGAAGGCGTTTGTAATGGCGATATTTGAGTTTTTTGAGCGGCGTGAGTGCGGGTGTTTGATGGGAAATGTACTTCTTGAGCTTCCGCAAGCGGGCGGGGAGATAGCGGCTGTTATCAAAAGCTATTTTGACGACTGGGCAAAGGCGTTTGCGGCGATGTTAGGTGGCGGTAAGGGCGACGAAGCGCTTGCAAAAGAGTGGGTCGGCAATATACAGGGGGCATTGCTTATCGAAAAGATATATCCCGCCGACAAAATCCTCAAAAAAACGCTGGATAAGATAATGGCAGAAGCAGAGCAAAGGATAAAAAAATGAGAGATAAAATAGTGCAAATATGGGAAAACAGACAACGAGACACGGTAAACGCAAAGCAGGTCTTGACGACGCTCATCGGAGCTAGCCTTGCCATCCTGATACTCTCGCTTGCCTATCCGCTGACGGGTTTTAATATCCTGCTAGCCCCTTTTGGAGCGACATGCGTACTGCTTTTTGCACTTCCTGATAGTCCGCTAGCACAACCTAGAAACATTATATTCGGACATCTCATCACCGCTTTCATCGGAGTGGCGTTTTTCCACTTTTTTGGTTTCACGCCTTTATCCGTAGCCCTCTCTGTGGGTATAGCCATAGCCGCCATGCGCCTCACATCCACGACACACCCACCCGCAGGAGCAAATCCGATAGTCGTGATGATAGGCTCCGCCTCGTGGGATTTTTTGGAGTTTGTGGTTGCAGGCTCCGTCTTGCTAGTTGTTTGCGGAGTGCTTTTTCATAAGATAAACGGCAAAATATACCCAAAATATTGGATATGAGTATGAGACGAGCAGAATTTAAGGCAAAGGGGCTTTCATGAAAGCTGAGAACTTCTCGCTTGATAGATATTTTGAACGGACAGGGTTTGACGCTACCCCAAAAGCAGACCTTGAGACACTAAACACACTTATGCAAAAGCAGCTTCGCTCCATCCCTTTTGAGAATACCGAAGTGCAGGCGGGACGGATACCGTCCTTGAAGGCTGAAGATATAGTACAAAAGATAGTTTACGACGGGCGAGGCGGCTACTGCTATGAGCTAAACGGGCTTTTTGCGATGGCTCTTGAGGCACTTGGCTTTGAGTATTACTTTGCGGCGGCTAGACCTATGACATATGCTGAGAGAAGACCAAAGACGCATATGGTAGTTGTAGTCAAATTGGGGGATGAAAAATATCTGTGCGACTGCGGATTCGGCGGATATGGACTAAGGGCTCCAATAAAGTTAGCCGAGAGAGTAGAAGAACTACAAGACGGTGAAAGATTTTTTATAGAGCTTGAGAAAAATGAATATGTCGTATCCTCCCAAATAATAGGCGACAAAACCGCACAATACGCATTTGCCGATATGCCGCAAGAGTGGATAGAGTTCACGCTTGCCAACTATTTCAATGCAACCCATCCAAACACTATATTTACGCAAAAAAAGCTGGCGATTATACAGACAAAAAACGGGCGAAAGCTACTCATAGACGAGAGGTTAAAAGTTATAGAAAACACTCTTGCAACAGAGGAGAGCGTGGATTACGCGGAGGCGTTTGAAAGCCATTTTAAGCGCTAATATTGAGTCCGCTACCGGATGATAGCGCTCCCTTGTAGCGTCCGAGAAAACTTGCCATGGTTTTGCCGTCACCATTTGATATCTGACTTAGTACTCCGATACCCTTGTCTATCATATCCGGATTGCTTTTGAAGTATCCGTCGTTTTCGCTATTCATAGCCGCTAGCATACCGCCGCCGGAGAGCATTTTTTGCGCCTCTTCAAAGCTTTTTGCGACTAAGTGTAGAGATTGTGCCGCTTGTATCTTTTCGTTTGGCGACATATTTGCTGTAGCTCTTTGAAATGCGGCATACTCTTCATCCGTCATCCTCGCCAAGGTGTCAAGCCCGTATGTCTCTCTTGCGTTCTGCGTAGTTGCTCCCGCCTGCGTCTTCGTCTCACTCTTAGAGCTTGTTGCCGTTGGGGTTATCTCTGTTGTTTGGGCTTTATTGTTTGAGAGTAGGGAGTCTGTTGTATTTTGAAGCGTAGAGTAGTCGGATGCAATTCGCATATAGAGTCCTTAACCGAGGTAATAAGGACTCTAAAAGCAAAAGACGCTCCAAAAGCGGAGTTAAAACTTATAGTTTAGATTTATCCAGAATGACTGCCGCATATACGGTATGTCTTGGTTGTTGGGCTGGTTTAGCGGCATATATAGTGTTTTTATTGTTTTTCCAAAAACATTTTGGATACCCATAGACAAATCTAGGTTTTTGGCTATATTTTTAAACTGCTGCGTGACATTAAGATAGTCTTGCGGCGCAGTCTCACCGTTGCCGCCTCCTTTTGGATTATCATAGATACTATTAGTAATAAATTCGCTTTTCCTTTTTTTAGCGCCGACATAGTGATACCAAAAAGTAGTCGGGTATGATGTATTTTGATTTAATTTTACGAAAACATTTGCCATATACGCAGGCGCAAGCGGTAAGGTTCCGGCTTTATAGACATAAGTGCATCCGTTATCCGGAGAATAAAACGATCTTTCGTCTTTATGGGTCTTATAAAAAGCTTGATTGAAGCCTATCTCATAATCATCGGCGGAGTATCTACCCTCCATCTCGAATCCCTGAATAATTCCGACATTAGGCAAATTAACAGTATTGTAGGTCCAGTCGTCAAAGCTAATCATATTGTGTATTCTAGATTCAAAAAGCGTATTTTTGAGGCTTATATTGCCATTTTTATAGATATGACCCAGCTCTACCGTATCCACTGTTTCGGATTTTAGATTTTTCATCTCTTCCGCACTTGCACAGCTATCTATTTCACTATATGTAGGCGGTCTAAAGGCTCTTGCGTACTGCGCTTTTAGGATATTATGCTCATCGAGTCTATATACGAGAGCAACCCTGGGTGACCATCCGCTGCTACTGATATTTCCGCTAAAGTTGTCATATCTTGCACCGTATGTAATAGTCGCTTTATCTGTCACATCCCAGGTATCTTGAAAAAACACGGCTCTCTGCCATCTTTTTGTATCCTCGGCCGTAGTCAGGCTTCCTGCATAACTTAAAGGCTGCTGCACAGCCGTAGGTATGCTCCAATCAAAGTCATAGTTGCCGTATCTTTTATCTTCTACATTTACCGTTTTTTGTCCAAACAAACCGATAAGCAGATGGTGTTCATCGTATTTTTTGTCCGCATCAAGCGATATATATTTCCTCACCTCTTTATATTTAAAGCTTCTTACTGCATCAAAGCCGCTATTTTGAAAATCTTTGCCGAGTCTCAAAAAATTATCGATACTCTGCTCAGAGGTGTCGTATCCCACCTTAAAATCCGCGTCTATGCCGCCGATATTAAAGCTTCTGCCATATCCAAACTGTTCGTATACCTCGGTGCCGTCAAGCTTATTTGTATCTTGCGGAAGCGGGTCGGTAGGGTACCATGTGCCAAGACCGCCCTGTGCAAATCGCTTANNACTCTATTTTCACCGTACGCCGCATCCAAAAACAGGCTATATCCGGCAGATCCGTTGGGTAGATACCCGGGTCCATATCCAGGGGCTTGGCTTGCGTTCACCCAACTATAAAAATTTCCGCTCTTGCCGACATACATCGGGTAGCCGTCGTTTCCATAAACAGAGACGCTAGCGGTGATGCTAAAATCATCTTTTTTGTATGCGGTATTTGCCGTAGCATATGCACCGCTCTTATTCTCTCCTTGGTAACTTGCAGAGAGGGCTATACTGCTGCTTTCACTCTTAGTGACTATATTGATAACGCCAAATATAGCATTTTCGCCGTAAACGGCGGAGTCCGGACCTCTTATTATCTCTATTCTGTCTATCTGGTCAACAAGAATAGGGAGAGCCATAGTGGTTCTTCCCCATATCGAACCGCTAGCAATCTGCGAACTAACTGCTCTTCCGTTGATAAGCCACTTGATTTTAACGCCCTGTCCGCCGTATACGGCCCCGCTTCCCCGAAGAGCATTCACGGAACTTTCCATTCCAACTATCATATCTAGCGCATTTGGCTGAGCAAGACTCATAATGCCAAACGCCTTTAACTCTTCACCTTTTATAATACTTACAGTACCGGGCACATAATCTGCATTTACCCTAGTCTTCGTAGCAATCTCAGTGGTCTCTTCCAACGCTTTTGCCAACTCGTCTTCTGCATAAAGCACACAAACAGCAACTGCCGACAATAACAAAAATCGCTTCACCGCTATCTCCTCTACTGTTTATTGATAGTGTATTCTCAAAAAATTATAGATTTTACTGATAAAAAAATTAATTATCCAAATAATGCGAAATGCCACCAAAAAGCAACAAAACAAGCAGATAGCATAACAAATTATTATTTCTTATTTATATAATTTATATCACAATTAATAATAAATTCATCATAATACAAAATACAGACATTTATTAAAACAAAAGGATACCAGAGTGTTTTCCACTATAAAATCAAAGTTAATGTTACTTTTGGGAGTTCTTGTTCTAGGATTTGCAACACTTGGAATATTGGCAGTCAAGGGCAATGGTGACTCACAAAAAACAATAGAGCGAATGGTGATGCTGGGTGAGATAGAAACTGCAGAAGCTAAAATCATGATGGATCTCAGAGGCTACCAACTCTTATTTGAAGATAGATTTGCAGAAGGATATGAAAATAATTACAGCTTTTTTACAAAACAACTAGAATTATTGCTCGCTAGCGCAAGAAGCGAATCTAGTAAGGCAAAAATCAAAGAAGTGCTCTCTCTTGCAAAAGAGTGGAAAGAGGGTAATGCGCCAAGAGTAGAGATGCTCAAAAAATATAAAAAAGAGATAACTAGCGAGACCTTTACAGCTTCAGAAGACGGCAAAAAACTGGCCGAACTTACGAAACTATCCGCAGACAGATACAAAGTTATCGGTGAAAAACTGCATATCTTGCAAGAAGATATGCAAAAAAGAAATATAGATAGTATAAATAGCAATGCGATTCTGAGCGAAGTCTTGCTCGCTATCGTATTTTTGATATTCGTAGCAATATTTTGGATAGTCGTCAAGTCGATAGACTCTTCTACCCGCGCCGCAAAAGCAGGCTGTGACAAAATCATACACACAAAAGATTTGACACAAAAAATAACTACCGACGCAAACGATGAAATAGCAGATTCTATGTCGCAAGTAAATAAGCTTATCTCAGAACTCTCAAATATTTTGGATGGAGCAAAAAGGTCTGCAGCAGAAAATGCATCAGTTGCAGAAGAGCTTTCAGCCACAAGTCTACAAATAGGCGGCAGAACAGAGGATACCGCAAGAGCTGTTGAAGAAACAAAGCAAGTAACACAGAGTGTCGCAAGCATACTATTGGACGGTCAGGAAAACTCAAAAAGAGCAGGCATCCAAATACAAAACGCATCAAAAGAAGTATCCAGCGCAGCAAGAGATGTGCTGGATGTATCAAGCTCTCTTCAGTCAATAGTCGGCGAGCAAATGGATCTATCAGAAAGGCTAGAGAGGCTTTCGACGGAAGCTGAACAGGTCAAATCGGTACTATCGGTAATATCTGACATAGCAGAACAAACAAATCTTCTTGCCCTTAATGCGGCGATAGAAGCGGCGCGGGCAGGCGAGCACGGTAGAGGGTTTGCGGTTGTTGCCGATGAGGTACGAAAACTAGCGGAGAGAACTCAGAAAAGTTTGAGCGAGTCAAACGCAACAGTGTCTGTAATAGTCCAGTCCGTCAATGACGCTACAGAAATAATGTCAAGAAGCGCAAAAAATATACAAGAGCTTGGCGAAAAATCACAAACCGTAGAACACACTATGAAAAATACGGTAAAAACAATAACAAATGCCGCAGAGATAGCTTCACAAACCGCAAAAGATGCAGAGATAGGAAACGAAAAAACAAAAGAGGTTATTGCTCAAATAATAATGATTAGTGAGCTATCGACCACAAATGCAAGAAGTGTCGAAGAGATAGCCTCAGCCGCAGAGCATCTAGCAAAACTATCAGATAGCCTTAGCGCTTCTCTTTCGCAGTTTAGAACAAAATAAACGGGGGGGGGTTAAACCCCTCTTTTTTTATCAAACACCCTGATATGCACACGATCAGAGTAACAATACCTCTCCTCGACGCAAAACTCAAACACGCTTTTTGCATTCCCCAAAAGCTCCTCTTTTGAAGCTCCAAGCGGCATACAGTAGATGTTTTGTGGCACTATCCCAAACTCGTTTTTTAGCTCGTCTATCTCTTCCTTTGCTTTGCCGGAAGCCACCATATCGGCATCAAGTACAAATTTGAAAAAATGGTTTGAGTGTTTGATGAAAGAGGTAAGTGCGGCGGGGTTTATTCTGCTCTCTTTTGCCTCACCGCTGTTTGAGAGCTTGACCGATAGGGCGTATACAAAATTAGCAAATGGTGCAAAACCGAAATCTATCTCTTTTGTAGCGTTGGTCTCCACACTTACAAGCGTACCGCTTGCCGCTAGATACTCGGCAAACTCTCTAAACTCCGCATCTTTGAACCAAAGCGTAGGCTCTCCGCCCGTAAGTACCGTATCTGCATATAGGTACGGCTTTTTAAATTCATATTCGGCTATCAATCTTTTTGTATCATACTTACCCCACGACTCCCGAAAAGACGCATCCACGGCGTAATAACTATCACACTTGCCGCCAAACCCTTCACAGCGGAGGTTGCATCCGCCAAAACGGACAAATACGCTAGGTCGCCCCGCATATCTACCCTCCCCTTGCAATGAGTAAAAAATTTCCGATACGCTAAGCATTTATCACCTTTTAGAGGATTTCCTTAACCCGTCCTACTTCGCCGCTCATTAGCCGTACTTTGATACCGTGCGGATGAGTGGGCGAATTTGTCAGTAGGTCTTTTACTATGCCTTCAGTCAGTTTGCCCGTGCGTTGGTCGGCTTTGAGGACTATACGAACTTTGATGCCGCTTTTGACATCGGCTCTTCTAGTGCCGTCCATCTTTGTCTCTTCTTTTTGGCTCATGTCGCCCGCTATCTCTTTTTTGAGGAGCTCTGCCTTGTGCGCTTCTTCCACTGCCTCCGTTGCCGCTTCCAGTTCTGCCGCCGCCGTTGCCGCCACGACCGCCGCCGCTACTTCCGCCACCGCCTCTTTTTATCGGTTCCGCTTTGATATTCGGGTCAGGCTCGAAGCCCTCTATCGTGCTTTTGTCAAGCTCTTTTTTGATTAGCTTCTCAATGCCCCTCATATACTCAAACTCATCCACGCAAACAAGAGAAAGAGCCTCGCCCTCGCATCCGGCTCGCCCGGTTCTACCTATACGATGCACATAATCCTCCGAAATATTCGGCAGTTCAAAGTTGATAACATGAGGCAGAGCGTCTATGTCGATACCACGCGCCGCAATGTCGGTAGCCACAAGCACCCTGATAGCGCCTTGCTTGAAATCAGCAAGCGCTTTTGTTCGTGCGGCTTGGCTTTTATTGCCGTGTATCGCCGATGAGGTGATTTTGCACTTCTCGAGATATTCGCTTAGTTTGTTCGCCCCATGCTTCGTCCTCGTAAAGACAAGCACCTGCTCCCAGTTGTTTTTTTCTATCAAGTGGCTAAGAAGTGCGCTTTTTCGCTTGCAATCCACCAAAAGCACGCTCTGCTTGACAAGTTCGCTAGATGTATTTCGTCTTGCCACTTCGACCTCTGCTGGGTTTTTGAGAAGTGTATTTGCAAGGATTTTTATCTCATCCGAGTATGTAGCCGAAAAGAGGAGATTTTGTCTTTTTTTCGGTAGCAGTTCGATGACTTTTTTGATGTCCCTGATGAAGCCCATGTCAAGCATTCTGTCGGCCTCATCAAGCACAAATATCTCAACGGCTCCAAGGTCTACGGTGCCTTGTCCGATATGATCAAGCAGTCTTCCCGGAGTCGCTATGAGTATATCAACGCCGCTTCTAAGAGCCGCCATTTGAGGATTGATACCCACGCCACCGTATACTATAGTGCTTTTGAGCGTCAAATATTTGCCGTATGTCTTTACACTCTCCCCAACTTGCGCCGCAAGCTCACGAGTAGGAGTAAGGATAAGTGCACGGATGCGTCTTTTTGGTTTTGCGGGAGGATTTTTGGAGAGTATTTCTAGCATAGGTAGCGTAAATCCGGCGGTCTTACCCGTACCCGTCTGCGCTCCCGCCAATATATCCCGTCCTTCGAGTATCACAGGAATAGCCTGCGCCTGCACGGGAGTCGGAGTCTCATATCCCTCGTCTTTGACGGCTTTTAGGATGTCTGCTGATAGCTTTAGTTCTGAAAATAACAATTTTGATGTTCCTTTTTGGGTGAGCCTAACCAGAGGGTTAACTAGGGACGGTCTTAGGCTTGTGTGTTAAAGTGAAATGGCTGTAGGAGTTTTTCCAAGCAAGTTCGCATGAAGCGCCAACCGTAGGCGCAGTCGCTTTTTTTGTGAAAGCATTGTACCATAATAGCGATACAAAAACAG
The DNA here is from genome assembly GCA_002428055.1 of Helicobacteraceae bacterium UBA6016. Classification (GTDB taxonomy): domain Bacteria; phylum Campylobacterota; class Campylobacteria; order Campylobacterales; family UBA6016; genus UBA6016. The sequence continues at coordinate 10,229 of DIZY01000029.1, forward strand.
ATGGGGGATTTTTGGTTTGAGAGTTTTTATAGACGGCGACGCATTTCCAAACTTGCTAAAGCCGATAGTTTTGCGTGCGATAGAGAAAAAATCCCTCGAAACCATAGTCGTCTCAAACAAAAAAATCTTCATAGGCGAATCCAACCTCATCACCTATCATCTAGTAGAACAAGGCGCAGATGCGGCGGACAATCTGATAGCCGAAATGGTCGTGGAGGGCGAACTAGTCATAACCGCCGACATCCCACTGGCCGACAAAGTCATCGCCAAAAAAGCGCACGCAATAGACCACAGAGGCGAACTCTACAGCACTGAAAATATCAAACAGTATTTGGCGATGCGAAACCTAATGGACGAGATAAGAAGTATGGGGGAGATGACAAGAGGCCCTGCCCCATTTAGCAAAAAAGACATTCATGCGTTTTCAAACCAGTTGCAGAAGTTTTTGGCGAAGGTGTGAGGGTTTTGGCAATATAAAAAACCGCTTACATCTCCACATAAGTCGCCACAAACTCCCCAAGCTTATAAAAATCATCTTTTGGAATCGACCTTGCCCCTATTTTTTCAAAAGCAAGCTCGCTTCCCTTTTCTCCCGTTATCGTATGGAGTCCCCAGTAAAACAGCTGAGAGCTATATCTTATCGACACAAGAGAAGGGTCTATCAGCTCCACTCCGTCATACACTCTACCGATTCTATCTACTTCGGCTTTTAGTAAGTCAAGCAATATTTTGTTTTTCTTTCCCTCTTTTGGTTCATACTGGTTGATTAAGATCAAAAACTTAGCTTTTTTATTTTTTGCCCTTACAGCTTCAATAGTTCTCTCAACAACCGAGGCGTGCTTGTTTATTCCCAAGGGATTGAGCGTTATCGGTATGATGCAAAAATCAAATTTTTTTACAAAGGCAGTCGGATTTTTGTCAAGCTCCGGATTACAGTCGCACACTATCGCTTTTACCTCCTTTGCCATCTCCTCATCCCACTCTTTTGCACCCAGCACACTCATCGTGTTGCCGACTCCTGATTTTTCATTTTTGATGTATATCCCGCTCTCTCCGATGAGTCTCTTTAGATTGCTTTGCGGGTCAAGGTCTATCAGTGCGGTTTCATACCCCATAATCGTGAGAGCGCCAGCCAGATGGGCGCTAATCGTCGTCTTGCCGACTCCACCTTTTGAGGTAAACACTCCGATATTTACTCTTTTTGTTTTTTTGGCTCTTTTTGGTTTTGACTTTGCGTCCGTGTCGGCTTCTTGTTTATCTGCTTTTTTGGCGATGTTTCTGCCATTTTTTGTGCTATAAGCCTCTATTAGCTTGTTGCTATCTTCATCGACGGAGTACAAAAGAACATTTTTGATCGAGTGGTTGTCAAGATAGTCATATACCGTGTCAAAAAAACCGCCCAAACAAACGATAATCAAATGAGCAAACGGCACATTTTCAGTTTTATTGGTTTCGCTCATTTCGTCAAGTAGCTTCATAAGAGCGTTTGCCCTCATGGCGCTTTTGTGTGTTTTTGTGACAATCACAACCCTATCCTTACCGAGCAATCCTTCCAAGTCATACCACTTATCCGTTACGCTTTTTGGCTTTAGACTCTTCGAGAAGGCTATGGCGACACTCTCTTTAAAACTTTTTGGAGCGGCTTTTTGCATACGAATCTCCCTTCTAAACTTTTCGTAAAATTTAGAATAAAATTCATAAAATAACACTTAATATTTTATTTTATGTAAAGCGATAAAAAAATGAACGAGCAAGTCAGGGTTGAGCAAATTCTTCGCAGATTTATGGAAGCCGCCAATCTGGCTACGCTTTCAGAGGTGGCGGGAGCAATAGGGGTATCCTCAAACTCCATTAGCGGCTGGAAAGCTAGAAATAGTATCGGAGCGCTATTTGAAAACATCCACCCATACCTTTTAGAGCACGATATATCGGCCTACTATGTACTGTTTGGCATAGGCAGAAAAGATATAAAAATTTCAGAGCTACTAAGCGGCGAAAGCATCGAGAGCAGACTAAAAATGCTTGAGGAGGTGATTGGCAAAATGCAGAAATGATTAGGTACTTGTTTTTATGAGCGGCAGTTTAATTAACTTGAAGCCTTTATTTATAGTGCTTTAATAGATTTCTTTGGATTGTGTTGGACTGAGTAGTGGCGGACAGGGAGGGACGAGGGTCAGCAACCTGCTGAAAACTACAAAAACCCATAAATATCGGCGTTCGCAGCCCTATCGCTTTTCTTGAATTTAGCTTA
>DIZY01000060.1 GCA_002428055.1 Helicobacteraceae bacterium UBA6016
AAGTAAATTACCATCAACCCATTTGACAACATTTGGAGATTTGAGCTGGCAATATGTAGTTTCTTGGTATATTATTGCTTTTCAAACATTTGTTGACCCATCTTTTCATCAGAGATGTGCCGCAGCCAAAAGTCCAAAAACGGCAAAGTCGTACCACTCTAGCATATTGCCGACAAGAGCTGCTAAAACGCTTTTTTTTGTTTGTTTCAAAAGCTAAGACACACCCTATTTCTACCGCTCTCTTTTGCCTCATATAGCATTTTATCAGCAGATTTTATCGTTGCATCAAAATCGGCGGATTGAGGATTGATTAGGGCGCCGCCTATTGAAAAACTGAGGTATCCGATTGGGGATTTTTGGTGCTCGATATGCATATCTTGCAACGCTTTTAAAATATCGTTTGCTACTTTTGTAAGTCCATTTTTATCTATATTGGAAAGTACGACACAAAACTCCTCTCCGCCAAATCTAAAAGCGGAATCGCCGCTTCTAGATAGGCAGCTTTTTATGGACTCCGCTGCGGCGACAAGCGCTTCATCCCCCTTGTGATGTCCGTAAAAGTCGTTATAGAGCTTGAAAAAATCTATATCAATCATCAAAAAACCAAAATCTTCGCTGCGTCTATTATGACCCAAGATTATACTATTTAGCTCCGCCTCAAGATGTCTTCTATTAAAAAGCCTTGTTAAATGATCGGTAACCACAAGCTCTTCTACCTTTTTTTTGTTTGTTACATCAAGCCATATCGCCATATAGCCGACTACCTCACCGTTTTCGTCGAGTTTTGGCGTAATCGTCAAATCAGCCCAAAAAAAATCGCCATTCTTTTTTTTGTCAAGAAGCTCGCCTCTCCACTGATTACCGTTTGTTATCGTATTCCATAGCTGCAGATATACGATTTGCGGCGTGCATCCGGACTTGAAGCAGCAGTGCTTATGCCCGATAAGCTCATCTTTTGCAAAGCCGCTCATTTCGCAAAGCGCATCGCTCACATAAACCACTATACCATCCCTATCCGTCTGAGAGATGGCGATATTACGCTCTACCATATCGACATACTGCTCCAGCTTTTCGTTTTTCTCTTTTATTTCATCGCTAAGCTCTTTTAGCCTCAAATGCGTATTGACTCTCGCAAAAAGCTCCTCATTATAAAACGGTTTTAATACATAATCGACTGCGCCCAGCGAAAAAGCCTCAACGACGGAGTCTTGCTCTGTTTTTGCAGTTATAAATATGATAGGAATATGCTTTGTGCTCTCATCTTCTTTTAGCTTGGTGCACACCTCAAATCCGCTCATTCCAGGCATCTGTACATCCAAAAGAATAAGCTCCGGAAGCTTGGCGTGCGCTATCTCAAGAGCCTGCGCGCCGCTAGTCGCCAAAAGTACTTTATGCCCTAGCCTCTGAAGATTTCTAGCTAGTAGCTCAAGATTTTCCGCTACATCGTCAACAACCAAAATCACTTTTTGCTTTTTTGTCTCAATGCTTATCATCTACTTTGTCCTTTTATCAACTTCTCAAACTCTAAAAATATCTTATTTATCTCTTTAATCCTAAAACTCTCACACGCCTCGATAAGAGAGTTTGCATACACCTCAAGCGCTTTAGAGCCTATTGTATCGGCGGTTGCTCTAGCCAGCCTTGCAAACTCCTCTATTTCGTCGTTTGATTTTAGCCTAGCGACATTTAACCACTCAGCCTCAAGGCAAGACGCCACCTGCTCTCTCTCATGCCCTGCAAGCTCGATTGTTTGTGAGCTTTCTTTGAATCTGTTTTTGACGGTTTTGTGCGGCAAAAACTTTGAAAGTTCACCGATAAGCGTCTTTGAGTCGACCGGTTTTTGCAGGTAACCGTCACAAATCGACTCTATCTCATCTTTTTGCCCCCCAAGAACCGAGGCGGTGAGCGCAATAATAGGAATATCTTTTGTAAGTTCGTCTTTTTTTAGTATTCTTATCGCCTCGTATCCGTTCATGACCGGCATTTGAATATCCATCAAAATAAGGCTTGGTATTTTCTCCTTGGCAATTTGAACCCCTATTTCTCCATTTTCAGCCTCAAATACAGTAACGCCATGACTTGATAAAAATCCTTTTACAACCTCTCTATTTGTAGCAATATCTTCAACAAGCAACACAACGCCGCTCTCTAGCTCTATATTGTCGTCCTCATCTTCCTCTTCATACTCTTTAACCGCAGCGACCTCTAACCCGCTCAGATGCAACACAAACAACGACCCCTTTCCAACTTCGCTTTTTACATCAATGTAAGCCCCCATAGTATTTGCCAATTTTCTGCTAATGGTTAGCCCAAGCCCTGTGCCGCCGTACTTTCTAGTGCTTTGTCCGTCAGCCTGACGAAATGCATCAAAAACATCCTCAAGCTGCTCTTTTGGTATTCCAATGCCACTATCTTTAACCTCGATAACAACATCTATACACCCAGGTATATCTTGCGACTTTTTTGCGCTAGCGGATAGCTTTACTATCCCTTTTTCGGTAAATTTTACGGCATTTCCAA
>DIZY01000015.1:0-2275 GCA_002428055.1 Helicobacteraceae bacterium UBA6016
CTTCTATGGGGCAGCATGGATTGTTGCAACCGATAGTGGTTTGCGAGAACGGCGACGGTGCATACACGCTTATCGGCGGAGAGAGAAGGCTTCTTGCCGCAAAACAGCTCGGCAGGTCAAAAATCAACGCCTTTGTGTTCGCCTCTGAGCTAAAAAACGAAAAATTCGGCATTTTGGCTCTTGTGGAAAACCTGGAGCGAAGAAGGCTTCACCCTATAGAAGTCGGCTTTGCTTTTGAAGAACTGCTTGACGGCAAGGCTTTTTCGTCGCAAAGAGAGCTTGCGGAAGCTTTTGGCTATTCAGATGCCACGATAAGCAAGCATCTCTCGGCGGTTAAACTTCCAAAATTTGTAATAGACGCTATTAAGATGGCTGATTATCGAGATTTGGAGGTCATAGCCGCTCTCAACTCCTTGGAGCCGGATGTGGCGCTAGAGGCTTTCAACAAAATAGCGGGTGAGGGGCTTGGCAGGGAAGAGGCGCTAATGCTCATCAGACATCTACGGGCGGAGGGGCGAGTAGAGCCGGAACCTTTTATCATCAAGGAGAGAGGTGGCGTCTATCGCTTCCGTATCAACCCCAAAAGCCTAAGTGAAGAGAAGCAAGAGGCGTTAAAAGAAAAAATTGCCGAGATAGAAGCGTTATTTGAAGGAGGCGGCAGGTGAAAAGTTTTATGGAGGCTATGGATTTTCGTCATGCATGCAAGTCGTTTGACGAAACTAAGAAGATTTCGAAAGAGGATTTTCTTTTTATACTTGAAGCAGGGCGCAAATCTCCATCATCATTCGGACTTGAGCATTGGCATTTTCTAGTCATCACAAATGATGCCGTAAAAGCCGCCCTAAGACCTGCGTGTTGGGATCAGCGTCAAGTTACGACCTGTTCGCATTTTGTAGTGCTGCTAGCCAAAAAACCTTCGTGGTTTGAAAAAGGTAGCGCTTATCTGGATATGTCGTTTGGCAGAAAAGCGGGCGGCAATACGGAGATGCTCAAAAAAGTAGAGGCGGTGTTTGAGAATTTTAAAGCAAACGAGCTAAAGCCTAGCGTCGAAGATTGGTCAAAAATGCAGGCCTATCTAGCAAGCGGTAACATGATGACCGCCGCCGCAGTGCTTGATATAGATAGCTGTCCGATTGAGGGATTTGGGTATGATTTGCTAGAGGATGCTATGAAAAATAGTATAGCTGAGTTTGATAGCGAAAAATACAGTATAGCTTACGCTGTGGCGTTCGGTTATCGTATCAAGCCACAAACGCCGCAACTAAGACTACCGCTTAGCGAGGTAGCTACTTTTATAGAGTAAGGAAAAACCTTACTCCCACTTTTTCCCTGCTTTATTTTCCTTGCGAAGTCTATAGAAGAACATCGATAAAAGCAGTGTAAGCTTAAGTAGTTCGGTAGCCTCTTTTGCGCTACCGTCTTCTCTGTCTAGCTTCTCTATCTTTGCCACGGTATCAAGTATCGCCTCTTGCAAAAACTTCTCTTTAAACGCTGCTTTTATAGCCTTTTGGTCGGCATAAGATATACCGTAGTCATCAAAAACAATCAATATAAGCTCTTTTGCTCTCTCTGATATTAAAGCGGCTATTTTGTCTTTTGGTGTATTAGATAGTTTGATAAGTGAGGCCGAGACGAGTGATATTTTTTTGAGTAACTCGTCCTCATCCTTGCTCTCCTCCAAAAGCTCCAAAAACTTTACTATCTTGTTATGAAACTCAAAATAAAGGCTCACATGCCCCATCATCTCATCTTGGGAAGCAAATACTATATCCTCAATGGCTAGTTCAACCATCTCTTGCGGCGTCTTGTGTGTTTTGTTGATTATCGAACCTACATGTAGGAAAAATTCGTCAAATGTATCGAAGAGCGGGCTTTTTGTTTTGAAGTATCTATCTGTTTTTGATATATATGCCGGAGTTATGGCTGATGTCTTTAAAATATTTTTCACTTTTTATATGCCTTGCTGAAATTTATCTGCAATTTTATCCAAAAATAATTTCGTTCACAGAATAATCACATACTATTCGTATAATTTCGCTCAAGTATCACAAAGATACAAAAAACCACAAGGAATTTCACAATGAAAAAAGTAATCGCACTAGTAATCGCTCTTGGTCTTACATCAGTATTCGCTTCAGAAGTTAAAACTGAAAAAAACACTACAGTTAAGGCTGAAAAAAGTGTTACTAAAACTGAAAAAAACACAACTAAGAAAGCAAAAAAAGCTAAAAAAGAAGCTAACGCTACTAAAACTGAAAAAAACGCTACTAAATAA
>DIZY01000015.1:2342-2811 GCA_002428055.1 Helicobacteraceae bacterium UBA6016
CTTCTATACTCTTTTAGTGATTTTACGATTGTTTCTTTAGGAAGAGCGGAAATCTGAGCAGTTTTTCCGGCTACATGTTTTTCGCCTTTTTCACCATGGCACTGCTTGCAGTATTTGTTAAACATAGCCGCACCGTCTGCTTTTTCTGCCGCAAACATAGATGAAACCGAGACGATAGATACGATAGCCAACGCTTTAATAGCCTTCATTACTATTCCTTNNAAAAATTTTCTACTTAGCAATATAATTTTCTATTATTTCATCCCAAATTTTTTGCGCCTTAAATACTTCCTCTATCATCTCTCTCGCTGCACCTTTACCGCCTATGAAGTTACTTACAAGATGAACCCTTGATTTTACTTCATCGTTCGCATCGGCAGGACACACAGCAAAGCCGCATCGCACTAGTATAGGCAGGTCTATGAGGTCGTCGCCGATATATGCTATCTCTTCATCTTTTATACTGTAT
>DIZY01000137.1:0-305 GCA_002428055.1 Helicobacteraceae bacterium UBA6016
GGGCATATAGAGTTTGACGAGATGAAGGCGGGTTATGAGCTTTCCGTGGGTGCGGCTTGTGATGCCGGAGCCGACCTTATACTTTTTGAGACATGCCAAGACCCTTTGCAGATAAAGGCGGCTCTTATAGGCGCCCAGGATGCCTTTGCAGCAAAAGGCGTGAGACTTCCCGTGATGGTATCGGCCACGATAGAGACGAACGGCACAATGCTTATAGGCACGGATGCCAAGACGCTAGCGGCGATACTGGAGCCTTTTGATATTTTATCACTTGGCTTTAACTGCGGCACGGGACCAGAAGAGGT
>DIZY01000137.1:341-2165 GCA_002428055.1 Helicobacteraceae bacterium UBA6016
GGATTGCCGCAAAATAGGGGCGGACATACCTTCTATCCGATGGGGCCTGACGAGTTTGCGACTCTTCAAAAAGCGTTTTGCGAAGTGGACGGCGTGGCGGTTCTCGGTGGGTGTTGTGGGACTACACCTCAGCATATTTTGGAGCTTGCGAAAAATGTAAAGACCTTGACGCCAAAAATGCCGAGTGGCAAAATGCCCCGCTCGCTTGCGTCGCTTTTTGAGACATATTCGCTAATNNCAAGAGCCGGCTCCACTATATATCGGTGAGAGATCAAACGCTACCGGCTCAAAAGCGTTTCGGGAGCTGTTGCTTGCCGAGGATTATGACGGCGTAATGAGCGTGGCGTACGAGCAAGTGCGATCAGGGGGCCATGTGCTTGATGTAAGCGTAGCGTTTGCGGGTAGAGATGAGCGAAAAGATATGAAAGAGGTGGTATCTCGCTACGCCTCCAAGCTCACACTGCCATTGATGCCGGACTCCACACAGATAGTCGCTCTTGAGACGGCTCTCAAATACATAGGCGGTCGCCCTATCGTAAACTCCGTCAACCTTGAAGATGGGCTAGATAAATTTGACGCTGTATGTGCGCTTGCCAAACGATTCGGGGCGGCGCTTGTCTGTTTGACGATAGACGAAGAGGGAATGGCAAAGACAAAAGAGCGCAAGCTTGCCGTAGCTACCCGTATATATGAGCGGACTACGACAAAATTTGGCTTTCATCCCTCCGACCTCGTCTTTGATATGCTCACATTTACCGTCGGAAGCGGCGACTCTGAGTACTTCACGGCGGCGATAGACACGATAGAGGCGATAGCGGAGTTTCATGCGCTCTATCCTGAGGCTGGCTTTACACTAGGGGTGTCCAACATCTCTTTTGGGCTTTCCAAACACTCCAGAGAGGCGCTAAACTCCGTATTTTTGCACCATGCAGTCAAAGCGGGGCTCTCGTCGGCTATCGTAAATGTCAAAAATACGATGGCTTATCACACTATTTCTGATGAAGAGATAGAGCTTTGCGAAGATTTGCTATTTAACAAGAGAGAGAACGGTCATGATCCGCTAGGCGCTTTTATCGACTATTTTGCCGCACAAGACGGCGGCGGCGGTGCACGGGTCAGGGATGACTTGGAAGGGTTGAGCACAGAGATCAAAATCCATAAGCTTCTCATAGCCGGAGACAAAGAGCGACTGCTTGCCTTGCTTCCTGAAGCCAAAAACGAGATAGCCGCCGAGACAATAGTCAACAAACTACTGATAGGCGCAATGAAAGAGGTGGGAGAGCTCTTCGGCGACGGACGGATGCAGCTGCCTTTCGTACTCCAATCGGCAGAGACGATGAAAGCGGCGGTGGACTCTCTAGCTCCGTATCTGCCAAAGAGCGAAAAAACGAGCCAAACGACGCTAATTCTAGGAACCGTAAAGGGCGATGTGCATGATGTTGGCAAAAACCTCGTAGACATCATACTTACAAACAACGGTTTTAAAGTCATAAATATCGGCATTAAAGCAGACATTGGACTATTTATCGAGAAACTGAAAGAGTTTGAAACAGCAAACGGCTCTCTAAACGGTGTGGCTCTCGGCATGAGTGGACTACTTGTAAAGTCCACACAGGTCATGAAAGAAAATCTTGAAGAGCTAAAAAGACAAGGCTTTAACCTACCGGTAATACTCGGCGGCGCGGCTTTGAATATAGAGTTTATCAGCGAATACTGCCGCCCCGTATATGACGGTCCGGTCATATATTCACGAGATGCGTTTGATGCGATAACAACGCTAGGAGAGATAGAAAGAGGCGAAGAGATAACCTTGGAGGAGCCTTC
>DIZY01000137.1:2220-6105 GCA_002428055.1 Helicobacteraceae bacterium UBA6016
CCACCGTTTTGGGGTAGGCATGTGTGGGAGTTTAGCGAAGCGGACAAGCTGCTGGCTTTTGAGTGGATTAACCATCGTATGCTTTTCAAAGAGCGATGGGGTTATAAATCCAAAGGAATGGAAAAAGCGGAGTACGAAAAACAGCTTGAAGAGATCGTAAAGCCCTCTTACAAAAGACTAAAGGCGCAGTTTTTAAAAGCGGAGGGTTTGGGAGTGGATAACTCCCAAGATAGCCATCTCGCCCGCTCTGCGGAAGAGACAGTGGCGATGAGCTTGTTTGCCCCTGTCGCAATATACGGTTATTATCCAGTGAGGGCCGAGGGTGAAGAGCTGCTGATATTTGGTGACAACGAGGGGTGGGACAAAGATGAGGATGCAAGCCGTGAAGATATACACGCCGTTAGATGCAGAGCCGCAAAAGTTCTCAGCTTTCCACGAGCACACAAGACACCTCGCCGCTCTATTCCCGATTATTTTAGAGAGGATAGACACGATCTGCTTGCGATGAGCGTTGTCAGCGTGGGTGAGAAAATAGCTGTGTATGAAAAAGAGCTATTTGATGCCGGCAAGTATCACGAATACTACCTTGTCCACGGTCTTGCCGTAGAACTTGCAGAGGCGATGGCGGAGATGATACACAAGAGGGTGCGTGTAGAGCTTGGTATACTAAGAGGCGAAACCGCGGATCTCAGTGAGGTCAAAATGAGCGGTTACCACGGATGCAGATACTCCTTTGGTTACCCATCATGCCCCGATCTTGAGATGAATAGGACTCTTTTTGAACTCCTGCGCCCAGAAGAATACGGCGTGACACTTTCCGAGACATGCCAAATAGCGCCGGAGGCATCAACATCAGCGATTATTGTTCATCACTCCGACGCTCAATATTTCACGATTTAAACACAATGCCTATAAACGACAAGCGTAAGACGCTCAAAAGCGTATTTGGACACTCTTCGTTTAGAGCGTTTCAAGAAGAGGCCGTAGACGCTATAACGAGCGGTCGAGATTTGATGATGATTTTGCCGACAGGTGCGGGAAAATCGCTGTGCTATCAGCTACCCTCTCTTTTGATGGACGGAATTACCGTCGTAGTGTCGCCGCTGTTAGCTTTGATGCACGACCAGATAACGGCTCTTGGAGCTTTCGGGATAGAGGCTGACATGGTATCCTCAATGCAGGATGCGCAGGAGATAGAGAGTGTCAAACAAAGAGCGCAGGCTAGAAAACTGAAGCTTTTATATGTCGCTCCGGAACGACTAAAAAACGGCGAGTTTTTGGCTTTTCTAAAGAGTTTGAAAATAAACTTTTTTGTTATCGACGAGGCGCATTGCGTCAGCGAATGGGGGCATGAGTTTAGAGAGGATTATCGGCAACTGCACCGCATCAGGGAGCTGTTCGCCTTCACACCGATAGCGGCATTTACGGCTACGGCTACGCATCAGGTGGAACAAGATATTCTCACACAACTGCGACTCAAAAACCCCGTAACCGTCAGAGCCAAAGTAGCAAGAGAAAATCTCACGATAACGGCGGCGCATAGAAATGGTAACGGACGGGAACAGCTGCTTGAATTTTTGGAAAAATACAAAAAAGAGAGCGGCATCGTCTACACTTTTACGCGCAAAGAGGCCGAGAGCGTAGCCGAATTTCTCTCCTCCAAAAAAATACCCGCCCACTCTTACCATGCAGGCTTGCCCACGGCTCAAAAAAATGCGACATACAGGGCATTTTTGAACGACGAAATAAGAGTAGTGGTCGCCACCGTAGCTTTTGGAATGGGGATAGACAAAAGCAATATCCGATTTGTTGTCCACACCTCACTGCCAAAAACGATAGAAAACTACTACCAAGAGATAGGGCGAGCGGGGCGTGACGGGCTGGAATCATCTACGCTACTGCTATTTTCCGCCTCCGATATAATAGAGCGAAAGCGAATGATAGAGTCGCAACCGGAGTCGGCGTATAAGAAGCTGGCATTTGACAAGTTAGAAGCGGTCGCAAAATTTGCCTCATCGCAACTCTGCCGACACGGAGCTATTGCAGAGTATTTCGGCGACGCAAACGAGGCATGCAATGATAGATGCGACAACTGCCTAGAGCCGGACAAAGAGAGCGTAGACATAACACAGGACGCCCTCAAACTCCTCTCCGCCGTATACCGTAGCGGGCAGCGGTTTGGGCTCCAATATGTCGTCGATATTTTGCTAGGTTCAAAAGAGAAAAAAATAGAGCAAAACGGACATCAAAGCCTCTCCGTTTACGGCATCGGAAAAGACAAGAGTCGAAAACAATGGCTAAGTATCGGCGATAGACTATTGGAACTAAAAGCCCTTTCGCAAGGCGAATACAGAGTCGTATCACTAGATGAACACGGCATGGAAATAATCAAAAATAGACTACCAGTATCGATACGAAAAGATAGACTGGAAGACAAAAAACCAAAAACAGCCGCAAAAACCAAATATGAACCGCAATATAATGATGGCATATTTGAGCAGCTACGAGGCCTCAGAAGCAAAATAGCAAAAGCCGCAGGAGTGCCGCCGTATGTAGTCTTTAGTGACAAAACGCTAAAAGAGATGGCGGACAAACTGCCGCAAGATAAAGAGGAGATACTAGAAGTTAGCGGGGTCGGCGAAGTAAAATTCGAGCGATATGGAGAAGAGTTCTTGGCGCTTATGCGCAATTTAAATTTATAGGAGAGAAAATGGATTATTATCTTTGGATAAAAGCGTTTCATGTGATGTCGGTGTTGTCGTGGATGGCGATGCTTTTTTACCTGCCGAGGTTGTTTGTGTATCATGCAGAACACAAGGAAAATGCAGGTTTTGTAGAGGTGGCAAAGATACAAGAACACAAGCTGTTTTATTACATCGGACACCCTGCAATGATAGCCACCGTAGTGTCCGGTCTTGCTATGATGTATCTAAATCCGGCAATGTTTCATAGCGGTGGCTGGCTGCATGCCAAACTAACTCTTGCCGTACTGATGATAGCTTATCATTACGATTGCCGCAGGCATCTAAAGGCTCTCAACGAAGATAGGTCAACAAAAAGTGGTAAGTTTTTTAGAGCTTACAACGAAATCCCAACGCTTCTTATGATAGGCATCGTGATTTTTGTCATCGTTAAACCTTTTTGAGCAAAAAATAACCATTCAAAGAGAATATAAAGCTTTATAATTAAGAAAAAATAGGGTTTTGGTTGTGAAAAACGAAGAGATAGAAGATAGATATGTAAGCTTTATGAACATCGACTGCTACAAGCACGCCTCCGATGTCATAGATTGCGTAATTGAGGCAACAAGCGACGAAAGGTATAACAACCCTTTTTGGGACGCCTTCAAAGCCAAAATCCCGCAAGCCTACTTTGACAAAGCGCCCAATGAAAAAGTACTCTATCTAGTCTGCGCCTCGGTCTTTTATCTTGAGGAGTTGTTTGAAGAGAGCGGACACGAAAGGGGAATGGAAATCATGCAAAAGTGCGAATACGACTGCTGTTAACCCCTACCTCAGATTATAAAAACTCACCGCCGTGATATAGCCATCTGCCGTTTTCTTTCACGAAGCGGCTTTTTTCGTGCAACACACCATCGGAGAGCTTCGCCTTGAACTCCACAAAAGCCTCATCCTCGCCCTCGATAAAGTCAAGTACTTCAAGACCCAAAAACTCCGTAGAATTGCAAAAACGCTCTATCTCTTTCGCCCACACCTTTCTATCCTCTTTGAAATCGACATTTAAGGGGTGCGTAGTGCGCATAATATAGCTAGCATCTCCAGCCGCATAAGCCGAGTACCTAGTCACCATAAGCTTCAGCGCATCCGCCGCCTCTACGCTGTCGTGATACACCTCACAACACTTTTTGTATTTTAGCCTACTGCC
>DIZY01000059.1:0-12719 GCA_002428055.1 Helicobacteraceae bacterium UBA6016
TTGCCGCACTAGTTGCAAAAAGCCAGTTTCACACCGTATATATCTCTGAGATTTTAGCTAGTGGGGGCGAATATCTGATGTTGTTTTGCGCTCTCGTATCTATCGCCGCACTTATCAAAGGTGCACAGATGCCTTTTTCTCCATGGTTGCTTGGCGCAATGGTCGCCCCGACACCCGTTAGCGCAATACTCCACTCCTCCACGATGGTCAAAATAGCCCCATACCTAATACTCAAAATATCCCCAGCCGTGTCAGGTACAGCGGTTGGAGCAGTGATAGCGGCGGTCGGAGCAGTATCGTTCCTCATATCGGCGGCGCTTGCTCTTAGAGAAGATGGCTTCAAAAAGATACTTGCATACTCAACCATCTCGCTTCTTGGACTTATGATACTCACCGCATCTCTCGGCACGCCTCTGACTATTCTAGCCTGTATGCTTCTCATCATTTTCCACGGCGTCTCAAAAGCGATGCTCTTCATGTGTGCCGGAATACTTGAAAAAAAATATCACATCAAAAGCATAGAGTCGGTGGAGGGGCTAATAAACAAAGCTCCAGTGCTTACATCCCTTATCGTGCTTGGCTTTTTATCTATCGCCCTGCCGCCTTTCGGCGTATTTTTTGCCAAATGGCTTGCGTATGAGGGTGTTGTAGGCTTTAGCGGTCTGCTTGTCGCATTCCTCTTGTTTTTTATTGCAGTCGGAAGCGTACTTCTTACGCTACTTTATTTCAAAACCGTCGGAAGATTTGTCGCAAATGACGGGCAAAAAAGCGAAGCAGAGGACTCCTCGTATCTGACGGCTCCGTTTATACTCGGCGTCTTTTTGCTCTTTTTTGCTCTTTTTGTCTCTCCGGTGATAGGTGGCTTCTTCAAAGAAAATGCCGCATTCGTAGCCTCTGCCGCCGTACCTATTAAAGGCAATTTTTGGGGCATTGTCCTGCCTTTTGGAACGCTGGAGTTTTGGCATATATTTGCGGCGTTTTTACTTCTAGGCATCGCTCCTCTCCTTGCCGCCAAAATCAAGTTAAAAGGCGTAGATAGGGCAAAACCGTACGCATGCGGGGAGAAAATTGTTGCAAATGCCTATTCATTCTACTTTGACCCCGCAAAAAATATAGAAAAAACCGCAAATATTATCGGCGCAACACTATTTGCCGCAATCATCATAGTAGGAGCGTTAAACATATGAGCTGGCTACTAACTATTTTTGCCCCTGTTTTGGGCGGACTACTTTACGGTATTGAGAGAAAACTAAAGGCAAGAATGCAGTCACGCATGGGACCGCCCATCTTGCAGCCTTTTTACGACCTCTTCAAGCTAACCGACAAACGACCGATGATACTTCACTCTTACCACGCCTTCATGGGTGTGATGCACTTTTTAGCGGCATGGGTCGCCCTTTCTGTACTGTTTTTCGGCGGTGACCTCTTGGTGGCGATATTTTTCCACCTGCTCTCAACTTCGCTTCTCATCGTGGCGGGCTACTCGGCGAAGTCTACATATAGCAGGATTGGCTCCACAAGAGAGCTTATCGCAATAGCCGCTCTTGAGCCTGTGCTTATCCTTACGGCGATAGCTTTTTATCTGCATACGGGAAGCTTTGAGGTCTCAAAGATTGTCAATAGCGGCTCTACGCTAACCGCATCATTTATAGGCTTTTTGGCTCTTCTCGTCGTACTTCCGGGGCTACTCAAAAAATCTCCTTTTGACGCCGCAGAGGCGCATCAAGAGATAGTGGGCGGAGCGGAAATCGAGTTTTCCGGTATCTTCTACGAGGCGGTCTATACGGCAAAATGGCTTGATATGCTATTTGTCTTTACCCTCGTGTTTTTGTTCGGCGGGTCAAACTTCGCCCTTGGAGCCGTGCTTGCGGTTGTGGCGTTTTTTGCGGTTTTACTCGTTGACAACTCCACAGCTAGGGTCAAATATGCGGATATGGTGCGTATCGTATACTCGGTAGCGTTCACGCTTGCCGCATTCAACATAATACTGGGCGTACTATCATGATAAAAGAGTTTTTAAAAAAATTCCGCAAAAAATCACCGTGGCTCCTGCACTACAACGCCGGAAGTTGCAACGGTTGCGATATAGAAATCCTAGCTTGCCTTGCCCCAAAATACGACCTTGAGAGACTAGGGGTCAAAAACACGGGCAATCCAAAGCAATCCGACATCTTCCTAGTCACGGGACCTGTCACCAAAAGAAGCCGCGAGAGACTAGTCGAACTATACTCACAAATACCCGAACCAAAAGTCGTCGTAGCGTGCGGCTCATGCACGAGCACGGGCGGCGTGTTTCGTGGAATGTACAATGTCGAAGACGGAATAGATAGATATATCCCTGTCGATGTCTATGTCGGCGGTTGCGCCCCACACCCTGAGCAGATAATAGACGGCGTAGCAAAAGCCCTAGGAATACTCGAACAAAAAACAAAAGAAATAGAGAAGCCAAAAAAACTACTCGGCGAAATCAACGAGACGGATGGGCAAACAGACAAAACCAAAATGGCGGGCACAATATGAAAGCGACAAAAGAGCTCGTACAAATGAGCGAAATACAAGAGAAAATCAAAGAGTTTTACGACCCTGCCGTTTGGCACTTTGTCTGCATTAACGGATTGTTTGAAGAGGGTGAGCTTGAAATCCAGTGGTCTTTTACGAAGATAGGCGCAAAGGATGAGTGGAGAGTGCTGTATGCCAAAGCCCCTGCGGATGATACCCTGCCAAGCGTATCAGATATGCTACCGACCGCTAGGCTATACGAGGGCGAGCTAAAAGACCTTATGGGGGCAAACTTTGAGGGAAGCGTCAAAGGAATGTTCATAGAAGTGGACGGGCTAGAAAATCCGCTAAGGATAAAAAGATGAGCAAAACAATAAATATCCCGCTGGGAAGCCAACATATCGCACTACTAGAGCCGGTCCGTTTTAGCTTTGAATGTGAAAATGAGAAGATTATCGGGGTGGAGGCAGATGTAGGTTATGTGCATAGAGGCGTGGAGCTTGCCTGTACGACAAAATTTAAGTTCAAGCAAGTCGGCTATGTCGTCGCCCGTGTCTGCGGACTTTGCGCCATCATTCACTCCACCTGCTATACTCTTGCTTGCGAGGAGCTACTGGATATAGAGGTGCCCAAAAAAGCTTCATACCTGCGCCTAATAGCAAACGAGTTAGACCGCGTCCACTCTCATCTTCTCTGTCTTGCCCATACCGCCGAAAATGCGGGTTTTGAGGCGTTATTTATGAGAACGATGAAGGATAGAGAGCTGGTGATGGAGGCACAAGAGACGATGACCGGCAACCGTGTACAGTTCGACTATGTCTCAATCGGCGGAGTAAATAAAGACATAAGCGCCGAAATAGAAGGCTCTATGCGAGCCAAACTAGCGCTTCTCAAGCAAAAAGTAGCCGAAATTGAAGAGCTATTTCTCAACAACTGGAGCCTGTCGCTCAAATACAAAGGGGTTGGCATCATCACAAAAGAGAGCGCCCTTGGCCGTTCAGTCCTAGGACCTCTTGCCAGGGCTAGCGGAGTAGACTTTGATGTACGAAACGAATCTGATTATTTACCGTACTCCGAACTGGGATTTAAGAGCATAGTGATGGAGGGTGGCGATATACACGCTAGAAATATGGTCAGGCTAAAAGAGATTTTTGAAAGTATACGGCTCATCGAAGCGGCGCTTAACGGTATGCCTGAAGGCGATATAGCGGCAAAGGTGCGCGGAACACCGGAGGGGGAGAGCTATATGAGAGTCGAAGCGCCTAGAGGCGAGTGTTTTTATTACCTCAAAGCTTCCAAGGGGCAGTATTTGGATAGAGTGCGTATCAAGACCCCAACATTCGGCTCCGTACCGGGAATGATAGAGGCGCTCAAAGGTCAAAACTATGCCGATGTTCCAGCGATAATAGCCTCGTTTGACCCATGCCTATCATGCACGGCGAGGTAAGAAGATGATAAAATCAATAATAAATGCAATAACAAACCTTTTTAGCCGCCCCGCCACCATAGACTATCCGTTTGAGCAGAGCCCAAAAAACAAAGAAGCGAGAGGGCTGATACTGTACGATGTAGAAAAGTGCATTTTCTGCCTAAACTGTGAGGTCGTATGCCCTCCCGGAGCGATACTTTTTACGCAAGATAGAAGCAACTTTGAGTTTACCTACAACTACAACCCTTATCTTTGCATCTACTGCGGCGAGTGCGTCAGAGCATGCCCGGACAAAGCAGAGGCTCTTAGTCAGTGCGATGAGCTCACGCCTCCGACCGATGACAAGGGCATGAACGATAGATGGTTTGAGATAGAGACAGAGGCAGCCGCTTCAAAAGAGGAGTGCAAAGCTCTCAAAAAAGAGCAAAAAGCTGCGGCAAAAGCAGAGGGCGAGGTAGAGCAAAACGGGTAGACTATCCTATCTGGCTTTTATCTCCTCAACCGGAATATTGAAATTGGCGCAGATGATGATGCCACGGCTTAACCGACCACTCTCTAGCCGCTGTTTCGTTCATATAGCACCTTTCCGTTTTGCAAAATATCGACTTTATAGAAGTAGTCTTCCCTCTCATTCAAGAAACTACTCGGCGCAGACAATATATCAAAGCCTATGCCTATAGCATAGGCTTTAGTTCATCTTTGAGCAAAAAAAGGTCAATATCGCTATTTGTTATTGTTGTATCAAAATTTGAAAAGAAGAGAGGTGTGAGCGGCGGTTTTGGGAGAGGGTTGGGGATCGGCGGCATTGTCCGTAGAACTTGCTGAGGTAGTATGTCGCTACCATCCATATAGTGCCTACTGTGTACAGCCTCGCCGTTGGGTGCAATGCTGGTGTCAAACGACTCCAGCAACTCTCAGCCAAAAATAAATATTCCAAAATATCATTGTTAATCCCTGCTTTTATAATTGTAGTGTCTTTTGTTTTATCAGAAAAGTTAATTAATGTTAAAAAATTTGCAAAACTTTTAAGTCAAGAGTTTGTTGTACAACAGCCCAATGTATTAAAATTTAAACGCACAGGCAGTATCCTTCAAATAAAAAAGGCTACCAGATGTACCTCAAAAAAGTTTTAGACGACCTGAATGCAAAATACCCGCATCAACCGGAATTTTTACAAGCCGTTAGCGAAGTTTTTGGCTCTATATTTCCGCTACTTGAGAGAGAACCAAAATACGAACAATACAAAATTCTAGAGCGCATATCGGAACCGGAAAAAATAATCAAATTTCGCATTGTGTGGGAAAAAGATAACGGCGAAATAGAGATAAACCGCGGCATTAGAGTGCAATTTAGCTCCGCACTTGGGCCATACAAGGGTGGACTGAGGTTTGAAAAGGAAGTCAACCTCTCCACGCTTAAATTCCTAGGTTTTGAACAGGCGTTCAAAAACTCTCTTACCGGGTTGATGCTAGGCGGTGCAAAAGGCGGGTCTGATTTTGACCCAAAAGACAAATCCGATAGAGAGATTATGAGATTTTGTCAAGCCTTCATTAGAGCGCTTACTCCGCATATAGGGGCGCATAGCGATATACCGGCGGGTGACATCGGTGTAGGCGAGAGAGAAATCGGCTATATGTTTGGTGAATACAAGAAGATTACGGGGCTATTCGACGGCGCACTAACCGGCAAATCTCCGCTTTTTGGCGGAAGCTACGGCAGACGAGAGGCAACGGGGCACGGAGCCGTATACTTTGCGCAAGCAATGCTGGTAAACCATGGATTAGGGCTTGATGGCAAAACCTGTATAGTCAGCGGTAGCGGGAATGTGGCAATATACGCGATGGAAAAGCTAATAGAACTAGGCGCAAAAGTCGTCGCTTGCTCTGACAGGGGCGGCGTTCTATTGGATAATGGCGGCATAGATTTAGAAAAAATCAAGCAGATTAAAGAGCTAAACAGAGCTTCGCTGGCATCATACGGCAAAGGCTCATATGGAGGTATAAAAATTACAGAGGTACCGTGCGATTATGCCTTTTTTTGCGCCACGCAGAATGAAGTGGAGATGGAAGGTGCTAAAACAATGCTCGCAAACGGCGTTAAGGCTGTCGTAGAAGGCGCCAATATGCCGCTAACAAACGAGGCTGCCGACTTTTTGATAAATGCGGGGGTTTTGTATGCGCCATCCAAAGCGGCAAATGCCGGAGGGGTAGCGGTAAGCGGTCTCGAGATGGGACAAGATGCACTGTTTTTACAATCCACGCATACAGAGATAGATGCAAAACTAAAAAATATCATGCAAAATATATTTATTGAGTGCAAAGAGGCGGCAGTAGAGTCTGGAGATAAAAAAAATCTCAAGATAGGAGCCAATATCGCCGGCTTTAGACGAGTAGCCGACGCAATGATAAAGCAGGGGATTTAATTTTACGGCAATTTTACTTTTCAGATATAAAATAAATAAAAATTATATTTGGAGCAACCAGTGAAAAAACTATTTTTTTGTCTAACATTTTCGGTGTGGCTTTTCGGATTTAGCTATGATGTCAAGCCCCTCAAGGTTGAAAATGGCGTCTACTGTATATTTGGCGAACCCGGCGCACCTGATACAAAAAATAACGGTAACATAGTAAATAGCTGCTATATAGAGCTTGAAGACGGTATTTTGGCTATCGATACCGGACCAACATACATTTACGCCAAAGAAGCCGCAACAGCAGTAGAAAAAGAGTTTGGCAAAAAAATAACGCTCGTTATAAATACTCACTACCACAATGACCACCTAGGCGGCAATGCATACTACCGTGAGCGCAAAATCAAAATCATAGGCGACGCAAAAATCAAAGAGGCATACGAGCGCATACCTGAACGGTTTAGTAGTTACGAAATGGCGGTTTCTAAAGAGGCATGGGGAAAAAGCGTAGTCACTCTGCCGGATGAGTACATAGATAAAAATATTACGATAAAAGCCAAACAGGGCGAACTTACCGTATTTAAGCCATCCAAAAAAGCCCACACAGCGGCCGACATCGCGATCTATTACCCATCAGCAAAAATAGTCATCGCCGGAGATATAGCTTATAGCCAAATGATAGTGCCAATAAGAGACGGCAGCGTCAAAGGCTCTATGGAGGCGCTAAGAGAGATAGGCAAGCTTGAATTTACGCATATTATAGGCGGCCACGGCAAAACAATCGGCAGAGAATCTTACGACTTTGCACTCTCGTATATGACAAAGCTAAGAAACGGGGTTAAATCGGCGCTTGATAAAGGCGTAGAGCTTGACGGCATAACAAAAGCAGTAGATATGAGTGAATTTAAAAATGCGGCTTTGTGGGATGAAAATCCGAAGAACATAATCGTAGCTTTTCAGGAGATGGAGATGGAGTAGGAAAACCCTACTCCTCTCTTTATGCACCTATTCTAACAGCCATATCGACAAGTCTGTTTGAATAACCCCACTCGTTGTCGTACCATGCCATTACTTTTAGCGTGTTACCGATTACTTTTGTCGTGTCTGTCACGAAAATACAGCTTGATGGATCTGTTCTAAAGTCCATAGATACTCTTTTTTCGTCATCTACGGTGATTATATCTTTGAAAGCGCCTTTTGCTGCGGCTCTAAATAGCTCGTTTACCTCTTCTACCGTGGCAGGTCTTTTGAGTGTTGCGCTTAAATCCGTCATAGATACATCCGGAGTCGGAACTCTCACGGATAGGCCGTCTAGCTTGCCTTTTAGGTGTGGAAGCACTAGACCGATAGCTTTTGCCGCACCCGTAGTCGTAGGGATAATGTTGGCCGCACCAGCTCTTCCTCTTCTTCTCTCTTTTTTGTGGATGATGTCAAGAATCGCTTGGTCGTTTGTGTATGAGTGGATGGTAGTCATCAACCCGTTTTCGATACCAAACGCATCGTCAAGCACTTTTACCATCGGAGCGAGGCAGTTTGTCGTACAAGATGCGTTTGAGATGATTTTTTCACCGTTATATGCGCTGTCATTGACGCCTAGTACAAATGTAGGCGTGTTGTCTTTTGCCGGAGCGGAGAAAATTACTTTTTTGATACCGTTGTCTAGGTGGCACTGTACTTTGTCTTGCTCTAGGAAAAGTCCCGTACACTCAAGCATGATTTCAGCGCCTGCATCCGCAAATTTTAGAGCCGTAGGGTCTTTTTCGCTAAATACTTTTACCGTTTTGCCGCCGATAACTAGATTGCCGTTATCCACCGCTACGGCTTGATTAAATCTGCCGTGGATAGTGTCGTATCTCATTAGATACGCCAGCTCCTCGATGTCCGCAAGGTCATTTATCGCTACAAGCTCTATGTCGTTTCTATTGGCTATCACTCTAGCCACACATCTACCGATTCTTCCGAAACCATTAATTGCAACTTTTAAAGCCATTGTCTCCCCCTTTTAGGTAATTTGCAAGATTGTAACAAAACTTTGTTTGCTAAAGTGTTACGAGAGCAAAGCTTTAGCTCTGCTTGCAACATTCTCCGCAGTAAAACCAAATTGTTTAAACAGCGCAGAGTCTTTACCGCTGGCCCCGAAGCTCTCCATACAGACCACATCATCGGCAAATCTATACCACTCTTGCCCACTCGCAGCCTCTACTGCAAGTACTTTTGTGTTGCCAAGAAGCGCAGATTGGTACTCCTTGCCCGCCTCTACAAACAAATCCAAGCATGGAGTGCTCACGACATTTGTCGCCACGCCGTCATTTTCTAGCAGTTTTGCCGCAGCTATAGCCGTATGCACTTCACTACCGCTTGCCATGAAAGTTAGCGTAGCGTTTGGTTTTTCTACAACTTTGTATGCGCCTTTTGAAATATCCGCATTTTTGCTAATTTCAAGAACTTCAAGTCCTTGTCTGGAGCATACGAATACGCTTGGCGCATTTAGATTTAGGGCTGTTTGCCATGCCGTTATATTTTCGTTTGCGTCGCACGGTCTGAATGTATATAGATTTGGCACAGCTCTAAGCGCGCTTAGGTGCTCGATTGGCTGATGCGTAGGACCGTCTTCGCCGACACCGATACTATCATGCGTAAATACGAAATACTCTTTTGCGCCCATAAGCGCCGCTACCCTGATGGCAGGTTTCAAATAGTCGGAGAACACGAAGAATGTAGAGCAAAATGGTCTAAACAAGCCGTAAAGAGAGATAGCGTTTGTCATAGCGCCCATCGCGTGCTCACGAATACCGAATCTGATATTTCTGCCTCTCGGGAAATCGCCGAGTCCGTTTAACTCTGTTTTGTTTGAAGGAGAGAGGTCTGCGCTTCCGCCGATAAAACCTGGATATGCTTTTGCTATTGCATTTAGGATTTTGCCGTTTGAATCTCTTGTCGCTACTTTTGCGCCTATTTCAAACTCTGGGTATGCCACATCTGCAAAATCAGGATTTAAAAGAGCCGTCAAATAGTCGTTTTTCTCTCGTTCAGGCAGTTCAAGAAGCATTTTGTTCCAAATCTTCTCTTCAAGCTCCCCTTTTTCTTTTGCACATCTAAATCTGATTAGTACATCTTCTGGGATGTTAAATTTTGCCTCTGCATCAAATCCGACCGCATTTTTGGAAGCTTTTATCTCATCTTCACCCAGGGGCGCTCCGTGCGTATGGTGTGACCCCTCCATCGTAGCGGAGCCTTTTGCGATTTTTGTTTTTGCGACTATTAGCGTCGGTTTGCCTGACTTGCCGCTTACAGCTTCGCTAAATGCATTTTCTATCTGCGTATAGTCGTGTCCGTCTATCTCAAGTACACTCCAGCCCTGAGACTCAAATCTGCCTCTAATATTCTCGGAAAGTGCAATAGTTGCCTCACCCTCTATCGTAATATTGTTGCTGTCATATACAATGACCAAGTTTTCAAGAGAATGGTGTCCCGCAAGGCTAGCCGCTTCGTAGCTAACACCCTCTTCAAGGTCGCCGTCACCGCAAAAACAGTACACTTTGTGATCTATTACTTTTGCTGTCGGGGTATTGAGCAGGTGCGCCGCATATTTGGAAGCAAACGCAAAACCTACCGCATTGGCAAACCCTTGACCTAGAGGTCCCGTAGTCACCTCTATACCGTCGGTATGTCCATACTCAGGGTGTCCCGGAGTTTTCGAGCCGAGTTGTCTGAAGTTTTTGAGGTCATCAAGTGAAACTTTGTATCCCCAAAGGTGCAGAAGAGAGTAGATAAGAGAGCTTCCGTGACCACCAGAAAATACAACTCTGTCTCTATTTAGCCATTTTGGATTTGACGGATTATGCTTGTAAAACGAGTTAAAAACGCTCATAATATCCGAAAGCCCCATCGGCATTCCGGGGTGTCCCGAGTTGGCAGCTTGCACCATATCGCAAGCCAAAAATTTTATTGTATCCGACATTTTTTTTAGCATATTAGTTCCCGGCATCTTCTTAATTCTCCTGTTGTTAAAAATCTTCTTTAAAATATTATAAGCACGCCTGCTCCGGCAAAGCCGAACCAGCCTACGCTAGGCGCTGAGCCGCTAAAGCTAGCCGCATAAAGCGGCAGAAAAATATCTGTTATTTAGTAACTTCAACAAAATATCTATCACACACGGTAAAAAGCGCAGTTGAAAGTTTCGGCTCAAATTCATCTATCGTTGCCGATAGCTGAATTTTTAAACTCTCAAATTCGCTTTTTGCGCCATCAACTCCGAGCAGATTAACAAAACTATTTTTTGCACCGTCGCTTTGTACCTTTTTGCCCTCTTTTTCCTCACTTGATAGAGCGTCAAGAAGGTCGTCTCTGACCTGAAAAAAAAGTCCAAGTTTGATACCAAAATCATACAGCTTTTCCACCAAATCAGTTTTTGCATCTGCAATAACAGCACCCATAGCAAGAGAAGCAGCTATTAGTTTTGCAGTCTTATGGATATGCAAAAATTTTAACTCATCTAATGAAAGTTTTTTTTGCTCAAAAAATAGATCTATCGCCTGCCCAAGCACCATTCCGTATGTGCCGCCGTCACGACTGAGTATTTTTATGAGCTCTATTTTTGTTTTATCCGAGAGTTTAGCGTTTGAGAGAAGATGGAAGGCGTGCGTATTTAGAGCATCTCCCGCAAGTACGGCCGCAGCATCTCCAAATATCGTATGCAAAGTAGGATGACCTCGTCTAAGCGGTGAGTCGTCCATACACGGCAGGTCATCGTGTATAAGAGAGTATGTATGC
This sequence comes from Helicobacteraceae bacterium UBA6016, assembly GCA_002428055.1. Classification (GTDB taxonomy): domain Bacteria; phylum Campylobacterota; class Campylobacteria; order Campylobacterales; family UBA6016; genus UBA6016. The sequence continues at coordinate 11,112 of DIZY01000059.1, forward strand.
AGGCACTCTACCGCCAAAGCGGCGTCATACGCATTTTGAAGCAATCTATCGTCAACTGCTTTTACGACCGACAGCAATAGCAACGGACGAAACCTTTTTCCTCCAACACCCAGCATTTTATTGATGGAGTCTTCAAAAAAGGGGTGAAAAGAGTTTACTTTGATTGGGTTATTTTGGAGGTACTCTTCAAAATCTTTTAGCATAACGGCTATTAACCGTTTTTTGCAAATGGATTGAAACCACCGAGCATAGACATAGCTTCGTTTTTTTGATTTTCTACGGCTGATTTTATTGCGTCATTTAGCGCACTCATAAGAAGTATCTGAAGCGACTCCTTGTCTTCAAGAAGAGAGTCGTCAATACTAACATCCAATACTTCAAATTTGCCGCTTACGGTCGCGCTCACCATACCGCCACCGCTTTTTGCGGTAAAGCTTAGAGAGGAGCTTTTTTCTTCCATCTCTTTAGCTTTTTTTTGGGCTTCCTCTATCATGCCGCCTAGTTTTGACATATCAAAGCCTTCAAACATTAAAGACCGCTTCCGATTTGGGCTATATCATTTTTGTCATCCACGATGACTATTGTAGGAGCATAATTTTTTAGCTCCTCTTCGTCAAAAGAGGCGTATGCGACTACGATTATCTTGTCGCCTACATGCACTTTTCTAGCTGCAGCGCCGTTGAGACACATATCTCTTTTGCCTCTTTCGCCCTCTATCACATAAGTGGAAAACCGCTCACCGTTGTTGATGTTTAGTATCTCCACTTTTTGCCCCACTCTCATTTTTGCGGCATCCATAAGCTCTCTGTCTATCGTGATAGAACCCACATAGTTCAGGTTTGCATCTGTGACAGTTGCCCTATGAATTTTCGAGTAAAGCATTTCCATTCGCATAATCTTTAACTAACTCCAGCCATTTTTCTCATCTGTTCAGGACTAATAGCGTCCGCCCACATCTCTTTTGGTATCACAAACTCTTCCACTACGCTTCCGCCAATGATATGTTCTTTTATAATTTTATCAATTTTTTCTTTAGTGAGTCCGACATACATTGTGTGTCCAGGCTCTACCATCATTACTGGACCCATATTGCATCTGTTTTGACAGCCGCTTTGAACAGGAACTACCGTACCTATCACTCCACTTCTCATCAGAGCCTCACTAAGATACTGGAAAATGTCTCTGTTGTGCGGTTTGATGCAAGAGCCTTTTGGAAATCCTTCAGGTCTTTCAACCTGACACATAAATAGATAAAACGCTGGTTGTGGAATACCTGCCATAACTCTCTCCTCAAATTAATTTTGTATATTTTACTAAAGAAAGTTTTTAAATAGGATAAAATAAGTCTTAAATATTAGACAGTTGTATTTTTTGTTGCAAAATTTCTCTTGCAACCTCGCGGTCATCAAAGTGAATGCTGCTATCTTTGAATATTTGAGTTGTCTCATCGCCTTTGCCGAGTATTGCAACTATTTCGCCCTCTTGTTGTTCTGTTATCGCTTTTTTGATAGCCTCATATCTATCTTCTACAACGCTAACTTTTGACCTCTCCTCAATACCCGCTAAAATATCTTCGATAATAAGAGATGGATTTTCGCTTCTTGGATT
>DIZY01000059.1:12768-12946 GCA_002428055.1 Helicobacteraceae bacterium UBA6016
AGCATCTCTGTCGCCGCCTGCGCCAAAAACCACTGTGATTTTGGAGCCGCCAAGCGCCTCTAGCACCTTTGCTATTCCGTCCGGCGTATGGGCAAAATCCACAACCACAAACGGAGAGGCGCTTACCATCTCCATTCTTCCGCCTACACCGCCAAAGTTTTCGACATTTTCGCATATT
>DIZY01000059.1:13019-17562 GCA_002428055.1 Helicobacteraceae bacterium UBA6016
CCGCCGTTTTCAACTACGGCAAAAATTCCCTCATTTAGCGAGTAAGCGCCAACCTTATAGTCGGCATTTTTTTCTAGACCGTATGTTTTTGCATTTTTCGAATTAAATACTATATTGTTGTCGTCTATATTGATAAGTTTTGGAGTCTCATCCGATAAAAACTCATTTTTTGTATCTCGATAGTTCTCAAATGTTTTATGGAAATCTAGATGATCCTGGGTAATATTTGTAATAATTTTTAACGCAAAGATAAGTCCCTCAATACGCTTTTGAGCAATAGCGTGAGAGCTTACTTCCATTACAAAATATTCGCACCCCTCATCAATTGACATAAGAATATTGGCAAAAATATGAAGTTGCATCGGAGTCGTGAGTGATTTCTCTTCAACTCTTTTATCGTTAATAAAAAATCCCCTAGTGCCTTGCAGTGCAACTCTTTTACCGCTATCAAGCAGTAGTGAATAGATTGCGGCAGCGGTCGTGGTCTTGCCGTTTGTGCCGGTAAGACCTATGATTTTTATAGAAGAGAGGTCAAAAATATCTTTTAGCTCATTAGCCCCGACAAAAACAGTAACGCCTTTAGATTTTGCATCATCTATATACTTAGCAGAGAGCGGGGTAATCAAAAATGCGCTATTTGCATCACACTCTGCAGAGTTGTCGCTAATGTAGCCTGCGGATAGATTACAATTTTTTGGGAGTTTTAGCTTCAAGGGACTCTTTCTGATTTAATTTGTCAAACAAATCCCTAATTTTTTTATTAGAAGGGAAAATACTGCTTGCGCTCTCTAGATAGTTGAGCGCCATATCGTTAAAACCGTTTGTAACGAGGCTATCCAAAAAGCTTATAAAATCTTTTTTCTCGGAAATGATAACCCTCGTAGAAAACATAATATCCTCAAATGCGCGCCTAAACTCACCTCTCTCTTTAACAATATTTTGAAAATCCTCATAAGAGATAGCGTTTTCATAATCAACCCTATCCTTAATGGCAGGCATCAATATCTCCGCCGTAGCGCTAAGCGCACCATCTATAGAGAATATAATTTTTTCCAACAACTCTGCAGCATTTTCCGCACTCTCTTTTTTGGCAATAACATAATAATCAAACAGCGAGTGAGCCTCACTCTCCATCTCGTATGCCATATCGCAAAGCAAAATACCGACTCTAACATCTTGACTACTCTGGTCTTCGGCTCTAGCCAAAGAGTAGTGGAAGAGCGCTTTTTCGTACTCTTTAGATACAAAAAATCTCTCTGCCATTTCCAAATGTTTTTTATAAACTCTTTTTCTCATCTTCTGTTTTGCAAACCCTCGATAAATTCATCCAACTGAATCTCTGCGCCTATCGGCACATTCACAACTGAAAGCTCTTGATGAATATCTTCTTTAATTTTTTTTTCTACGCCGTACTTAAGCGTATTGGCGCTACTAGGACATCCAACGCAAGCGCCTTGAAGCTGTACATAGACTATATGGTCTTTTATGGCAACAAGTTTTATGCTACCGCCGTCGAGTGCAAGCATAGGCTCAATTTTTAAGATACATCTCTCTACTGCTGGAAGTAGCTCTTCATCTGTAAAGGGAATAGACATTTGGAAAACCTTGTTAAGTTTTTGATGTAATGTATTTGTTTAGCGCTTAAAAGTCGTTTAACGAAGTTGGAGTTGACCGCCAAAAGGCGGTCAATTGTGCTTAATTTTAGTCTCTGATAATTGAAAGGATTGCCATCTCTGCAGCATCCCCTCTTCTTTGTCTTGTTTTTACTATGCTTGTATAGCCGCTTGTTCTGCTTGAGAACGCAGGAAGAAGCTCATTCATTAGTTTTTTTGTAGACTCTTTATCTTGCAAAAGCGCAAAAACAGCTCTGTGAGCGTTTAGGTCGCCTTTTTTTGCTTTTGTTACAAGCTTGTCAAAATATGGCTTCAACTCTTTTGCTTTAGGCAAAGTTGTTTCTATTTTCTCATATTGTATAAGTGAAATTGACAAGTTTTTTAGTAGAGCAAGTCTGTGAGACGATGTTCTACCGAGTTTTCTATGTGCTACTCTATGTCTCATTATCTATCCTTTAGTTGTGCTAGCTTGGCTTTTAGTGCGCCTAAAAGCTCTTCAGGAAGTTCGGTGCCGACTGGATAACCCATCTCTTCCATTTTTTCTTTTATCTCATCTAGAGATTTTTTACCTAGATTTCTTACCTCGGCAAGCTCTTTTTCATTCATGAGAACTAAATCGCCTAGATATTTTACCGATGCCCTTGTAAGGCAGTTGTGGCTTCTTGCAGAGAGATTAAGATCATCTACGCTTATAAGAAGTTTTTTCAGTTCGCCGTCGTTTTCATTTTTGGCAACAGTCGCAGACATTGGAATTCCGGTAGAAATTGCCAACTCTTTATTAAAGATACTCAGTTGCTCATATAGAGTCTTTACAGCTTCTCTAAAGACAGCCTCAGCCTCTGTTTGACCATCGGTTGCGATAGTAAAAATTAGTTTTTCGTAATTAGGATTATCTTCGACAAGCATATTCTCTATATCGTAAACAGCTTTTGTTACAGGCATAAAATATGCGTCAAGCGGTATATAATTCGCTTCGGTCAAATCTCTTATCTCTTCGCTCGGTACATATCCCATACCTTTTTCAATAACAATGCTAAAATTCAAAACAGCGTCATCGTTAATAGTTGCAAGATGCAAATCTCCGCTTACTACTTCAACCTCATCATTATCTAGGTCTACGCCTTTTATCTCTCTGTGTCCGGAAAAAGAGTAGTTAACAACTACTCTTTTCGCATCTGTTTTAATTTTAAATCTAATATTTTTTAGATTTAAAATAAACTCGGTCACATCTTCAAGCATCCCTCTAACATAGTCAAACTCGTGAGTAACTCCCTCTATTTTAACAGCAGTCGGAGCACACCCTACGCTTGAACTCAGAAGAAGTCTTTTGAGCGGATGAGCTATCGTAATAGCATATCCAGTCTCAAAAGGAAATATAGAGATTTTAGCAGAGTTCTTGTCTTTACTCTCAACCTCTATGCTACTTGGAATCAAAGGTGATACTTTTATTTTCTTCATGCTTTAAGCCACCCTATTATTTTGAGTAGAATTCGATGATAAGTCTTTCATCAACCGGAATTGCTACTTCGCTTCTCTCCGGAACTCTAGTGAATATACCGAAAAGTTTTTCTTTATCCACATCAACCCATACAGATATACCTGTTTGATTAGTAAGTTCCATTGCTCTTATGATTTGCGGGTTAGTTCTAGATTTTTCGCAAACTTCTATTTTTTGACCCGGTTTTACTCTATAAGAAGGAATACCTACTTTTTTGCCGTCAACAAGTATGTGTCCGTGGTTTACTAGTTGTCTAGCAAATCTTCTTGTTGTAGCCATACCCATTCTGTACACTACATTATCAAGTCTTCTTTCAAGAAGTTTGATAAAGTTTTCACCTGCGTTACCTTGAGCTCTTGAAGCCTCGTCGTAAACTCTTCTTGTCTGTTTTTCAGACATACCGTACATAAATTTTACTTTTTGTTTTTCTCTAAGTTGAGTACCGAACTCGCTTACTTTTGTTTTTCTTTGTCCGTGTTGGCCGGGAGCGTAAGGTCTTTTATCAAGAGCAGATTTGCCCGCAAGTCTTCTTTCGCCTTTAAGATCAAGGCAAACGCCTAGTCTTCTTTCTAGTTTCTCAACTGGTCCTGTATATCTTGCCATAATTTATTCCTTACACCCTTCTTCTTTTTGGAGGTCTGCATCCGTTATGCGGAAGCGGAGTAACATCTTTTAGGTAAACAACTCTTATATCAGTTCTATTACCAACGGCTTTTACAGCCATCTCTCTACCGTTACCAGGACCTTGTATTTTTATACCTAGCTCTTTTAATCCGTGTTCTTTTGCTTTTGTAATCGCATCCTCAACTGCTTGTTGAGCGGCGAAAGGGGTAGCTTTTTTACTACCTTTAAAGCCCAGGCTTCCCGCACTTGACCAGCAAATGGCATTACCCATTTCATCGCTGACTGTTACAAGTGTGTTGTTGAAAGAGGCTACAATGTGTATTATGCCTCTAGCAATATTTTTTTTGACTACTTTTTTCTTAATTTTTCTTTTTGCTGCCATCTTTGCTTTCCTTTAATTACGCCTTACTTAGACTTAGAACCTACGGTTTTTCTTTTACCTTTTCTAGTTCTAGCATTAGTTTTTGTTCTCTGACCTCTAACCGGAAGACCTTTTCTATGTCTAAGTCCTCTGAAGCTACCAAGATCCATAAGACCTTTTATATCCATAGATACTTTCTTTCTAAGATCACCTTCAACCATGTAGTTTTCTTGGATCTCTTTTCTTAGAGCCGCAGCTTCATTTTCAGTTAGCTCGTGGACTCTTTTATCGATAGATATGCCTGTAGCCGCTAGTATCTCAAGGGATTTTGCATGACCAATCCCATAGATATACGTTAAAGCAAACTCAAGTCTTTTTTTCTTAGGAAGGTCAACACCTGCAATCCTTGCCATTTAATTATCCTTGTCTTTGTTTGTGTTTTGGGTT
>DIZY01000059.1:17591-20963 GCA_002428055.1 Helicobacteraceae bacterium UBA6016
TTAACCGACGGTGCTACTTTCATAAAAACGCTCCTTAATTGTATTAAAACCTATTATGTTACTTGCTTCAAAAGCTTATAAACGGAAAAAAGAACCGAATTCTATCACTTTTAAAGTAAAAACTTACTTACTTATACCTAAAAGTAATTCTACCTTTGTCAAGACTGTAGGGAGTAAGCTCCACCTTAACCTTGTCGCCCGGCAAAATTTTGATATAGTGCATTCTCATTTTACCGGCTATATGACCGAGTATTATGTGCCCGTTTTCAAGCTCTACTCTAAATGTTGCATTCGGCAACGCCTCAACAACCACTCCGTCAATCTCGATGACATCGTCTTTTGCCATATATATTTCTCCCTAAATTCTTGACAAAACTTCGGCTCTGCCGTTCACTACCGCAATGGTGTGCTCATAATGGCTACCTCGAAGTCCGTCCTTTGATACTACGCCCCATTTATCTTCAAGCAGTGCAGACTCTCCATCTTTTTGACAGATCATCGGCTCTATACAAAAAACCATTCCGTTTTTTATCTTCGGACCTTGCGAAGCATTGCCTTCTAGATAATTTAGTATGGATGGTTCTTCATGCGGACTTCTGCCTATGCCGTGTCCGCAAAAATTTCTTAATGGCTTGTAGCCTTTTTTTTCTATGAAATCTTCTATTAAGCGGCTAAGTTCTTTAAACCTCATTCCATCTTTAATAGCAGAAATTGCAAAATCTAGCGCATCTTTGGCGCAAGCTATAAGCTCTTCGTCTTTTTTGGATACGCTAGACACTGGCACTGTAACGGCAGTATCGCCATACCATCCGTTTAGTTCCGTACCTATATCAATGCCGACGATATCGCCGTCTTTTAATAGAGTATTATTCGGAATACCGTGAATTATCACCTCGTTGACCGAGATGCATATAGCCTCCGGAAAGCCGTAAAGCCCTTTAAAAGAGGCTCTTGCTCCTTTTGAGACTATAAACTTCTCGGTCTCTTCGGAAATAAATTTTGTACTTACTCCCGGTTTTACCAAACCCTTTGCAAATAAGATAGCCTCTGCGGCTATCTTATTTGCTTGGCGTAAACCATCTATATCATTTTTGTTTCTTATATGGATAGCCATACCGTATTAGAGTCCGACCGCACTAAGAGTTTGATATTTACCGGTGTATACCTGAGCCTCTATTTTTCTCATCGTATCAAGCGCAACCTGAACAACAATAAGAACAGCTGTGCCGCCAAAATAAAACGGAACACCCATTGCTTTTACAAGAAGCCAAGGCAGAGTCGTTATAAGACCCAAATACAAAGCGCCAAAAAGAGTTAAGCGGCTGGCAATTTCGTTTAGAAACTCTGCCGAATGCTCACCAGGCCTAACGCCAGGAATGAAACCGCCCTGTCTTTTTAGATTTTCTGAAATATCTTTTGCGTTGAATGCGATTGAGGCATAAAAATATGCAAAAAATATAACAAAAATAAATGTAATAAAGTTAAAGGCATAACCTTGCGGATGAATAAAATCCCTGACCGCAATAACCCAAGGGTTTGTGCTTGCCTGCATAACAGTTGAGGGAAACATTAATATTGCAGATGCAAATATCGGAGGAATAACGCCGCTAAGGTTTAGCTTAATCGGAATATAGTTCATTATTCTTTTATTATGATTAGCCATAAGTGTTTTTCTTTGATATGAAACGGGGATTCTTCTCTCCGCCAGTTCCACATAAATAACTGCGCCTACGGTTAAAACAATGAGAGAAGCTATCGCTACAAGCGTTAAAAAGTGCATTTCGCCGGTGTTTACCAAAGTCACGGTATGTCCGATTGCACTTGGAATCGCAGACACGATACCAGCAAAAATAATAAGACTAATGCCGTTTCCGATGCCTCTTTGCGTTATCTGTTCACCTATCCACATAAGCATCATGGTTCCCGCAAGCATAGATATAGCAGATATGCCTACAAATAGCGAATGATCTATCGATATTGCACTCTCACCGGCTCTTCCCGTAAGACTCTGCAGTCCTGCGGAGACGCCAATAGCTTGTACAAGCGTTATAGCAATAGTCGCATATCTGATTATCTGCATATACTTAACCATACCGTCTCGTTCTTTTTTCATTTTTCCGAGTTCCGGGAAAGTTGCAGCGAGGAGTTCCATAATGATTGATGCAGTGATGTAAGGCATGATGCCGAGAGAGATAATGCTTAGTCTTTCGAGTGCGTTCCCGCTAAACATATTGAAGAGACCTAGAGCGTTCGCCGAATTGGCGTCAAAAAACTCTTTGACAACTTCTATATTTACGCCAGGTACGGGCACATAGGCTAATATCCTATATGCCAGCAAGAAGCCTAGCGTAATAAAAATTTTATTAACTAGACTTTTATCCATTGACTTTGCCGCTGGTTAGTACTGCTTCGTCTTTAATTTTAGAAGCAAGTTCCTTGGCTTTAAGACCAATCAGCTTAACTTTTTCTACGTAGTTTGGCAAACTCATTACGCTTTTAATACTCTCTAGCGTTATTTCGCTAAGAGAGCTTATAGCTTCAATTCTATCTGCATTAATTACGTATGGCTTTGTAACATTGCTGTTAAAGCCGATTTTTGGCAACCTTCTTTGGAGTGGTTGTTGTCCGCCCTCGAAGCCTCTTTTTGCTGTATAACCACTTCTAGCGGTTTGACCTTTGCCGCCTCTAGTGGCGGTTTTACCCATACCGCTTCCTTGACCTCTACCAACTCTTTTTTTACTGTGAGTACTGCCAACGGCAGGCGTTAGATTTTCTAGAGCCATTTTTTTATTCCTTTATGGCCGTAAGCGCTTTAATAGTCGCTCTAACCACATTTGAAGGGTTAGTAGAACCTAGCTGCTTAGACAATATGTCTCTTATTCCCGCAAGCTCAAGAACAGGTCTAGCGGCTCCGCCGGCTTTAACGCCTGTACCTTCGTTTGCGGGTCTAAGTATAATTTTGCTCGCATTATATTTCACTTCGATGTCATGAGCGATCGTTGTGCCTTTTAGTTCTATTTGAACAAGGTTTTTAAACGCGTCTTCTACCGCTTTTTTAATAGCGTCAGGAACCTCTTTGGCTTTACCAAATCCGTATCCTACTTGCCCTTTTTTATTTCCTACAACCATTAGAGCGTTAAATCTAAATCTTCTACCGCCCTTTACAACCTTTGTTACCCTGCCGATATTTACAACGACTTCTTCAAATTCTTCTCTATTTATTTCCATCATTGACCCTTAAAAACTTATTCCGTTTTCTCTTAACGCGTCGGCAAAAGCCGCTATAACGCCATGGTAAAGATAGCCGTTTCTATCAAAAACTACAGATTCTATCTTGGCGGCTTTTAGAGCGTCGGCTAGCGTTTGAGCGAT
>DIZY01000059.1:21008-22002 GCA_002428055.1 Helicobacteraceae bacterium UBA6016
ACGCCTTTTACGTCGTCTATCGCTTGCGCGTAAAAATATTTGTTTGATTTAAAAACAGTGACTCTAGGTCTCAGCTCGGTTCCAGAGATTCTAGCTCTAATTTTTAGTTTAGCCTTCTCTCTTCTTCTTGTTTTAAGTTTTAGCGCTTTACTCATAGACTATTCCTATTTCTTAGAAGTCTTGCCCGCTTTTCTGCGGATAGTCTCATCTACATATTTCACGCCTTTGCCTTTATACGGCTCCGGTGGTCTAAACTCTCTAATTACGGCCGCGACTTGACCCACTTGTTGTCTATCCGCGCCTTTAATACTAATAACATTTTTCTCAACAGCCATCTCAATTCCGGTTGGAATTTCAAAAATAACAGGATGAGAAAAGCCAAGCGCCATTTCAAGCTTGCCGCCATTTACGGCGGCTCTATAACCAACGCCGTTGATTTCAAGTTTCTTTTCAAAACCTTTATCAAGACCTACGACTATATTGTTAGCAAGAGCCCTATAGGTTCCCCAAAAAGCTCTATCTTGCTTTGTTTCGCCTTTTAAACTAAATACTATTTTACCTTCGGCTACTTCCATATCTACTCTGCTCAAAGTATCCAAAGTTTTTGTATCTTTAGAGCTTTTAACTGTTAACACGCCATCGACAACGCTAGCTTCAATACCTTTTGGAAGTACGATTGGTTCTTTTCCAACTCTTGACATATTCTACCTCACCAAATGCTGCAAAGAACTTCGCCGCCAACACCCATTTTATGCGCGCTGTCGTTATCAAGAACACCTTTTGATGTTGATACAACGATTGTTCCGTAGCCGTTTTTGAATTTTTTAATTTGAGCGCAAGGCTTATATATTCTTCTACCCGGTTTAGAAATTCTCGTAATTTCGCTTATGACCGGTCGCCCGCTTTGAGTGTATTTTAAAACAACGTTAATTTTTTTCTTAGTTCCCTCTTCAACTACTTTGTAGCTTTCGATATAACCTTTTTCTTGAAAAAT
>DIZY01000024.1 GCA_002428055.1 Helicobacteraceae bacterium UBA6016
ATTAAGGAGTGAGTAAATGGGGGTAAAAACCCTCGCCGAAGCGAGGGAGGGAAATTATTTAAGAGTAGCTATGTAAGCTGAAACAGCTTTTGCATCAGCGTCAGAAAGTTTTGCAGCGTTGCCCTTCATTGCAGCGCCCATTCCGTGTTTGTTAAGAGTTCCTGCTTTGTAACCAGCAAGGTCTTTTTCAACATCAGCAGCTTTCATGCCAGCAACTGGAGCAGATTTACCAAGAGCTTTCATTTTACCGTCAGCGCCGTGGCAAGATTTACATTGACCATCAAAAATAGCTTTGCCGTCAGCAGCAAGAAGTGCGCAGCCAGCGAATGCAAGAGAAAGTAGAACTTTTTTCATCGTAGATCCTTTTGATTTAATTTACAAGTACGATTTTACACGCCCTTGTGTGAAATATGTGTGGAGCAAGATTATACTTTGTGAAACTTTTAAAAACGCTTTTTATTTAGCGCCGCTTTGTTAAACTAACCGCAAAAGTAGCAGATAAAGGTAAAAAAGTTGCAAGAGTATTTACAAAGGGCAAAAGCGGCTTGTGCGGAACTTTCGCAAACATCGGGGAGACTCAGAAACGATACGCTTCTTGAGATGGCAAAAGCGCTAAGGAGCGAGCATGGAGCTATTTTGGAGGCTAACGCCAAGGATATGGAATATGCAAGAGGGGCTGGGCTTTCTAGCGCTATGCTTGATAGACTGCTTTTGGATGAAAAGCGCATCAACGCTATGGCGGAGTCTATTGAAACGATAGCCTCGCTTAGAGACCCGCTAGGGCGGACGATAGAGGGTTGGACGCTACCAAACGGATTAAATATCCAAAAAGTCAGCATTCCGATAGGGGTAGTCGGCGTCATATACGAATCAAGACCGAATGTAACATCCGATACGGCGGCTTTATGCTTTAAAAGCGGAAATGTGGCGGTGCTAAAAGGCGGCAAAGAGGCGGTAAACTCCAATTTTGCCATTGCCGACATACTAAGAGGGGTGCTTGAGCAGTCGGGACTCTCGAAAGATATTATTTCGATGCTACCGGATTCTAGCAGGGAAGGGGTGATGAAGCTTGTCAAAATGGACAAATTCGTAGACCTAATCATCCCAAGAGGTGGCGAATCGCTCATAAGAAGCGTGTGTGACAATGCCACCGTTCCCGTGGTCAAGCACGACAAGGGTGTTTGTAACATCTATCTTGATGAGAGCGCCGATATAGGTTCGGCTCTAAAGATACTTGTAAATGCAAAAGTACAACGCCCCGGCGTATGTAACTCAATGGAGACGCTTCTCGTCGATACCGCCATCGCAAAGACGGCTCTCCCTCTCATAAAATCAGAGTTTGAAAAGCACTCCACAAAACTAAAAGGATGTGTGCAGACTCTTGCTGTTATCGGCGTAGAGGCGGCTAGCGAGGAGGATTTTTATGTCGAATATGCGGATAATATCCTAAATATCAAAGTAGTAAATGGTGTAGAGGCGGCGACGGCACATATAGCAAAATACGGCTCGGGTCATAGTGATGCGATAATCACAGAAAACTACAAAAATGCAGAGTTTTTCCTAAATGCAGTTGATTCGGCTTGCGTCTATGTCAACGCCTCTACTAGGTTCACAGACGGCGGAGAGTTTGGCTTTGGGGCGGAAGTCGGTATCTCAACAAACAAGTTGCACTCTAGGGGGCCGATGGGGGTTAACGACCTTACGACATACAAATACAAGATACTCGGAAACGGTCAAATCAGGGAATGAGGCAAAGCGTACTCAAAATTAGCGATTTAGGCTTTGGATATGCCAAAAACTCTCTACTTTTTGATGGCTTCAATCTGGAGTTAAAAGAGGGTGAAATAGTATCGATAGTGGGCAAAAGCGGGAAGGGCAAAAGTACGCTTTTTGACCTCATTGCCGGATTTAAAAAACCGCTCAGAGGAAGTATTGAGTCAAAAAGCATCTCATTTGTTTTTCAAGACCCGTATAGCTCGTTTCATAATAGCTACTCTATCAAAAACCAGATACTTGATGTCGTGAGCTGTGAGCTAGATATGGGGATGCTAGAAAATACGCTTATGCTTAGCCCAGAGCTACTTGATAAAAAACCGTACGAGCTTAGCGGCGGACAGCTTCAAAGATGCTCTATTTTTCGAGCTTTAATGATGAAACCGGATTTAATACTTGCGGATGAACCGACATCGGCTCTTGATAATATCGTTCAGCTAGAGGTGATGAAGACGCTGATAGAAGCCTCGAATGGGCGAGGGCTTCTTATTATTACGCACGATTTGGGGCTTGCCGAGTGGTGTTCGGATAGGATAGTTAGGCTTTAGCTCTCGCCTCATCCAGTACGGCTTGCATTTTTGCTCTAGTTTCGACAAGCCACTCTTTTCCTTCCGGTATGAAAGAGTCCAGATATATTATCTCCAGCACCCCGCCTTTTGAGCCGCCGGAGAACTTCGTGTCCATAAGGTTTGCGGAATCTATCAAAACCACAGGCTGTACTTTTAAGCCTAGTTTGTCCGCTATTAGTTTTGCTCCGGCTTTAAACTCTAACATCTCATTATCTTTGCCTCTCGTTCCCTCCGGAAACATAACAAGCGGTCTGCCTTTATCTCTAGCGTCTTTCGCATCTTTGATGAGCTTGATTAATCCCTGTTTGTTCTCTCTATCTACCGAAATCATTTTGCAAGATTTGAAGAGATGCCCGAAAAGCGGTATCCCAAAAAGCTCCTCTTTGGCTATCCAACATAGATTTGGAGTCGTAGTGGCTTCTATGGCGACAATATCTATAATGCTTTGATGGTTGAGCAGAAAAATCCCCGTTTCGTCGTCGGGCTTGCCTGTTATTTTTGGGGTAACCATAAAAATTTTGAGCATCCATTTTGATAAGAATGTCCTAGGTCCCTTATTTTTATCGCCCGTCAAATACAGTATCGGTATAAAAAAAGCAAGCCAAAGCCCGCCCAAAATAGCTTTTATATAAAGTCTAATTGCTGACAATATTATCTCCTTTTACCCAGCCTATTTTTCCGTCATTTAGTTTTACTTTGATGTAGCCTTCACTCTCTTTTAGTTTTTCCACCGGCATATCTGCTTCCGCTTTAAAAAACGGCGTGGAGTTTTCGGTCGGCAACAGGTAGACGACCGCATTTTTTTTGATTTTTACTTGCTCATTCGGAATAAACAAAAACAGTACTCCTGCTACCACGGTAGCAACAATCAAAAACAAAAATATTTTTTCTCTTCTAAAATAATATATTCCATACAGTATCGTTGCTATAACGGCAACGGTTAAAAAAACATATAGAGCTTTATCAGAATTTTTCGGCTGAAGATCGGTTTGTGTGCTTACCGTATCCTCTATTTTTGACAGATCTAGCGCAACTGATACTGTTTGCATATTTGCTTTGTTTTTGTCAAAGTATTCAAATTCAAGCGTTTTTTGGCTGTTTGGAATGATTAGATAGTAAAACATTTTTCCGTTTTCGTATCCGTTTTTTATTGAGTTTGCACCTTGTATGGCGATATTTTGAAGTTTAAAATCTTCCAAATTTGCGTATTTTGCGGACACATCTATGGCTAAGATATTATTTGATGTGTCATAGCCGTCTATTTTGTAGTTAGTTATCCCCAAAGAAGATGCTATTACTCCGCAAAATTTTGAACTTGGATTTACGCTCCCCGCCTCAAGCGATAAACCTTCAAGTAGGGCTGATTCCTTATCTATATTGTCAACTGCAAATACCGTTTGTATATCCGGTAGTCTTACAGCCGTATCC
>DIZY01000033.1 GCA_002428055.1 Helicobacteraceae bacterium UBA6016
GTTTCGTAGGCTCTTTTCACACTCTTTTGCGAGCGAGTGGAGTGTAGCGGGCGAGACGCTTTGCGGAGTATGCGAAGCAAACGGCTCGTAAATTTTTAAAAACATATCATATCTCCCGCTTCTGTTTTCGCTTTTCATTATTTTTATCGCCGTTTGCATGTCATCCAGATTGCTTTTTGAGCAAAACCATCTGCTTTTTGCGCTGTACCCAAATTTGAAGAGCTGCGAGAAGAATATCCCCTCCCAGTCGTATTTGGTGCCGCATTTTTGTAGCTGATAGGCGTGGAGTCTTCTAGCGACTTCAAGCGGAAGCACTATGCGACATACCTCCCAATCATCGTTTTTTGGCAAAATCTTTTTTAGCCTTAGTACTCTGGTTTTCATATCATTTGAGCAGTAGTAGCCCCCCAGCGTCTCTATCTCAGAGTGTGAAATCGGGCTTTTTGTCCAAAAACGGATGATTTTGTCCGCCGCCGTGCCTTTGCCCTTGTAGAAGATGAGGGAGAGCTTAACGAGTCGCATCATACACCTCAAATCTTCCGTCAAAGTGCTCCACTATCGCCGTACAAGACTCTACCCAGTCGCCGCAATTTAGGTACTCTACATTCCCTATATTTTTTATCTCTGCTTCGTGTATGTGTCCGCATATTACGCCGCCAGCCCCTTTTTGGAGCGCATATCCCGATAGTATCTGCTCAAAATCGCATATATAACTGACCGCTTTTTTGACATTTTTTTTCATGTATTTGGAGAGCGACCAATGCCCCATACCCATTTTTCTTCTAACAAAATTGAGGGGATGATTGACTTTTAACAAAAACAGATAACTCTTATCCCCGATAAGCGCAAGCCATTTTTTTGTCATCGTAACGGCATCGAACAAATCGCCGTGAGTCACCAAATACTCTTTGCCGTTGACCCCCACATAGCGCATCTCTCTGTGCACGCTCATATTTTCGCCCATCGCTATAGGCAAAAAAGCCTCCAAAAAATCGTCGTGATTGCCTAGTATGTAGTAGACCTTGGTACCTTTGCGAGCTTTTCTAAGCAGTTTTTGGAGTACATCGGAGTGGCTTTGTTTCCATTTAAAAGAGCGCTTTAGTTCCCAACCGTCGATAATGTCGCCGACCAAGAATAGATTTTCACACTCCATATCTTTGATAAAATCAAGCAGTTTTTCGGCTTGGCAATCGTTAGTGCCGAGGTGAATATCGGAGATAAAGACGGATTTGAAGGTCAAATCAAAGCTCCATAGTTGTGTAGCCTCCATTATAAACCTTCAATATGACAAAACTTCGACGAAATGGATATTTTGTCAATCTGAATACTTTTCTTTTATCGCCACAAACTCCCCTAGATTGGTTAAAAAAATATCTATCAGCAGCGGGTCAAACTGTTCGCCTCTCTCTCGTCTTAGGAGCTCTACTATCTGCTCTACGCTCCACCCTTTTTTGTAGACCCTATCGGCACCAAGGGCATCAAAAACATCCGTTATAGCCACAATCCTGCCAAATATGTGTATCTCGTCTGCAATCAAGCCTTTTGGATACCCTTTGCCGTTGTATTTTTCGTGGTGTTGCCCTGCTATTATCGCCGCTGTTTGGAGCAGTTTTCTCTTTGAGTTTGCAAATAGTTTTTCGCCTATACTCGCATGTGTTTTTATGATCTCAAACTCTTTGGCATCTAGCGGACCGGGCTTTAGGAGTATTTTGTCGGATATTGCCACTTTGCCTATGTCGTGCATTGGGGATGCGGCAAAGATAAGTTCGCAATCCTCATGACTTAAACCGTATTTCTTTGCAAGTAGTCTTGAGTATTCGGCGACTCTTTTTACATGTTGCCCCGTCTCTTCATTGCGCTGCTCGCCTATTTCACCCATCCTGTAAACCAGCTCTTGCTGCGTATCTTCAAGCTCGCTTTGTAGCGATATTATCTGCGTGATATCGGTCGCCACTTGTAGATATTCTACTAGTTCGCCATCTACAAAAATAGGCTTAATAAGCGTATCTATCCAAAAAACAGAACCGTCTTTTTTCTTGTTTTTTATCACTCCTTTGTATGTTTTTGCGGCTTTGAGAGTCCGCCAAAGCGCTTTTATCTCCCCTTTTGTCGTATCCTCATGCTCTATGATTTTGTGCGTATTTCCGACTAGTTCGCCCAGCAAATATCCGGATACCTCGCAAAACTTCTCGTTGGCAAATATAATAATGCCCTCAGGGGTTGTCTTTATCGTCATATTCGCCTCATCTATGACATTTTCATATTGGGCGGTTACCTCAAGCGTCTCTTGTAGATTTCGTTCGGTTCCGCCGAGTCTGTTTTGGAGCTCCTCTTTGACGGTTTCAATCTCCGTTATGTCGTGTCTTACTCCGATAAACTCCACAATCTCGCCGTTTTCATCGAGAATTGGCGAAATGGTAGAGTGTACGACATACGAACTACCGTTTTTTCTCTTGTTTTTTACCACCCCTGACCACACATTGCCGGAGAGTATAGTTGTCCATAGATGCGAAAACGCCTCTTTTGGCATATCCGGATGACGAATCATGCTCTGCGGTTTTCCTATGAGCTCATCTTTGCTGTAGCCGGATATTTTGCAAAACTTGTCGTTTGTATAGGTTATTATCCCGTTTTTGTCGGTTTTTGAGATAATTGTGCTGTTGTCTATCGCTTTTTTGTACTCGTAAAGTATTTTGCCGTTATGGAGGGCATCAAATCTCTGCTGTATGTAGTCGGTCCAAAAAAACACCTTCTGGATGAGCTCTTCGATTACGCACGGCTTTCTGACAAAATCTGCGGCGCCTATCTCATACGCCTGCGTCACTATATCGTTGTCACTATGGGCAGACAAGACCAAAACGGCGATAGAGCTTGTCTTCGGCTCTTTTTTTATGGCTCTTAACAGCTCTATTCCATTCATTTTTGGCATCTCGATATCTACTATTGCTAGTTCCACTCTATTTGAAGCCAAAAGCTCTATCGCCTCTTCTCCGTTGTGAGCGGATAAGATAGAGTAACCCAGCCTCAAAAACACATTTTTTAGCGACTCATTTGCCGTTTTGTCGTCATCTACTATAAGTATCGTATAATTTTTGAAGTTTTGCATCTACTCTTTACCTGCCTTGTTAAGGGCTATAACAAACTTTGCCCCCATATCCGTATTTTCTACGCTTAGTGTACCTTTTATGTTGTCTTGTATGATTATTTTTGAGATGTATAGCCCCAGACCTGTTCCGTTTTTGTCGGATTTGGTCGAAAAATACGGGTCAAAGATTTGGGAGATCATCTCTTGCGGTATTCCCCCTGCGCTATCTTCGATTGAAAATATGATTTGCTCCGCCGTATATAGCCTTAGCTCTATCTTTTTATCCGGTTTGCTTGATTCGCCGAGCGCATCTATTGCGTTGATTAGGATATTTAATACGGCTTGCCCGAGCTCATTTTTGTATGTTGTCACAAAAATACCGGACTCTAGCTCATGATTTAATACTATATTTGCTTTTGAGAGCATTGGCTTTAAGATATCTATATGATTTAGAATATAGCTTCTCAACTCAAAATGACTTTTTTCTTTCTCATTTTTAAAAAAATCCCTAAAATCATCTATTGTTTTTGACATCTGCTCTATCTGCTTGGAAGCCCCGATATCAAAATGCTCCATCACTTCTCGTTCAAGCTTGCCGTTGTAAAATTTGTTTGTTATGTTTTGGACATATAGCGAGAGCGTATTTAGCGGTTGTCTCCACTGGTGCGCTATCATGCTTATCATTTCGCCCATCTGGGCATGGCGAGACTGATGAAACATCAAAGCCTGCTGCTCTTCATTTTTCTTTACCGCTTCGTCAATTCTTGTTTGAAGGTTTGAGTTTGCCTTTTGTAGCTCTTCTTGATAAGCTTTGATACTGCTGATATCCATAGCGCAAGAGAGTCTCTTGTTGTTGCCAAAATTGGTGCCTCTAACCAATACGGGGAAGGTAGAGCCGTCTTTTCTTTTGAGCCTCACCTCATAAATCTCTTGATAATTCTCTTGCATTCTCCCGCTTACAAGTTCACGATACGACGGGTCTACGATGTCGCACACCTTCATGCCGATTATCTCTTTTTTGTTTGTGTATCCTAGTAGCGACACCCCTTGATTGTTGATTTCCACTATTTTTTTGTCGGTAGAGAACGCCATTATCTCCTGTGCGGAGTCCAAAATCATTCTGAGATTTTTATTTGCTCTTTTGGTGGACATAAGCCAGCCGACAATAACAATAGTCAAAGCGGTAAAAAACAAGACGATAACCCAAAGCTTTTTGTAGTCCGTCTTTACCGTATATGTCGGTATCTCCCACTTTTTTATTATTGATTCAAGCTCCCCTTTGGGTATGGAGCTGTAGCTTTTTTGGATAATCGAATGCAAGAGGGGGTCGCTTTTTACGGTGGAGCTAGAGCCTTTTATAATGCAGTCGTTGCACACTCTTGTGTTTACTTTTAGCGTTCCGTCCCCAAATGTCTGTATGAGATGGTTGGCGGCTCTGGAGAGCTCGACGACGCCAAAATACTTGCCGCTTTTGATGCTTTGCGCCATCTTTTTTGTATCCGTAAATACGACTACATTTAGATTTGGCGCTACTTTGCCGAGCCATTTTTTGTATGAGGCATATGGAACAGCTACAGTTTTGCCCTCTAGCTTTGGGACATCTTGTATGTATGCAATATCGTTTTTTGTGATTAGCACCAAATGATCAGAGATAAACGAATCCGTATCTTCGTAAAGCTTTGTGTAGGGGTGGAGTTTGTACACATGAATCATAAGCATCTCACACCCTAGCCGCTGCAACTCCTCCAGCGCATCTACCCGAGGTGAATAGGGCTTGTTGACAAATCTCAACCCCGTTTTTTTGGCTAAGAGCTCTTGTATATCGCTTGCTATGCCCACCATCGTGCCGTCGATTGAGTCAGCATACGGGAATGTATCCACTCCATAGCATGCCACTACCGTTTTTTTGTTTTTTATATATTCGATTTCTTCATTCGTAAAAACAGTCTTATTTTTGTCGTGCGCACCTTGGTGTGCAAATGTAGCAGTAACCAAAAGAGCGACTATCAATGCCTTTATCACAAAAAATCCTTATAGTTGTATTTTGTATAGAGCTTTGTCCAAAATTTTTGGAAGTACCAAATTAAGCAGTTGGTTGATATTGAAAGGTTTTGTCATATAAGCATCCACATACCTTCTGTCGCCCTTCAGATACTCTAACTGCGGATAAGCCGATACGACTACGATGGGCGTTTTGTCGTCAACGCTCCTAATCTCCTGAATCATCTCAATTCCGCTCATTGAGGGCATTACAATATCGGTTATGATGATATTTGGAGCGTGTATACGATACGACTCAAGAGCCCTGCGCCCATTTTCTGCGATATATACTCTATAAAAAATATCATCAAGCATATTTTTACAAATATCTCTTGTCTCGTCCAAATCTTCAACATACAAGAGTGTTAGCTTTGAAGCCATCGCTTTGATTTCATCCCTAATCGTTTCCATCCATCCCTCCTTAAATTCAAAAACTGCGTTAACCAAACATTTATCGCAATGTTACCTGCCAAATGGAAGAAGAATTTAAGTAGAATGTAAGAATTGTAAGAATTGTAAGTTTAGGCGGCAAAAAAAAGGGGGGCGGTATGAAAGTTTTGGTTGTTGAAGATGAGATAGAGAGCGCAAGGCTAACGGTAGAGATCATTGAGGACTCTGGTTTTGAGGCTACTTGGTGCGAGCTTGTGGTCGATGCCGTCGCAAAAATCAAACTTGAGAGATTCGATATTGTCTTACTAGATCTAAATCTACCTGATTTTCACGGTTTTGAGGCGATTAGGTCTATCAGAGAGTCCGGCAATACACCGGTCATAGTCATATCCGCTTACTCCGACATGGCAACCAAGCTACAGGCTTTTCATTTTGGAGCCAACGACTATCTGACAAAACCATACAACGCCAAAGAGTTGATAGCCAGAATGTGGTCCCTTGCAAGGCTTAAAAGTGGACTGCCGATAGAAAAAGAGCCCAAAAAAGCAATAGAGTACGATGAAAAAAAACAGCAATTTTTCTTTAATAATGGAGCTCTACTTTTGACATCGCTTGAGCATGATGTCTTGTTTTTGCTCTACAAAAGCAAAAATAGCGTTGTCCCCAGAGCCTCTTTTGAAGAGATTGTCTATCTACCCACCGGCGGGCGAGGACTTGACTACCATATCAAAAACCTTAGAAAAAAACTAGGCGACGACGGTATCAAACAAAGATACATAAAAAGCGTCTACGCCTCAGGATATATTTTGTCTATTTAACAAATCCTTTTTGTGTGTGGAATAAATCTTGCTATTTTAGAAGCATTGAAGTAATATAAAGTGTTTTAAACACGGCAGGAGCGGCGGCAAATGAACGAGTGTGAAATCAGCTACAAAACTACAAACAGCTTTCTTCAAATCTACAAAAATGAGACAAAAATCCTAAGAATTTCGCTTACCGAGTACAACGGCGTCAAAAAAGTAATATTGGATAAAGAAACCGTAGAGGTGGTTTTCGGTGACTCAAAAAGGCGGGTCTATTCGCTACTTAACGGTTCTATGATGTACGAGGCGGGAACAAACCTCTGCAAACTTTCAAAAGACGACAAGAAGCTAAGAAAGCAAAGATACCTAAGTCGCCTCGCAAACGAGCAAAGGGCGTCTTAACGGCTTTACGCACAAGCGTAGGCTAAGGCGCTGTTTTCTTCGCTGAATATCGGTTTTTCGCATATTTTGTCTTCAAGCTCTATGTGGTTTTCGATTAAGAGCTCCTCTTCGCAATCTTGACATACGAATATCGTAGAACTATCCACGCTGTATTTGCTTAGATTTTTAGTGCTTTGGCATAGATAACATTTCATATTAACTCCTTAATTTAGATTTCCCATGTATCTCTCCCGTTTTGCAGGAAGAATTTTGTCTATTTCTACGATAATGAAGCCGTCCACACAATCCCCAAACTCAGGGTCAACTCCAAAATCGCTAAAATAAACACCGCCTTTTTCACACAACTCCGAGTACTGTTTGAAGAGTACCGGCACTACGCAACCGTAGTTTTTTAGAAGATTTTTGAGCTTTCTGAAATCCTCTTCATAACTTTCAAAAGAAAAATATGAAGCAAACTCCTCCTCTTCAAGGCGTGACATTACAAACGGATTTTTGGATGTCGCATACTTTTTTGGAGCCGGAAAATAGCGTGAATAAAAATAGATAAGTAGTTTTTTCGCCTCATCGGGATAACTGTTTGAGAGACTCACGGGACCGAACATATATTTTACGAACTGATGTTTTTTGAGGTATGCGCCGATACCGTACCAGAGATAATCAAGCGCACGGCTGCCCCAGTATTTGGACTGCACAAAGCTTCGCCCAAGCTCGATAGAATGCGGCAAAAACTCGTCAAAATCAGGCGAAAAACTAAAAAGAGAGTTTGTATAAAAACCGCTTGCACCGAAAATATCATATATCTCACGCCCTTGCCCTACACGGTATGCGCCAACGACCTCAAGTTCTTTATCGTCCCACAGTACGATATGGCGATAGTATTTGTCATACTCGTCGGTATCTCTTTGCCTTCCCGTACCCTCTCCGACTTTACGAAAGGTCATCTCTCGTAGGCGCCCTACCTCTTTTAAGATGGTAGATTTTTTGGCGTAGTCGTATAGATATATCATCTTGTCATCCGCCGTGCGCCCCAAAAGCTCAGATGAAGCCAGCTCGTCTCTTATGTCTTTTCGCTCCTCAGGATGCGCCACATTTCGCTCCGTCTCAAATACTCCTCTTTTGCCTTTTGCCACGGAGTACAGATGTTTTCTGACAAGCTTGATTTTGTGTTCTTTTGAGATTTTAAGTCCGGTAATGTTGAGCGCAGGTATCGTCTCTCCCACGATAAATTCAAGACTTTTACCTCTTTGCCTCATCATTTCGGTGGGCAAAAGCAGCATTCCAAGCGGTTTGTAGACAGTTGAAGCGGCATAAAATGCAAAAGAGTTTTTGGCTTTTATAAACACGGGAAGCACTGGAGCCTTGGACTTCTCCGCCAAAAACAAAAATCCGCTCTCCCAGTTTGTATCCCTCACACCCGCAGGTCTTGCACGGCTTACCTCTCCTGCTGGAAAGATGATAACCGCCTCTTCGTTTTTAAGAGCCGCCAAAATAGCTTTCATGTCGGCTCTCACTGAACTTTTTTTGGTTATATCTAGACCCAAAAGCAGACTTTGAAGATTCGGTACGCTCATCAATATATCGTTTGCGACCACCTTCACATCGCTTCGCACTTCACGCACAAAACGGATAAGACTGAGGGCGTCTAGCGCCCCTAGCGGATGGTTTGCTATGATAATTAGCTTGCCGGATGAGGGTATGTTGCTTTTTGAGCGGCTGGAAAATTTGTAGCTAAAGTTCAGCTTTTCGAGTACCGCATCGATAAAGTCAAACCCCTCCGCCTCTTGGTTTTTTGACAAAAAATCGTTAATTTCACCCTCTCTTAGTAGTTTGCTAAGAGCCAGAGTCGAAAAGTCGGTGAAGAATTTTGGGTATCTCTTGAAAAATGTCGGGTTTTTGTTTGCTAATATATTTCTTACGCTTACCATCTTGTCTCCGAATATTAAATGCAACTATAAAATTTATTTATTACTATTCAGTTTCATCGCAGGCTTTAAAACGGCTTTAAGTAAAATAAAAACAAAAACAAAGAGAAACAAAGAATGTATATTCCCAAAAAGAGCAAATTCGACCCTGATGAGAGCGGGCATTTCGGAGAGTTTGGCGGAAGGTTTGTGCCTGAGACGCTAATGCCGATACTAATAGAGTTAGACGAAGCCTATAAAAAAATAAGATTTGACGAAGAGTTTTGGAAAGAGGCGGATTATTACCTCAAAGAGTATGTCGGTCGCCCGTCGCTTCTCACATACGCCTCCAATATCTCGCAGGAGCTAGGCGCAAAAATCTACCTCAAAAGAGAAGACCTCAACCATACCGGAAGCCACAAGATAAACAATGTCATCTTGCAGGCACTTGTAGCAAAGAGACTTGGTAAAACCAAAGTGATAGCGGAGACCGGTGCGGGACAACACGGCGTGGCTACGGCTACGGCTTGCGCTCTATTTGGACTAGAGTGCGAAGTGTTTATGGGGGCAAAAGATGTCGCAAGGCAAGAGCTAAATGTCTTTCGTATGAAGCTTCTTGGAGCAAAAGTACACTCCGTAGAATCAGGCTCAAAAACGCTTAAAGACGCTATGAACGACGCCATCAGGCACTGGGTCACAAACGCAAAAGATACATACTACATGATAGGCACAGTGGCAGGACCGCATCCGTATCCGCTGATGGTACGAGACTTTCAGGCAGTTATAGGATATGAGGCCAAAGCGCAGATACTTCGTTTGGAGGGTAGACTGCCTGACTATGCGATAGCTTGTATCGGCGGTGGAAGCAACGCCATGGGGCTTTTCAGCCACTTTTTGGAAGAGCCTACGGTGACTTGTCTAGGTGTAGAGGCGGGCGGTATGGGCGTTGAAACAAAAGAACACGGCGCAAGCTTGCAAAAAGGCAGAGCCGGAGTGCTTCACGGACAGATGAGTTACCTACTGCAAGATGAAGACGGACAGATAGAAGAGGCTTACTCCATCTCGGCGGGACTCGACTATCCCGGTATCGGACCCGAACACGCCTACCTATACGAGAGTAAAGCGGCAAGATACGAATCGATAACGGACGAAGAGGCTTTGGAGGCTTTTGTCTGGTTAAGCCAAAAAGAGGGGATTATCCCTGCATTTGAAAGCTCGCACGCTGTAGCGCAGCTCAAAAAAATGGAGATCAAGGGCAAGCTTGTCATCGTCAACATATCAGGTAGAGGCGACAAAGATATGACCCAAGCCAAGGAGATATTGAAGTTTTAATGAAAAAATCTGTTGTACTACTCAATATGGGCGGCCCGTCAAATCTAGGCGAAGTGCGTACTTTTCTCAAAAATATGTTCGCCGACCCGAATATCCTAACCGTCAAAAGCTCCGCTCTTCGCTGGCTTATCGGTACGATAATAGTACTCACCCGCACAAAAAATGCGCAGAGCCACTATGCGCTAATAGGCGGAAGCTCCCCGCTTTTGCCGCTTACCGAAAAGCTGGCTGCGAAACTCTCTAGCTTGATGGATGAGAAAGTATATATCGCAATGCGGTATGTGCCGCCTTTTTCCAAAGAAGTGGTAAAGGCTATGATGGAGGATGAAGTGCAGGAGGTGGTGCTTTTGCCGATGTATCCGCACTACTCCACCACGACGACAAAATCTTCTATTGAGGACTTTTATAAAGCCACGCTTGAGATGGGATATCATCCAAAAGTGCATACGATAGAGAGATTTTACAAAAAAAGAGCGTTTAACGAGCTCATCGTAGAAAAAATTAAAGAGACTCTTGCGGGTGAAGACGCGGAGGATTTTGACCTCGTGTTTAGCGCACACTCTCTGCCGCAAAAAATAATAGACGCCGGAGATAGCTACGAAAAAGAGATAGAAGAGCATGTGCAGATACTTGAGGGGCTACTCTACTCTGAGGGCGTTCACTTTCGCAAAACACATCTGGCGTACCAGTCCAAGCTAGGACCGATGAAGTGGATAGGACCCTCTCTTGGCGATATGCTAACCAAAATATCAGCCTCAAACAAAAAAGTGCTTGTCTATCCGATAGCTTTCACGGTAGATAATGTAGAGACGGCGTATGAGCTTGACATCGAGTATCGAGAGATTGCCGAGGAGCTAAAAATAGAAGATTATAGAGTGGTCTCCTGCCCGAACGACAGCGAGGATTTTGCAAGGGCGTTAGCCGAAATAATAGATGAAAAAATGGGGACAGAGTGAAAGAACTTGTAAGTTTTATAACATGCGGATTTCCCGATAAGGGGTTCACAAAAGAGCTAGGGCTTGCCCTAAAAGAGGCTGGAAGCGATAGGCTGGAGCTTGGTATACCGTTTTCAGACCCTGTGGCAGACGGGACGCTCATCGAAAAAGCGAGCCTTGCCGCCATCAAAGCGGGATTTAAAACCGTGGACGCATTTGAGATAGCCTCAGCGCTTAGCCCGCAGATACCGTCTTATTTTATGGGGTATTTCAACTCTTTTTTCTCAGGCGGCTTTGGCAATTTCTGTGAAAAGGCGGGAAACTCAGGCGTCAAGGGATTTATCATCCCGGATTTGCCGTTTGAAGAGGGGCAAAAATACGGCGCAATTATGGAGGCAAACGGACTCTCCAGTATCTCTTTTTTGGCGGTAACACACAAAGATGAGAGGATAGAGAAAATAGCAAAAGCCTCAAAAGACTTTATCTATCTCGTAGCATTCGCCGGAATCACGGGAGCGGATAAGAGCGAAAATCTAGCGCCGATACTTCAAAAGGTCAAAAGCGTTACCGATACGAAAGTCTTCGTAGGTTTCGGCGTCAACGAAAACACGGCAAAAGAGAGAGCGGACGGCGCGGACGGCGTGATAGTCGGGAGTGCATTTACGAAGATACTACTGGAAGATTCGCTAAGCGCCTCCGAGAAGCTATCCAAATGCGCCTCATTAGCCAAAACGATAAAAGCAAAAATCAACGAATGAGACCCTTTGATAGGTTTTTTGAGACAAGCAACGATTTTAGAAGCCCGTACGATAGGGATAGAGACCGCATCATACACTCGCATTCGTTTCGCAATCTGGAGTACAAGACACAGGTATTTCTAAACTCCGATGGCGACTACTTTCGCACCCGTCTCACCCACTCGCTTGAAGCTAGCCAAATATCCAGAACCATCGCCAAAAACCTAGGGCTAAACGAATCTTTAGCAGAGTCCATAGCCCTCGCCCACGATATAGGACACACGCCATTCGGTCATATCGGTGGCGACACGCTAGACGAGTGTCTGAAAGATGCGGGAAGTATTAACGGTTTTGAGCACAACTACCAATCCTTCAGAGTGCTTACAAAGCTGGAAAAAAGATACAAAGGGTT
Organism: Helicobacteraceae bacterium UBA6016; assembly: GCA_002428055.1. Classification (GTDB taxonomy): domain Bacteria; phylum Campylobacterota; class Campylobacteria; order Campylobacterales; family UBA6016; genus UBA6016. The sequence continues at coordinate 12,038 of DIZY01000033.1, forward strand.
CGACGGGCTCAATCTCACTTTTGCTACGCTTGAGGGCGTGCTAAAACACTCCGCACCGTACAAAAAAAGCTTTTTACCTGCGTCTTTTGACGAAATATTCAAGCTTGACTTTCACCCATCTTTTGAGGCGATAATCGTAGACAACTCCGACGCTATAGCCTACACCTCTGCAGATATAGACGACGCTCTCAGGTATAAGCTAATTAGCATAGAGGAGCTAGAAGAGTCCGTCATCATTCGCAGAATAGTCAGACGAATAGAAGAGGATGAAAATACGCATAGAAGCGAACCGCTCTTTCGCCATAGGCTAACCACACACATCATCACGGAACTAATCTCAAATATCATAGAGTTTTCCGCAAAAAACAGATCGGTTTTTGACTCCTTCGACACTCCCGCATGCGGTAGTTTTGAGGCCGAGGAGACGCAGCTTATCCGCTTTGGCGAAGAGTCGTGGAGCGAGATGAAAGAGCTAAAAGCACTACTTTATAAAAAAGTATACAGACACGAATCGATAATGCGCAAGATGTATTTGGCGAAGCAGTGCATAAAAGCGCTATTTAAGGCGTTTGAAAGTGAACCGAATATGTTGCCGCCCGAGTACAGAACAAGACTTGAAAATACAAATAAAAATAGAGTAGTTGCGGATTTTATATCTTCGCTCTCCGATAGAAGTGCGATGGAGTTGTATAGGGAGTTGTACTAAACAAGAGAGGCAAAAGCCCCTCTTACTGTTTACTGTTTAAGACCTAGAAGAATTTGCAACATCTGGTCGGATGTCGTAATCGTTTTGGAGTTTGCTTGATAACCCCTTTGGATGACGATAAGCTGCGTAAGACTCTTTGATAAGTCGACATTACTCATCTCCAAGGCAGAGGAGAATACCGCACCCCTGCCGCCGCTTGCCGCTGCACCGACCGTCGGATCGCCGCTGTTTGCACTGGCGATAAATAAATTGCCGCCGTCCGCCATCAAGCCTTCATTGTTGGCAAATTTTGCCATCGATATTTGCGCAAGACCAAGAGATCTTCCGTTTGTAAAACTACCGATGAGTACGCCGTTTTGGTCTATCCTGATACCGTCAAGATCCCCGCCCGTATATCCATCTTGGCTAATTAGCGATGTAGCGGATTTTTGGTCAAAACTCGTCAGACCGTCAAATGCTCCAGGCGTACCGAACGCTAGGTTTATCTGCTGATTTGCCGTAGAACCGTTATTCCAAGTAACAGACAAGCTCTGCGGATTTACGCTTGAGAGTGAACCGTTTGAGTTAAATACGACTGTGCCGCCCTGATACACATTTTGATTTGGCGATGTTCCCCCTATGTCGGCGGGACTTGGAACCGTTGCGGACCATGACCATGTTGTTTGTGACTCTTTTCTAAAGGCATAAGTCACCGTATGCTTGGAGCCAAGCGAGTCAAATATATCAATACTTGACGCATGCGTGGCGGCAGTAATTGCTTGCGATGTTTTTGAGGCAGAACCGGTAGGCAAACTTCCCTCAATTGCATTAAAGGTCTGCGTCAGCAATGGACTAGGGTTTACGGTACCATCGCCATCTATTGAGGTAACAGCTATTAGTAGCGTCTGTCCGGTCTGATTTGTCACCGTATATTTGCCGTCCGAATCTATAGCAACCAGAGCCCCAGAAGATGTGGCCTTTGCCTGCCACTGCAAATACGACCTCAAATCCTCGGTGGTATGGAAATTCTTGGTCACCCCTATCGATTGCGAATTCGTCGCTGGATTTGCGGAGCTGGCGGTATATTGATACTTATAGGCCGTTACGCTACTGCCGCTGGATAAGCCTGTATCATCGGTTCCGTTTACCACAAAACTAATATTTTTTTTACTATCACCGTCGACGCTATTTGTATTTGTTAGCGTAACACGGGTACCAGTCACGGACGCCGTCACGCCGGTTTGAGCCGTATAGCTATTAATGAGCGTCGCCAAAGACGAAGCATTAGCCGCCGCCGTAGATGTAGAATCCGTGCTTACGCTTCCGGCTATAGTTACTCCGTTTAGGGTCATATTTGCCGTTGTAATACCGGCGTGGGTAACGGTTCCAATAGACGATGTTGAGTCTAGAGATGAGTTTTTAAAACTTACCCAAAGACCTTGCCCGTTTTGGAGATTATACGCCTTACCGCTGGCATTAAACAGAGCTCCAAAATCCTCAGGCTTTTGATTCATTACGCCGGACACGCTTGCGCCGTTTGCTACCGTAGCGTCTGCAACCGTAGCACTGTCGGTATCTAGGGCATATATAGAGCTCATTTCGTTTGTAATGCTTCCTGATACGAGGTTTGCTCTTAGAGTCACATTCTCTGTACCTTTTGCCGGTATCGTCATGCCGGGGTCTATCTGTATACTTTTTATCGGCAAAGTAGAGTCTATCTTGTCATTTTCGTCTTTCGTCCAGCCTTGCACAACAAGACCGTTGTTGTCGACAAAGTTACCGAATGCGTCAAAAGTAAAATCTCCGGCTCTCGTATACTTATAAGTTATGCCGTTATCCGGACTAACGACAAAAAAGCCATCGCCCTCTATCGCAACATCCGTAGTTTTATCCGTAGTCTGTCTTGAGCCTTGCGAGAATATATGCGTAACGCTACTCACCGTAGCGCCTAGACCGACTTGAAGCGAGTTTCGTCCGCCGAGCGGGTCTGCCGGAGCCGTTGCTATTTTTGATGTTTGCGATAACATATCCGCAAAGTTTGTTCTAGAGTATTTAAAGCCTACAGTATTGACATTGGCGATGTTGTTACCCTCAACATCCATCGCTACTTGGTGTGCCTGGAGTCCGCTCACGCCGCTCCAAAGTGACCTCATCATGGCTTAATCCTTAAATTAGATTTTATTCTTAAAAAGCAAATATTATTCCGATTATTTAACATTTACCCACTGTTTACTTTATATTAGCCCCTCTTGAGAGCTATTGCCTTTTGTATCATCTGGTCTGCCGTGGTCACAACTTTTGCATTTGCGCTATACGCTTTTTCCGTAATAATAAGCTGGGTCATCGCCTCAGCTGCCGAAACATTGCTCATTTCCAAATTTTTGCTAGCTATCTGCCCGCCCTGTATGACGGTGCCGTTTGCATTTTTATAAAAAAAAGCCTCTCCGCTATTGTCAGTTTTTCTAAATTCACTATCTCCGACTTTTTCAAGCCCTTGTTCATTTTGAAAATGAAAAAGTGGAATTTGTGCTACGACCTGACTCTGCCCATTGTCAAAAGCGGCAACAACCATTCCGTTTGAATCTATTTCATATCCGCTTAGATTGCCGACCCCTATCGTCGGAATTGCCGCCTTGTCTACATAGTTTATATTAACGGTGTATGTTCCAGGGGTTACCAAATTGCCGTTATCGTCTCTTCCATCCCACTTTGCCGTATGTTCGCCTTGACTTTGCGTAGATTGCGGCAGACTCTTTACAACGGTTCCGGAGGCATCCACTATCTCTAGCTTTGGAGTGGTCTGTTTTGGCAGAACATATGTTATCTCAGTCGGCGAACCGCCCAAAACGGATATTTGAAACGGCGGTATAGACGCCATAGTGGCAGGGGTTCCGGGAATACCGGGATGGGTGAGGTATTTTGGAAGCTTGAGCTCTGTCTGAGAGTTGGCATCCGTCAAAAAATTTGCAGGAGCCACAGACTTTGCCATTACGCTACCAGATCCATCTTTATTTAGTGTCATGTTGCCGCTATATGTTCCAACTAGCTTATCACCTTGACCGTTAGTGACATTGCCCTCGGCATCGGTATAAAAATCACCGGCTCTAGTGTAATAAACTTGCGTAGGATCCTCGGCTTTTTTGACCCCAAACCACCCATTGCCGTTTATTGCAAGATCCAGCGATCTATCTGTCGGCATAAAACTCCCTTGCTTCATGCTAAGGGCAGTTGTCTGAGCGGTAGAGCCAAGCCCCATTTCATCAGCGCCGCTCATTGCTATGCCGCCTACTTTTGCCGCAAAAAGAGTCGCAAATTCCGGAGTTGACGAGCGAAATCCGACGGTATTGATATTTGAGATATTATTTCCCCATGTATCAATTCCAAACTGCTGTGTTTTTACTCCGCCTATGCCGGTATAAAATGATGTTGTCACCGACTATCCTTGATATATTTCTTTGATTTTAGTTACATCTATATAGTTGCTACCGACTTTAAAATAAGCAGTCGAACCGTCTACTTTTACGCTCTCTATCGGATATGCGCCGATAGTGGTTTTGCCGGTTGTACCGTCTTTTGCGTCATAGTTAACCTTGACATAATATGCCCCATCCGCTACTTTCGCGCCGGAATTATCAGTACCGTCCCACTTAACCTGGAACACGCCCTTATCTTTTGCTTCTTTATCGCTATATGCGAAGCTTTTGTATGTCGTATTTCCAGTGGAGTCCACAATGCTAACAGTCGTGCTTGTGGTGTCTTTTGGCAAATAAACATCAAATGTGCCGCCATTTCCATTTGTTACATTAAGGGCAGTTAGCCCAGTATCCGCCATCTTGCCTATCGCCGAAGTCAAAGAGTAATTTGCCGATGTTTGAAACGACTTTGTCATATTTTCCATAGCGGTTTTTGTCGCATTTTGCGCCTCAAGAGCGGATAGCTGACTTGTTTGCGTAAGCATCTTATCGGTATCCATCGGACTTGTAGGGTCTTGATATTGAAGCTCCGTCAAAAGTAGCTTCATGAAAGCCTGTGAATCAAGTTGCGCCTTTGGATTTGTAGCTACTGTATTTGCCGTGTTTGATACGGTTGTGGCCGTGTTTGTTACTGCTGATGCCATTTTGTGCTCCTTATGCGTATTTTGGGTGTGGCATTACGATGTCTAGGCTCTCTATTTTGCCCATATCATCGCTATTTATTTGATATTTCTTCGCCGCTTCTTTTTGCCATTGTCTATTGTTTTGATCTCTATTTTGTTCCGAAAAATTAAAATTCATCTGCAAACTTACAAACCCTTGCGCCATTAGGTTTTGCCTGAACTCCTGAATATTTTGCATAAACATCTGCATCGTATCTTGAGTTGAAGTTACATTGACTACTAGGTTTGAACCCCTTGTAATCAGCGTCACATCTACCGAACCGAGGTTCTGCGGATTTAGCTCCATCGATACTTTCATAAGAGGCGGCTTGTAGTTTTCCACCATCTCCTTAATATCTGACGAGAAGTTTTTTAGCCCTTCGGCAGCAACCGCCATTTTGCCCTTCAGCTCGCTGGCGCTCTGCTTTTGAGCCTCAAATGCCGGTGTTAGCGAGTGCTCTTTTTTTGCTATGGAGTCGTCTTTTTGATTTTCTTTTTTTGCCAATAAATCAGCAAGTCCAAAAAATTCATTTTTTGCCTTCGCATCAGCATTTTCGGCATCTTTAAAAACGCCCATCGCAGTATCGCTTACTTTTTGAGAGCTCTCTTTTTTTGTTTCAGGTGCAATTTTTACATCTTTTTTAGAGTGTCTCTCGTCATCTTTTACTTCTTTTCTTGGCTCACTTACCAAAACCGTATTTACAGTGTCTTTAGAAATCTCTTTAGGTCTAGCCTCTTGTAGCAACGAAGCCAAAGACGGACTCTCTTTTTTTATCTCTTGCTGCAGAGTATCTGATTTTAGTTTTTCGGGCTGTTTTTGGATAATTTCTGAGACAACTTTATCTGTAATTTTCTCCGATTTTTCTACTGGTTTTTCTTGTGTCTTCTCTGTTTTTTCTGCTGTTTTATCTATTGGCTTCTCTACTCTCCCTGCCTCTAAGGCGCCATTTGCTTTCTGCTCCAAAACCGACTTTTTGTCAACACTCTTGCCAACTTCTATATTTTTTTGCGCCTTATCACTTTTCTTTGTTTCGGTGCCCTTATCCTCTTCTAGTTTTTCAATACTTACACTCTTAACATCTACCCCGCCGTTTTTGGCAAGTTCAAGCAATTTTTTGAGATTTTTTGCCTCCGCACCTTTTTTGTCTTCACTTTTAGGAATGGAGTCTCTTAGCTCTTTAACGCTTTTTTCTATCGCCAGCTTATCGTTTAGCTTAATCTGTGAAAGCAGGTTTTTGATATTCAAAAGAGTGGTCTGATCTATCTCTTCGCTTTTTATCTCGACATTCTTGAGCTTCACGGAGCCTTTTTTATCAAGCTCTATTTCACCCTTTTTGGTCATTTCGAGTAGTTTTTTGACAAACTCTTTGCTATCTTTGACATCTATCTGCCCTGCCTTGAGTAATCCCTCAAGAGGGGTCGCTTTACCTTTGGCTTTTACGGCGGTTTTGAGTGCGACTGTTTGCTCGCTCATTTCACTGACCTTAACTGGTTTTTTGAAGT
>DIZY01000095.1 GCA_002428055.1 Helicobacteraceae bacterium UBA6016
AGGACCTTTTATCGCTATCTCTTGAAGCTTTTGAGAAAGCATTTCAAATATGCTCCACTCGTCTTTCGCCTCGCCAACAGGCTTCATATTTGCGATAGGGTGCGCAAGGTTTGTAAATCTATGGTATCCCGGAGAGCTTCTAAGGTCGTACACTTCGTAATGTGATTTTGCCGGAAGTAAGATGTCGGCGTAAATAGCCGTTTCACTCATTCTATAATCTACATACGCAAAGTATTTAGTAAGTTTCAAAAACTCTTCTCTATAGCTCACACCCTTGTTTCTTCTAAACCTAGAGTCTGCTACAAGAAGCGCGACTTCAGGCATCCAGAAAGGTTTTGCTTTTTTAGCGCCTTTAGGGTCGGCAGCGTATGCTTTACCGTCTTTTACCATTTGGTCTATTATTGCTTTGTACTCTTTTTTCTCGATACCTTGGCTTCTTTTAAGGTCGGCGTCTGAGAAATATTTATCAAAGTCTTTCATACCGTTGCCAAACATAAATTCGCCAAAGAATCCAGAACCAAATCTAGCTTGATATTTGCCCGCATGACCTGAGAGCGCCTCAAGACCCGATAGTTGAAACTCATTTTCTGTGTTTAGACCGCCTCTTGGACCATATCTGCCCGTAAGACCGCAAATAGAAGCGATATTCCAAATATTCAAAATACCATTGAAGTATTTGTTTAGCGAGAAGCCGGTTGTAATCTCTACTACTTTCTCTTTTGCTATATCTCTTGCAAGCTCCGCTACGATTGACGGGTGAACGCTTGTCATTGCTTGAGTTTTCTCAGCCGGAAACTTAGCCGCCTCAGCTTTTAGCATTTCAAATACAGTAGTTACTTTTACAGTTTTGCCATCAAGCAACTTAACTTCCCATACGCCCTCTATCGCAGGGTCGATATCATACCCTTTGTCTTTTAGTCTAAGGCTTTTAAGATCGCTTCCTTCAGAACCAGGCATTAACGCCACAGATGAAGTTTTTGTATTCCAAGTATAAAACTGCTCGTCAAATTTATGATGCTCTTTTGCGTCCTTGGCGTGTTCAAAATCAGATCTTCTAAGAAGTTTTTTATTGTCCAATCTAACAAGGAAAGGCAAGTCTGTATACGTTTTGATAGCTTGCGGCATATATAGCTTTTTGCTTATTAGCTCATTGATGATGCTCATAGCAAGATAGTTGTCAGTACCCGGCTTAATTGGCACCCATAAATCCGCCCTTGAAGCTGAAGCGTTAAATTCAGGGGTGATAACTACGATTTTAGCGCCGTTATATTTGCCTTCCCATACAAAGTGAGCGTCTGGAATTCTTGTAGCCGACGGGTTTGCGCCCCACATGATAGATACGTTTACATTATACATAAAGTCAAACGTACAACCCATATTGCCCTCGCCATAAGCCACGGCGGCGCCTGAGAACATATCGCCAAGATATGAAGCCGGATAGATTCTTACCGCTCCAAGTTGCGTTGAAAATCTAAGAGGCCCGCCTCTTCTACCCTCGGTCAAAAGTCCTGTTCCGGCGTGCACAGTGATACTTCCCGGACCTTTTTTCGGATCTATCATATTGTCGTAAAGTTTTTGGGCTATCTCTTGTGTCGCTTCATCCCAGCTAACTCTTTTCCATTTACCCTCGCCTCTTTTGCCCACTCTTTTCATTGGGTAAAGGATTCTGTCTTTTTCGTACATTACCTGAGAGTGCTCGACGCCCTTGTTACAGCCTCTTGGGTTAAAGTCTGGAGTGCTTGGGCTAATTACCGGGTATCTTGCGGATTGGTTTTCCCTAGTTACAACGCCGTTGTTTGACCAGATTTCCCACGCGCAGTTACCTTGACAGTTTACGCAGTGGTATGCAAAACCATGCTCCTCTTTTTTACCGTACGTAAAGTTAAACTCGTTTCTATACAGGTTTTCTGTAAAACTTGCGTTTGGATACGCCTCTTTAGCGTTTTCCACTTTCACAACATTTGTTTTTGCAAATAGCGTGCCTTGCCCCGCCACAAGCGCCGCTGTTAGACCCGATGCTTTTAAAAAATCTCTTCTTGTTTTTACCATTGTTACTTTCTCCCTCATCGTCTTATCGGCATATTCCAGTCATTGCCCCACTCATCCCATGAGCCGACATAGACTTTTGCGTTTTTATAGCCTAATTTTTCAAGCACAGTCATAAGATAAGAGCTTCTTCCGGCTCCAACGTGACAGTACGTATAAATCGTCTTATCTTTTGTTATACCGTTTTTATCGAGTACGGCTTGCATCTCTTCAGGAGCTTTGTAAGAGAATTTTTTTGTAGCGTCGCTAAAATTTGTCCACTCTATAAATTTTGCGTTTGGAATGTGTCCGCCTCTAGCGACATTATCCAGTTTTGAAACGCCTATAATCTCTTCAATTCTTCTAGTGTCAATGATTACGTATTGAGACTTGTCGCCGTTGATTTCTATATCTTTTACCGCTTTTAGCACTTCGTGCTTATCTACGGATATTTTGTGGTTAATTTTTTTAGGGTCTATCTTAAAAGTTTTTGGAGTCGCTTTAGGCTCCGTTCCTTTTACTATCTTGACGCCCTCGGCTCTTAGCTGCGCTATGCCGCCGTTTACAAATCTTACGTTGTCATGTCCAAAACTTTTAAAATAGTGCCATACGCCCGAAGCGTTTGGACCTTTGAAGTCGTCGTACGCGATAACCATCGTATTATTGTCTATTCCTTTTGAGCCGATAAATTTTTCAGCCTCATCTACGCACATATAAAGCGGCGCGCAGTGCATATCCCCTGTAATATCTGAGTGGTGCAAGTGGTGAGCGTCCATATTAACAGAACCCTCTACGTGATTTAAATTGTAAACATCGGTATTATCGCCGCTCACGAAAACAACTCCGGGCTTGCCGTACAGCTCTTTTGCTTCTTTTGCGGATACGGTAATATCATCCGCCAAAAGAGAAACAACGGCAACCGAAGAAAATAGGCACAGTGACGCCAGTAGCTTCCTCATAAACACTCCTTCTTTTTGCTCTTTTTTTCTTTTCAATTTGCTCTTTATTTGCAAGGATACAAATTCTATGTAAACTTATCTTAATGAAGTCTTAATTTTATTAACTAAAGTTATCATGATTTTTTATTTGAGAGCCAATAAGTAACACTATCCGCAAAACCGTCTTAATAATGAGGACTAAAGCTGGAAGCGTATTTTGATTTGTATTTTCATATTCTTTTGGTTAAGATAAATTCATACAAAAAACACCAAATTAAAGTAAGTAAGGCTTATGATGGATATTGCTAATGATAATAATAAAAATTTAATTTCAAACTCTTTTGGTTTCTACCTATACGAACTTTTGGGAGCGGACTATAGCGGCGTTTATATCTCCTCTTTTGAGTTAAAGAGAATCGCTGAAAGATTAGGATTTGATGTAAAACTCGCTGATAACCATAAAATATTTGGCGAAATACTAAAAACCGCAAAACACGAAGGTCGCACAGCGGAGGCTTTGGAGCCGATAAAAGAGCTTTTTAACGCTAGAATAGCCGTATACGACGAGTTGTCGGCAAGATTTCCAAAAGCCGCAGACAGGGTAGAAGAGTGGCAAATAAAAGCAAAACGAGCGCTAAGAAAAATAGAAAATGCGATAAAAGAGGCAAAAAATGAATCAATCTCCTAAAAAACCAATAACATACGGAACGTTTGAATCCCCAAACAACAGAGCATCTTTCGCAAAACACGTCATAGCCGTCACAAGCGGCAAAGGCGGCGTGGGCAAAAGCTCTGTTAGCGCAAATCTTGCGGTGGCGCTTGCACAAATGGGCAAAAGGGTCGGAATATTAGACGCCGATATTTATGGTCCCGATATTCCAAGACTACTTAATATCAGAGATGAAACGCTCAAATGGAGCGCAAACGACAAGATAATCCCAAGCGAAAACTACGGAATAAAAATAATGTCGGTAGGAATCACGACCCCAACCCCGGACACCCCGCTCGTATGGAGAAGCTCCGTCGCCGTAAATGCGCTTGTGCAGCTAATAGAGGACGTGGAGTGGGGTGAGCTTGATTTTTTTGTTATCGATATGCCTCCCGGCACGGGCGATATTCAGCTTACCGCCGCTCAGGAGATGAAAATATCAGCAGGCATCTTGGTGACAACCCCGCAAGCCGTAGCGACTGATGACGTAAGCCGCGCGATACGGATGTTTCAGGATATTAAAGTGCCGAT
>DIZY01000004.1 GCA_002428055.1 Helicobacteraceae bacterium UBA6016
ACATGTTGCCAGACGGAAATTACCATTACTCGGCGCTTATGACGACCGATACTATTTTGTCGGTTTGTTTGACGCTATCAAGAGTTTTCATACTTTCGGCGTCGCCTTTGTCTATTTGACCAAATACCGTGTGCTGACCGTCAAGATGTGGGCAAGGCACGAAGCAGATAAAAAATTGGCTTCCACCCGTATTTCTTCCGGCATGCGCCATAGAGAGCGTGCCTTTTTGGTGTTTTGATGTGTTTTTATCGCACTCACACGGTATCGCATAGCCCGGACCGCCCCTGCCTGAGCCCTCAGGACAACCGCCCTGCGCCATAAATCCGGCGATTACTCTATGGAAAATTAGACCGTCATAAAACCCTTTTTTTACCAAATCTGCGAAGTTTGCCACAGCTATAGGAGCCTCATCTTTTAGAAGTTTTATCTTCATGGCGCCTTTTTCTGTAGTGATTGTGGCAAAGTTTAGCCCCTCCATCGCCTCTGCTGAAGTATCGAACTCTTTTAGACTTTTTCCAAACATTTTTATGTTCCTTTATTAAATTTTTTGCGTAATTATAGGGGAGTAAAGCTGGAATTAATATTTATTGCCTCAAACTACATTTAGTTACTTTTTAAGGCATTTGATATGAAATTCGAGTTTAAAAAACCTGAAAATATAGCCGGAAACAGTTGGGGTGCGCTTGCCGCTATGTTGGTTGCTTTGCCATCCGCCATAGCGTTTGGCGTGACGATTTATGCGCCCTTGGGAAGCGAATATATCGCATACGGTGCGCTTGCGGGGATACTCGGAGCTACTTTTATGGGGCTTATCTCTCCGGTGTTCGGCGGAACAAATAGGCTTATTACTGCCCCGTGCGCACCTGCCGCCGCAGTGCTTTCGGCGTTTGTCATAGATTATATGAGCAAAGGCGGGAGTGTAACGACGGCGGTTATGATGGTTGCGCTTTTGGGGCTTATGACGGGGCTTTTGCAGGTCGGATTTGGGGTGGCCAAGCTAGGACAGCTCATCAAGTATATGCCTTATACAGTCGTTAGCGGTTATCTGAGCGGGGTGGGGCTTTATATTATCGCAAGTCAAGCGCCGAAATTTCTTGGAGCGCCGAAGGGGACACACTTCTGGGAGGCTATCGAAAATCCACATTTTTGGCAGTTTCAGGGGATTGCGGTCGGTATCGTAACGGCTCTAGTGATGACATTTGCCGCCAAATTTACAAAAGTAATACCCGCCGCAATTTTGGCTTTACTAGGCGGCGTGGCGAGTTATTTTGCGCTTTCATTATTTGACTCTACGCTTTTGAATTTGGAGCATAACGCCCTTATCATCGGACCTCTCGGCGGAAGTGGCGGCGGGTTTTTTGAGGCGATAGCGCAAAAGGCAGAAGGGGTCAAAAATTTTCAGTTTGCCGATTTTACGTTTTTGGTAACTCCCGCTTTGACACTTGCAGCTCTGCTCTCTATCGACACTCTCAAAACCTGCGTTGTGCTAGACGCCATCACAAGAAGCAGGCACGACTCCAATAAAGAGCTGATAGGCCAAGGGCTTGGCAATATCGGATGTGCAATAGGCGGCGGTATTCCCGGTGCGGGGACGATGGGGGCGACGCTTGTGAACATCTCTAGCGGGGCGACTACGAGACTCTCCGGATTTTTGGAAGGGGTGCTCTCGCTTGTGGCGTTCCTTGTCTTGGCTCCGCTTATCTCATGGGTCCCTATCTCGGCACTTGCCGCTATTCTTATAGTCATCGGCGTAAAGATGATAGATACGCATAGCTTCTCGTTTTTGCGCTCTCGCTCCACGATACTTGATTTTGTCGTTATCGCTGCCGTTGTTACCACTGCGCTTACGGTTAGCCTTATCGCCGCATCCGGTGTGGGCGTTATACTTGCGATACTGCTCTTCATCAGAGAAAACATCGCAACCTCGATAGTTCGTAGAAAATCGCTCAGCAATGAGAGCTTCTCCAAGCAAATCAGGGTGCAAGAGGAGATGGATATACTGCTCAAAAAAGGGGATAATTCCGCGATATACGAGCTTCAAGGAAGTCTCTTTTTCGGTACGGCAAGTCAGCTTCTATCCACACTTGAAAACGACATCAAAACCAAAAAATTTATTACTCTTGATATGAAAAAAGTGCAAGGCATCGACATCACTGCGATGCACATACTGGAGCAAGTGCGTGATATGATGGAGGAAAAAGGCGGTTATCTGCTCTTTAGCTCTATCCCCGTGCGAATTCCAAGCGGTCTTGAGATGCAAAAATACTTTGAAGAGATAGGAATCGCAAAAGGGCATGTCAATGTCAAAATATTCGGCGAACTAGACGACGCTATCGAGTGGGTGGAGGATAGACTGCTGGAGGAAGACGAGCTATCCAAAGAGGAGCAAATCGCTATCGGATTGCAGGAGTTTGAGCTGTTTAAGTCTAAAAAAGAGGAGACCTTGAGTGCGCTTGAAGAGCGTATGCAAAAGCTCTGCGTAAAGGCGGGAGAAAAAATATTTGCCGCAGGCGATACCGGCGACGAACTATTTTTGATTCGCAAAGGAGAGGTGCGGATAGTGCTTCCTATCAGCGACGCACAGCAGTACCACATAAGTACCTTCGGGCAAGGCAACTTTTTTGGTGAAATGGCGTTTTTGGACGGAGCCGTGCGCTCCGCCGACGCAGTCGCCCAGAGCGATACGGAGCTTTACACCTTATCGCGCGCCGAGTTTGAAGCATTCTCTGAAGAGCACAAAAAGACCGCTTTGAAGTTTTTGGAAGGACTGGCTAGCGTGCTTGCGGGGAGGCTAAGGTTTACGAATGCGGAGTTGAGGGCTTGCGAGGCGTAGTTCTAAAACAGCCGTAAAATCTCTTTTATGGCTGTTTTTACCTTCTTCTCAAAATCGTCATCTCGCAAATCCACCTCAAACTCCTCAAAATATCCAACGCACATATAAGCTTTCGGCGTTTTACTGTATAGCGTCTCCAGTAGTCTCAAAAATGTCTCTGCACTTAGGTGGTGGAAGTCGGCTGTATCTTCTTCTGAGGAGTGGATTTCGCTTAGCTCCACGCCACCTTTGCCGTGTGCCGCATCGACAAATATGAGCCGTTCATAATCTTTGGTTTTTTCTAGCAGTTCAGGGAGGAGCTGGACGGTGAAGATTTTTTCACAAGACTCTGGCAAGGCCTCATAGACCGCCCGCCCGAAGCCGTCGTTGCCCATGAGGTCGTTGCCGTAGCAGATGATGAGTGTGGTCAAATAAACTTTTTGTCCACTACTTTGCCGCCCTGTCTGAAAGCGACTTCAAAGCCCATTTTGCCTTGTGCGTGCGTGGCGCAAGATAGGCATGGGTCAAAGCATCTAATGACCGCTTCTACACGGTTGAGAGCGCCCTCTTTGTAATCACCCCTTACAAACTCTTTTGCCGCCTGCGTGATACCTGCGTTCATCGCTAGGTTGTTGTGCCCCGTGGC
>DIZY01000086.1:0-2562 GCA_002428055.1 Helicobacteraceae bacterium UBA6016
GTTATAACTCTTTTATCTCCGGGTTCACCCTCAAATATGATAGCCGCTTTGTTTTTTCTAGTTTCTAGGTGTCTGTCAAGGCATTGCTCGCTTACATTTAGCTTGCCGCCTGTGAACCATTTGTAGTTTGGTGCGGACGATTCGTCAAGCGTTTTTTCAAACGGCTTTTTCCAATCAAGCATCTCTCTGGCGTGGTGCGCCCAGAAACCTTCATAGTCTCTTTCAGCCCATTCCATAAGTTCTTCGTATTCGCACATATTTTTTATATTAGGGCTTTTGAAAAGCTCTTTTTTTGGTTTAAAAACCATTCCGTGTAGTTCTTCCATTTTCTGTAACCTCTCCTTTACATTTTAAGATGAATATTTTATCTTTCTGCTGCTTTAGCAGCTAGCTTTAGTGCCTCAGCGGCAGCGTAGCCAAATGGGTTTTACTCATTTGGCGTGTTTTTTAGATAGTTTCACAAATATTAACGCCGTCATTAAAGCGTCATAGAATGCGCTATGCTGCCCGAACATGGGCAGGTCTAGTTCTCTCATTATCGATTCAAATTTCAAATCTACATTTTTACCCCCGAAAACATCGTTTTTTGCGTCAAAATACATCGCCGACACCTCTATTTGAGGGTTTGGCAGACTTGTTTTCAAAAACTCCTTTGTGTATCTGTTTATCATCGCCACATCAAACTCAAGGTAGTAGCCTACAAGTGGTCTATTACCTATAAACTCAAGAAAAGCCTCAATCGCCGCTCTAGGCTCCATAGCCCCCTCAAGGTCGCAGTTGCGGATGTGGTGGATTTTGATACTCTCTTCCGCTACTGCCGCCCTTGGCTTTACCATGACCTCAAATTTTTCGCTTACCTTGACTTTGTTGCCAACTATTTTGACCGCCCCTATTGAGATGATTTCATCTTTTTTCGGATTTAGCCCCGTAGTCTCACAGTCATACGCCACATACTCCTCAAAGCTAGGCTCATCAAACAAAAAAGCAAACCGCTCATCTTGTAGCTTTCTTCTAAGATACGCCCTCCTTAGCCTCTCAAACATTAAGAGAGATACCCTAGCTTGAAGTGGGCAAAGAGCAGCTTTTTTAGTTTATCTACCGTCTTTAGCACATCTTTTAGCAGGTCTCTCTCCAGCTTT
Organism: Helicobacteraceae bacterium UBA6016; assembly: GCA_002428055.1. GTDB lineage: Bacteria > Campylobacterota > Campylobacteria > Campylobacterales > UBA6016 > UBA6016. The sequence continues at coordinate 1,140 of DIZY01000086.1, forward strand.
GAAAGTCTGGCGGGGCTTATGTAGTTATTTGGTGCATGTCCTGTTTTTATCTTATAGAGCCGCTCTTTTAGCCTGATTTCCAAAAGAAAGTTATATGCCTCAATAATCTCTTCCGCAAACGCCCTATCTATAAAACTGGCGTTATTAAGCTCTTTTATCCGTTCAAAGGTATTGACGGCGGCAATGTTTTTCTCAAACGCCAAAGCCCTGACGGAATTTACTATCGGGAAGATACCGCCTTTTTTGATGTCAAGCTCCCCGCTGTGCTCCTTTTTGTCGAGCACAAAGCCCCCTAGCATCCCTAACGGCGTTTCAAACGAGAGAGAGCCTCCCGCCATCCGTGCTAGCACCCCTGGATTTGCGCTTAGCTTTTTTACTAGATACGCATGCACCTCGTCCGCCAAAGCCTCATTTCCCGCCACAAACTTCATATCCATTAGTATCGGGATATTCAAAAAGCTCTTCTCCGATGGACTCAAAACCATGTCGTATATATCTTTTTTGTAAGCCTCAAGGCTTTTGCCCCACTCTTTCGTCTTCGCCATCACGCCACCCTCGCACGGCGGATAACCTAGGGCGATAAGCGTATCGTTAAACACCATCGCACAGGTCGCAAGCTCACTCTCATCCACGCCCTCTGCCGCAATAACACCGTTGTCTTGGTCGGTTCGCAGGATTTGCTCTCCCCTGCCCTCGCTACCGAATATCACAAGAGCTGTCTTCTCTCTCAGGTGCGGCGCAAAAGACCACTCGTATACTTTTTGGAATATTCTCACATTTAGCTCGCTGACAAGCTTGATAATGTGTTTGACCTTTACGCCTTCGTTTAGTAGGTTTTTGACGGAGGCATCTATATCCGCCATTGCCGCTTTTAGCTCATCTGCCGTCTTTGCAAGCTCTATTTTTCGGGCGACAAACTGTGTATGCGATGAAAAAGCGCCCAAAATATCAATATCTTGGAGCACGCCGCATATCGAGCCGTTCTCGCTCAGGGCGACTCTTTTGATATTATGTTTCGTCATCATTAAGAGGGCGTTAAACAAAAAGTCATTTTTTTCTATCGTTTTGATGTTTTTGGTGGCGATAGCGCCTACACTCGTGTCTATATCTACTCTTTTTAGTAGGACTTTTTTGCGTAGGTCGGAGTCGGTAACTATGCCGACACCGTCTGCGCAATTTATTAGAACAAAAGTCTTTCCCTCTTTGCTCATAAGAGTGACAGCCTCGTGAATGGTGGCGTTTTCGTCCACGAATATAGGAGACTCGTACGAAATGTCTGATATTTTTTGCACNNGATTTGTATTTTTCCTCTAGTTTTTTTGTAGCAGAGAGAAAGAAGTAGTTTTCTATTCTAGTATTGGAGTGTACGGCAGCCAAAAAATCTTCTTTTGCCACCGTATAGACAAGCGCCTCTTCGGCTATT
>DIZY01000086.1:2580-2812 GCA_002428055.1 Helicobacteraceae bacterium UBA6016
CGCCTGCAAGCAAGGACTCAAAATCAAAAAAATCTTTTACACCGTAATAAAACTCGCTCTCCGACTCCTCTTTGACTACGCCTTTAGCCACAATATAAAAAAATTCGGCAGCTTCTCCTGCTTTGATAAACTTCACATCTTCCCTAAGATACAAAATGTCAATTTTTTGGCATAGTTTCTCTAGTTCGTATTGGCTTAGTTCATCAAAGGGGTGTATGCTTTTTATGAATGT
>DIZY01000086.1:2917-11573 GCA_002428055.1 Helicobacteraceae bacterium UBA6016
ACATTTATGTCCTTGCCGCCAAATACGGGCTTTGCTCATATTTGGCGTATAACTTAATGTCCAGAAACGCCGTCGATACCGATACCTGTTTGAGCTCTGATATATTGAGCCTCAAACCCTTCTCTGTCTTGTTGTCCTCTAGCCGAATTGTCCATTTTTGAAACAATCCATGTCACAAAGAATGTAAGAGTCATAGAGATGATGGCAGGATTTTTGAGGCTGATAAACGCCTCTTTATTACCAAGCGCATCTTTCCATACCGCAGGCCCCATGATAACAAGGATAATAGCAGATATAAGACCTACCGTACCGCCCCATAGAGCGCCTTTTGTCGTTAGCTTGCTCCAGTAGATTGAAAGAAGTAGTATCGGGAAGTTAACCGATGCCGCAACTGCAAACGCAAGACCGACCATGAAGGCAACATTTTGTTTTTCAAATGCAATACCTAGAAGGATTGCAAGAATACCAAGTACAAGAGTAGCTATTTTAGAAGCTTTCATCTCTGTAGCTTCGTCAACTTTACCTTTACCGATTACGCTAGCGTATAGGTCGTGGCTGATAGCCGATGCGCCGGAGAGCGTAAGACCTGATACAACCGCAAGGATGGTTGCAAATGCAACAGCTGAAATAAAGCCTAGGAACAAGTCGCCGCCGACCGCTTTTGAAAGGTGAATAGCGGTCATATTGTCGCCGCCGATAAGCGCTTTTTTGTCGCCTACAAGCACTTGTGAAGCGTTTGTATCGCTTACTATTGTTTGAAAGCCGTTAACTATACTTACAACACCTTTTTGGAAGTACGCCGGATCCATAGCAAGAAGCGTGATAGCTCCAAAACCGATGATGAATGTAAGGATATAGAAATATCCGATAAGACCTGTCGCATAGAAAACTGATTTTCTAGCTTCTTTTGCATCGCTTACCGTAAAGAATCTCATAAGAATGTGCGGAAGACCAGCTGTACCAAACATCAAGGCTAGGCCCAGAGATATAGCGTTCCAAGGGTCTGAGACGAGTCCGCCCGGTTCCATTATCTTCGTATGAGATTTGTGTATCTCCGTTGCGCTGTGGAACATGTTTTCAAAACTAAATCCAAAGTGAAGCATAACCATAAACGCTATGAATGTCGCACCTGAAAGCAGAAGCACCGCTTTTATTATCTGAATCCAAGTGGTCGCAAGCATACCGCCAAACGCCACATAAAGAATCATGAGTACACCGACAAGCACAACCGCTGTTGAGTAGCTAAGACCAAATAGTAGTTGGATAAGTTTACCCGCACCGACCATTTGAGCGATAAGGTAAAGGATTACCGTAACTATCGTACCCGCCGCCGCTATCGTCCGAATGTCTGTTTGTCTAAGTCTGAAAGACGCAACATCTGCAAATGTATATTTACCTAGGTTTCTAAGAGGCTCCGCAATCAAGAAAAGAATGATTGGCCAACCGACTAGAAAACCTATAGAGTATATAAGACCGTCAAATCCGCTCGTATAAACAAGACCGGAAATACCCAGAAACGATGCAGCAGACATATAATCCCCCGCTATCGCAAGACCGTTTTGTTTGCCAGTGATTCCACCGCCCGCAGCGTAGAAATCTTTTGCTGTTTTCGTCTTTTTGGCTGCCCAGTATGTAATACCCAGAGTTGCGCCGACAAAAATAAGGAACATTACAATCGCATTAACATTCAGTGGCTGCTTGTCAACAGCGCCGTCAACACCACCTGCTGCAAACGCAGTTGCCGCAAGCGATAGAGCGGCAAGTATCATCAAAAATCTTTTCATTCGCCCGCCTTTTTCACTTCTTCTTTTACTTTTTCGCTAAGCGCATCAAATTCACTGTTTGCTCTTTTGGTATAAATACCCGTAAGAATAAATGAGAAGACTATGATTCCCATACCGATAGGAATACCCACGGTTGTCACACCGCCTGATAGCGATACGCCAAGGAGCTTTTTGTCAAACGCTATTACAAGAATAAACGCATAGTACATAACAAGCATCACTGCCGCAAGCTTCAAACTAAAAGAAGTTCTTTTGGCTATAAGCTCTTTATAGCTAGGGCTATTTTTTACTATCTCAACGATATTTGCTTTCATGCCTCTTCCTTAAAAGTTATAGTTGGCGATAAATCTATACTCATTCCAACTTGTTGTTTGCCCGCTAGCTTCTTTTCTGAAGTCATTCGGGAAGTTGCCTCTAAGTCTCAGTTGAAGATTTTTTATTCCGGCATCGTTATAGATAATGTCGAATCCAGGCTCGCTAGTCGTTACTTTTTTTGTATAGCTATTATCTGTTCCTACTTTAAATGAAGCGTAATAAGCAGAAGCAGTTATGTCTTGACCTAATGCGCTTTTTAGGTTGTATCCTGCTGAAAGTTTGTATGCAGTAGTGTCTGCAAAGAATTGATGTCTGGTAACCATACCTTGCGTAAACGCAGGCATACCGCCCCATGGACTAAGCACACTACCGTTAAAGCTAGAACTGCTGTTTTTGCCTGTTGATGAGTATGCGGCAGCCGCATTAAAACTTCCTGCTTTCATAGCAAGCTGAGCGCCGTAATATGAAGCTGACGATAGATTTAGCGTATCGTGCATATCGCTCTCTTTGATGTACTGCACAGAGCCTGTCATAGTAGCCGCAGGATTTAGCAGACATTTCCAGCTGTAATCGGCTTGAGCATATACGGCGTTTAGTATCTCTTGCGCGTAATAATCCCACACTTGAAGAGTTAGCCCCGGTATGCCTTTGTAGATTACAGCAGCCGCAGCTACGCCTGAATTTTGCGCAGCATCACCAAGAGCCGCTTTGCCCATATTTTGGAAATATCCATTTTTATAATCAGTTCTATTACCGTAGCCGCCGGTTAGAGCCAGCTCGCCGCCGCCGTATGCATTGGCAAATGTTCCGTATGCTATTTTGCTTACATATGCGCCGATAAGAGTCGTATCTTTAATATCGCTATTAATCACAACGGCCGCCTCAAATAGGTTTGGAAGCATTCTAGCATCATCGCTTCCAGCAAGAGGCGTATCTAGTTGTTGTCTACCGACCTTTACGGTCGTAGCGCCGAATTTGCCTTGCAAATAAGCTTGACCCAGATATGACAAACTGTCGTCATTGCCGTCAAAAAGAGTTTTGTCGTTCTTTGCTGCAGTCGTACTTTCGTCATCTAATTTGTTCGATGTGTAAAATACCGCTCCGGCAGATATACCGTGAAGCGGCGCAGTTTCATAACCAATCTTACCGCCTAGCGCAAGACCGTCTCTGGTATAGTCGTTTGTGGCGCCGCCCTGAAAGTCATAAGCTCTGTTGATATAAAAAGTTCTTACTTGTCCGGAAACTTTTCCTTCCTTGAACATCTCGGCCATGTCGCTAGCCGCAAAAGAACCTATCGTAGCAACCGTAGAAGCCGCTACAAGGCTTAATACAATTTTCTTCATCCATAACACTCCTGTTTTGATTTACGAATTGATTGTAAAAACTTTATGTAGCAAAACCGTAGCAATGAGTAAAAAGGTGTATAAGAGGTGCGGATTTACATTTTTGTAGTGTATATTTGTAACATTATTGTCTTTTTTTGATGGATGAGCCCCCAAATAAACAGGGGCTCAAAAGAGCGGCTAGTCGCAAGAGTTCTCTCGCTGAAGAGCCATTTTACGGATTTGTTCGTTAATTAGGGCGCTATTAGGCGGTCCTGAATTTTGAAAGCTCAATATCTAGGCTCTCTGCTAGCCTTGACAGATGTCCTGCGGCAGCGCTTATCTCTTCCACGCTTCTAGCATTTGTTTTTGCTATCTCGGCAATATTTTCAATTTTACCTAGCAACTCTCCAGTTTTTTGATTGCCCTCGGCGGCGTGCTTGGCTGTTTTCTGTGCGGTTTCCGCCGTCTTGCCGATGCGAAAGCTTGTCTCGTTCATCATCCCTTCAAGAATTTTTGCTTTTTCGCCGACCCTCTCCACGCTCCGTGCACTTTTTGACATTGAGTCGGTGGCGTCATTCACCGACTGTACAATGACAGAGATTGTAGCGTCGGTCTCGGATAGACTTTTTTGCGTTCTCTCCGCAAGCTTTCTCACCTCGTCGGCGACAACAGCAAAACCGCGCCCGTGTTCCCCTGCCCTAGCCGCCTCTATCGCCGCATTTAGCGCTAGTAGATTTGTCTGCTCGGCTATGTCTGAGATGACCGTAAGAACAGTTTTCACCTGCTCTGCCTCGTGCGAGAGTCTCTCAAGTTTGCTCGATAACTCCGTTTGCTCGTTAACGACATGCTGTAGCTCCTCCGAGACTTCTAATATGTTTTTTGCGGCAGTATTGACATTTTTGGATGTTTCCAAAATATCCCCCTCGCAATGCTTCAACTTCTCTTCGCTACCCTGTAGCGCAGATGATACCTCGCGAGACATCTCAGAGCCGTCTACGACTATCCTGCCCATTTCCTCGGTTCTTATGCCTATTTGCATACTTGAGGCTGAGAGCTCCATTGCGGTGGAGGCGTTTTCTCTAGCCGATTTTTTTGCCTCGTCGATAATGCCCCTAAAACTCTCCAACAATCCATTAAACACCCTAGCCACTTTCGATATTTCATCGTTTCCGCCAACATCTATATTTTTAGAAAAGTCGTTGTTTTTTATTATGTCGCTCGCCGTACGCTCTATATTTGCGACTCTTGTGGTAATACTTTTTATAATCCACAAGGAGACAAAAAAGATAACAGTCATATATAAAAATACAATTATGGAAGATTCGATAAATCTGGCAATAGCCTCATCTTTTACATCGTCTACATATATACCGGAGCCTATTACCCAGTTCCAACCTTCAAGTTTTTTTACAAACGAGAGCTTTGGATATACCTCTTCAGTAGTTTTACCGTCAGCCAAAGGCTTAGGCCAGTTGTAGTTAATAAAACCGCTACCTGATTTTTTTGCTACTTCGTTCATTCCGATAAACAGATTTTTTTTGCCGTCTGTTTCGACTTTTTCGCCATCGATACCGAACTGCATTGCGGTTGCGCATTCAAATTTTTTGGCGTCTAGCACCTTGCCGTTTAGCTTTGCGACAGTCGGGTGCATTATCATTTTCGGGACGGGATCGCCCATATCCTGAATCCAAAAATACTCTTTCGACTCATATCGAATGGCTTTCAATGCGGCTATCGCCTCTTTTTGCGCCGCAGCTTCGTCCATTTCGCCGTTTTTACTTTTTGCCGCAAAAAACTCGGCAACTCCGTACGCTACATCTACGACATGTCTTGTTTTTAGTTTTCTTTCTTCCATCAAATTATGGTATGACAAATATGTATTCAAACCCACCATCACAAAGCTACCCATAAAGGATAGCAACACTATCAACCATAACTTTAGCTTAATGCTCATATTAATGCTCCTCAACTTACATGTAGCATTATTATAGCATTAATATAGCATTTCTTAGGTATCGCTCAACAAAATTGTTACTTTTTTTGCAAAATAACTCTATTTTTGTCACATTTTTGTCACATTTTTGTCAAGTTTGTAGCCAAGTCCTTTGGCATTTATAATCAAATCTTCTTTGAGAAGTTTTCTAAGGCGGTTAATCTCCGTGCGTATAGTAGCATCATCGATGTCATCTCGTTCCCACACTCTACGACGAAAAGCGTCAAAATCAAAAGTAAAGCTAGTATTGGACGCTAAAAGGTCGATTATATGCAGATGTTTACGGCTAAGCGCCTGCTCTTTGTTCTCATAATAAAGCGCTTTGTGCTTCTTATCGTAACGGTATTTTTGACTTAGTATCAAAATGTTTGAATTCTTACCCTCCATGAGCTTGAATATCTGACTGATTCTCAGCCATAACTCCTCTAATTTAAAGGGCTTCTTAAGATAATCGGAACAGCCTAGACTATATGCTTTCGTTATATCATCGATGTCCGTCATTGCGGTGATAAATATCACGGGTAGGTTTTTGTCTTTTTGCCTCACTTCATCCAGTAGTTCATAGCCGTTTAGCGTAGGCACATTGATGTCTACGACAAGTACATCATACACGCACTCTCGTAAAGCCTCCAGAGCCTGCGCCCCGTCAAAAAAATCATCCACATTGCTCCCGTGCGCCTCCAAAAACTCCTTTATAGAGCTTCGAAGCATCGCCTCATCCTCAAGCAACAAAATTTTCATCGTATCTCCTAAAACCCGTGCGAACTAAACGCATCTTCAAAATAATCCTTAAATGCATACGCAAACCATACCCGCCCGTCTTCCAAAGCGGCGCAACAGATACCCACACCGTTTTGCACCGCTATTTGATACACGAGACTAAGCCCTATTCCAAAGCCGCCCTTAGCATCCGAGCCTCTGTAAAATCTATTAAACACTATCTGCATATCGGGTCTATAGAGCGCCTCGTTGACTATCTCAAATATTATCTTACCTTTTGTGTCCGTAAATACCGATACTTTTATCTCTCCGCCCTCTTTTGAATACTTCACGGCGTTAAAAATATTATTATCAACCATCCTCACAAGCTGCGTCATGTCAAAAAAGATAAATAGCTGTTCCGAACCCTCAAAGCTCATCTTGAGGTTTGCGCCCTCGACCACCTCTTTGAAATACTCCACCCTCTCCGACAAAAACTGCGTAAGATTGAGCACCTCTTTTTTAACTTTAAACATATCTTTTTTGATGAAGTAGCTAAGGTCTTCGTAGATATTCGTCACTATCTTTGAGGCGGCTTCTATCTTCACAAGATGGCGGCTATCCTGCCCCGTTAGCCGCATTAGCTCTATATTTGCCTGTATGACGGCGAGCGGCGTATTTATCTCATGGATAGAGTCTTTGATGAATTTATCCCTTGACGCAAGTACCTTTTCTATCTGTTTTTTGGCAAGGCTAAGCTCTTCGTTTTTTTTGGCAAGTACCTTTGTTTTTACCTCTACGGAGTGCTCCAGATTTTCGTTTAGCTCTTTTAACTCTCTATTTTTCTCCTTGATTTCGACAAGCATCTCATTGATATTTTCAGCTATCTGAGAAAACTCTGCTATTTTGAAATCACCCACATCGAGAGCCGCCTGATCGGCGTCGTGGTTTTTGAGAAATACGGATATTGTGGTAAGCTCTCTCGTCACCTTGGCGACAAAAAAGCCCCAAAAAAGCCCCACGCCGATGACGACGCAAAGAGCCAATATAATAAGTTGAAAAAGTATCTCAACGGAAGGCTCCGTAAAGCGCAGATACTCGCTATACATGATATACAGCGTAAAGCCGGCAAAGACAGACACGACGCTAAGCGTCATCGTAAGAGCGGTTTTACCTAGGGTCTTTGGATTATTCAATTTTTTTCCATTTTAGTTGTCAAGCTTCAGTCATAAAGAGTTGTTATTTTACCCCAAAAATTTTTGGATACAAACAATGAAGCTTCTCGCCCACAAGTACAAAAATATCGGTCACTTGCAGAAGTTTTGCGAAGAGAGCATAGACGAACATAGCTACACATCGGCTATTGCCCTCATAGCATTTGATGATGGATGCAAAAAGGAGGCCTTGGAGGCTTCTGAATTTTTGCAAAAGGCATACAAAAAAATAGTAGTCGTATCTTTCCCCGTAGAAGCTGGGTGCATGGGCGAGAGGCTTATCTCAAAAGGCGTGATGATAACCGTCATGCTTACCAAAAAAGCTACAATCAAAGCTGTTGCGTGCGAAAGCTCAAAGATAACCGATAGTTTTTTGGCGGAGCATAGAAACGACGAACTAAAAGCCGCCATAGTATTCTCCTCCATCTCATACCTACCGCCGCAAGAGTTAAACAATGCGCTAAACTCTCTAAACACGAAGATAGTGGGTATCAAGTCATTTTCCGAACACTCCAAAGCCTCCATATATCTAGACTCAAAAGAGATAAAAAACGGCGTAGTCGTGGCAGTATTTAGCGGTAAAAACCTGCATGCCCAAATCTATAAAAACTCAGAGATAAAGCCGATAAGCAAAAAGCTTCAAGTGACTAGCGCAAAACACGGTTTTGTATATGAATTGGAGGGGCTCGAACTCTTAGAGGCGTACAAAAAGCTTTTGGGTGAAGACATCGTCATAGAAGACCCGCTGCTTGCCGCCTGCCGATTTCCTCTTATCTCTCAAAAGAGCGCAAAAGCTCTTTTTATCGAGGAGTTTGGCTTCAAAAAAGCCGTAATGAGGGGCGATGCCAATGACGGCGATATGCTCCAAATCGGATACGCGAGTCTCAAAAATATTAGCCAAAGGTCATTTGAAACCGCAAAAGAAGCGAGAGTACACTCCCCATCAGCCATACTCATTTTCTCAGACTACACGCTCAGAAAATTTTTTAAAAACAAGACCCAACTCGCCATTCCCGGTAGCCTAGCCAGTCTGTGCGATAGCGCCTCGTTTTTTGGAGAGTCGGAGTTTTTTGGAGATAGGGACTCTGATATAGATGAGCTGAGCCACTCAAGCGTAGCTATTGCCATTAGCGAAAAAGAGGATACGGCAAGCGAGTCATACCTAAAAGAGATAAAAATCCCACTAACGCCGGCGGACGCATTCGTAAACCTTGTGGACGACGCATTAAAAGAGCAGATAGAGATAAACGCAAAACTAAAAAAAGCGCTCAACACCCAAAAAATCTTCGTCTCCTCTATATCTCACGACATTCGCACTCCGCTCAA
>DIZY01000007.1:0-366 GCA_002428055.1 Helicobacteraceae bacterium UBA6016
TATCCCACAACACCCCAAAAAGCCTCTTAAGCCCTTTAAAATCAACGGTTTGGCTAAATTGTTCGTCTCATAAAATGCCAAGAATCGTTACGCCGCTTAATGATATGCAGGTTAAGAATGCAAAGCCAAAAGACAAAGATTACTCATTGATTCGGCGATGAGTAAAAGGGGCACGACTTCCGCCATACCGCCTCTACAATGCTGCACGAACATATCAGCGAACAACGGAAACGCACTCTCTTGTTATAGGGGCTTGTTTGGCGCATAAAGACACTAGCGAGATAAGAGCCGTATAAGCTGAGTATTTAAGTGAAAGACGGCGGCTTATGCAATGGTGGGCAAACTATCTGGACAATTTAAAAAATG
>DIZY01000007.1:459-6638 GCA_002428055.1 Helicobacteraceae bacterium UBA6016
GACTTTCTAATTTAGTAGATTAGGGCTCTTTTTGATATTAAACTATCAAAAAGAGCGACTGTTTCTGGTCTTCGTAATAGATAAGGTTTATTGGGCAAAAATTAACCTAAATGCTCCCTTTTGAAATACTCTTTCGGTACTTTGCAAAGCGGACATGCGCCCGGAGCTTTTTTGCCTCTGTGTATGTGACCGCAAACTTCGCATACCCAAACCTCTTCGTTTTCATCAGAGAAGAAGCCGTCTGCTTTCATTGCATCTTGAAGGGCTTTGTACTCTCTTTCGTGCTCTACTTCTACCTTGCCTATAGCATTGAATAGTCTAGCTAGCTCTTTGTGTCCTTCTGCTTCGGCTATTGCTGCAAACTCAGGATACATAATTGTGTGCTCATAGTTTTCACCTGCCATTGCACTATCAAGATTTTTTATAGTTATCTCGGTTTCTGCTCCGTCAACTAGCTTGTGATACGCTTTGAATTCAGCTCTTGCGTGCCATTTTTCGTTTTCTGCGGCCTCCCTGAAGTGTCTAGCCACCGCATGCCATCCCTCTTCCTGCGCTATATCCGCAAATAGGTCGTACTTGTTTCTAGCTTGGCTTTCGCCGGCAAAGGCTTTCATTAGATTAACAGCCGTTAGGTCTGTAGTGACGCACCCCATCTCCTTGCCGCAACATACGAGTTTGCCGCCGCCTACGGTTTGCACCTCTACTTCATTGCCGCAAACGCTACATTTGTATGATTCGTATTTTCTCATTTTAAGTTCCTTATTTCGATTCAGGTTTTGGCGTTTTGGCCGTTGAGTTTGGCAACATCGGATACTCTATTGAAGGTTTTTTGCCCTCTAGCGTTTTTAGGAAAGTTACGATTTTCGCTATTTCGGCATCGCTTAGTTTTGTGCCTAGTTGATTTTCGCCCATTGTTTTTACGGTCTCTTCAAGACTCCAAATTGCGCCGTTGTGCATATATGGGGCTGTTTGGGTGATGTTTCTAAGAGTCGGTACTTTGACTGTGCCGTCTTTATCCCCTTTGAAATCACCCAGATTTGCATGCTTGTATTCGCCTATGAGAGGAAATTTTTGTTTACTTGTTCCGCCTATATTGTGTCCAGTGTGGCAAGTAGCACACCCCTTGTCGATAAAGACTTTTAGACCCTCTTTTTCCTCTTTGTTTAGAGCTTTTGCATCTCCTGAGAGAAATTTGTCAAATTTTGAAGGAGTCACTAGCGTCGCCTCAAATGTAGCGATAGCGTCCGCTATATTTTCAAATGTTACAGGATTTTTGTCTTTTGGGAACGCTTTTTTGAATTCTGCTACATACTCAGGCATAGACGAGATTCTATCTTCCGCCATTTTTGGAGTGATAGCCATCTCGGGCATCGCTTGCATAGGTCCTTTGGCTTGGTCGCCTAGGTGCGGACTTCTGCCGTCCCAAAACTGAGTCGTGTTAAATACGGAGTTGTAAACCGTCGGAGAGTTAAGATGATGCGGGTTTGCGGTCCATTGGTGACCTATCGCTGCGCTAACACCGTCAACGCCGCCTGTTGCTAGGTTGTGACATGTATTACAAGAGATGATACCGCTTTTTGAAAGTCTCGGTTCGAAATATAGTTTTTTGCCTAGCTCCGCTTTTTCTACCGTTATACCTTTTTGAAACTCTTTGATTAGTTTCATTTGAGCTTTATGCTCTGATGGAATCGGTTTTAGACCCGCTTTTGTAGCCGCATCCATTAGGGCATCCGCCGCAAATAGTGAGCTTGCACCAAAAAGTGATAATGCTACGAATTTGATTTTGTTCATTTTTTCTCCTTGTTTGTTTGGTTGTTTTCGCATCTACTGCATATACCGTATATGTTGACGGCAACAAAAGAGGGCTTAAATGACGAAGCTATTGCACCCTCTTTCATTGCGGTCAAAAGATTGAGATCTACGGGTTCGTCCTCGATTGAGCCGCATATTTTACAAACCAGATGAGCGTGCGTATGTTTTGTTATCTCGTACACGCTTTTTTGATTATTAAGAGATACTTTAGAGATAACTTCTTCATTTGATAGTTGCTCTAAGTTTAAATATATCGTATTTAGCGAAATGTTTGGCGAAACCGCCTGCATCTTTTCTTTGAGCGCATCTATATCTATGTGACCGTCCTCTTCGATAGTCTTTAACATAAGCGCTCTTTGTCCTGTGGCCTTTAGCCCTTTTTGTTTTAGTAGTGTTTTATAAGTTTCCATAGCTGGATTATAGCACAAATTATTTTTAGATAGTAAAAATTCCTAAAATGAATCTTTATTTTTACAAATAGGGAATATTTTGTTAACTCTTTAGTCTTATGATATTTGCAAAAGTTCTCGGAGGCGAAGTTGAAAGTAGTCGGTAGTTTTATCGTTTTTTTGGCTGTTTTTTTGGCCAATGGAGTATGCGGGGATGAGGATTTTTTTGAAAAAAGTGATTGTAAAAAATCTAGCTTTGAAAAGAGACTATACTATGGACTTGAAAAGACGGATGGGATAAATCAACAGCAAAAAGATGCGATAAATCAAGCGCTAAAAGAGTTTCAATCGCAAAAAGAGAAGCAGCTAAACAAAAATGTAAAAAAATTTCAATCTGACGATATATCCAAAGATGCGATAAAGGTTTTTGTGGAGGACTCCAATACGGTGGGTCGTGTTGCGAGAGTGTCTTTACTAAGCGGGATACATAAAATTTTAAATCAAAAGCAACGGGAACAGTTTATAAAAAAATTCCAAGGAATGATAGATTGAGCAAAATACTACTAATAGAAGACGACAAAGAGATAGGCGAACTACTAAGCGAGCATCTGAGCGGGTACGGTATGGTCGTGGTGTGTGCCGAAAAACCGTCAGTTGCTTTCGAGGCATTAAAAAGCAATGATTTTGACCTCGTGGTGCTAGACCTTATGCTTCCTGAGATGAACGGTTTTGAAGTGTGCAAAAAGATAAAAGCGGAGTATGATTTGCCAATTATCATCTCTTCCGCAAGAGGCAATACCAGCGATAAAGTACTTGGTCTTGACCTTGGCGCCGACGACTACTTGACAAAAGGGTATGAGCCTATAGAACTTGTCAAGCGGATAGAGGCGGTACTAAGAAGATATAGAAAATTGGAAAAAGAGAGCGATATAGAATTTACCGTAGACGAGCGAGCTATGACTATAAAATTCAAAGGCGACCCGCTTGCGCTTACAAACTCCGAATATGAGCTAATGAGACTGTTTTTAAATAGCAAAGGCAAAGCGCTAAATAGAGACGACATAGCAAATGCTATAGAGTTTCTCAACTGGGATTCGACGAGCAGAAATGTGGATGTGCTTGTCAGTAAGCTAAGAAACAAGCTAGGCGACGACCCGAAAAATCCAAAATACATCAAGTCGGTATGGGGACACGGCTATAAATTTATAGGACAATGAACCAAAACTCACTTTTTGCGAAGGTAACGCTACTATTTTTGACGGCGATATTTTTCCTCTCTTTTATTGCTTACGATGTTATCAAACAAAACGCAGTAAGGCTGGAGACGCTAACCACTAAGCGCTACATCCAGTTAGCCTCCGCAATCAAAAAAAATATTATTGAAGAAGATGTCGAAGAGATTGAGCGAGAGCTAAAAACAAACTCTTTAGAGCTTCTATGTTTTTCGGAGCAGTGCGATGTCAACCTGACGGCTATGCAATTAGTCGGAGCCGTGACGNNGACGAGAAATTTTGACACGGTGGAAATATACAAGGACGAAGAGGCGCATACCTTTATCCGCATCGGTGTGCTAGGCCGCCAGCTCATTATCAAAGACAATCTGCTAAGACAAGGTTTTTTTGAGAGGCACGGCGTACTGCTACTCTTTACGGGGGCTATTATCTCAAATGTCCTGCTCTATCTAGTCGTTATGAATCTGTTTTCACCGATAAGGCGACTAAAAGCCAAAATGGAAGATTTCGGACGGGGTGACTTGTCGGCTAGGGCGAAGGTATCCGATGACGGCGAGATAGGAGAGCTTGCGGGGCAGTTTAACGCTGTAGCCGACAACATGCAGACGCTTTTGAAAGAAAAAGAGGAGCTACTGCTCGACAAAGAGGAGCTGCTTGCAAACATAAGCCATGAGTTGCGTACACCCATTATGAAAATCAAGTTGGCCTTAGGTTTTGTGGATGGTTCAAAGTATAAGGAGAGCATCCAAAGGGCTGTGGAGTCGATGGACTCTCTAACCACGATGCTACTTCAAAACGAAGAGATGAGCTTTTCAAGTCTCAAAATAGAGACCCAAAAAATATCCGAACTCTACAAAAAAACACTCTCTTCGATGGCGGATAATGCGGAGTGCAGGGATATAAGCACGGATGATTTTGAGGTGGCCGTGGATGTGAGATATTTTACGATGGCTCTAAAAAATCTGCTAGAAAACGCTATCAAATACTCAAGCGACAAAACGGCTATTTTTGAGGCAAAAGAGGGTGTGGTGAGCGTATCTAATGTGGGCGATAAGCTGGAAAAGGATATTTCGTATTATCTAGGTGCATTCACAAAAGGGGATCAGGCAAGACTCTCGGGGGGCTACGGACTTGGACTATCTATCGTCTCAAAAATCCTAAAAAAACACTCTTTGGAGCTAGAATACTCCTATGAAGACGGCTTAAACCGCTTTTTTATAGACTTTGCTAAAAGAAACGGCATGAAATGTATACAATAGCGATAGAGCTCGCAACTCTCGCCTTTGTCGGTGTTTGCCTATATCTAGTCGTCAGGGTCATGGAGCTTCGCAGAAAAAAGGAGAACGGTGAGTAAAAAAATAGTACTAGCGACTTCCAACAAAGGCAAAGTCGTAGAGATAAAAAATATGATGGAGGGCTTCGAGGTAAAGAACTACACCGACATCATAGCGCCATTCCACATCGAAGAAGACGCCGATACCTTCAAAGACAACGCAATAATCAAAGCAAAAGCGGTATTCGACGCACTTGGTGACGGCGAAGCAATAGTGCTCTCCGATGACAGCGGTATATGTGTAGACGCTCTAGGCGGAGAACCTGGAATATACAGCGCCAGATATGCAGGAGTAGGTGCAAACGACAAAGATAACCTGCAAAAGCTAGTAGAATCGATCAAAGCGGCAGGGTTTGACTCATCTCCAGCCCACTATACGGCGGCAATAGCCATAGCTACTAGAGAGGGCATATTCACGGTACACGGACACATGTACGGCACGGCTATTACCGAGCCAAGAGGCGATAAGGGTTTTGGATATGACCCGATGTTTATAGCTGAAGGGTTTACAAATACGCTTGGTGAGCTGGATGATGAGATTAAAAATAGGATTTCGCATAGGGGTAGAGCATTGGAGCTTGCAAAAATGATATTAAAGACATTGAAATGAATCTATTAATAATCTCTTGCGGCGGCACAATAAACAAACTCTACAACGAGCTAACCGGAGAGCTTGAGATAGGCGAAAGTGTTGCGCAAAATATCTACTCGCTAGCAAGAGGCAATCTAGAGACAAGAGATATATCTATCATCAGCAAAGATTCGCTTGATATGACGGATGCCGACAGGGCGCTTCTTGTAGATACGGTAAAGGCGGCGGCGGAGGAGAATATCATAATCTTACACGGTACGGACACTATGGACAAATCTGCTGCCGTTATGCCAAAAGATAAAAAAGTTGTATTTGTCGGCTCAATGAAACCGTACTCTATAGAAAAAGACGAAGCTATTTTTAACTTTGCGTGCGCTCTCGGATTTTTACGCTCCAAGCCTGCAAACGGCGTCTATATCTCCATGCACTCACTCGTCTTGCCACACGATGAGATATACAAAGACAGAGAAGTAGGCGTTTTCAAACCCCTTAAATAATACTTAATTTAATTAATCTTTAAGTTTAAATACATTACAATTCCGGCTCAATTACGAAAAAGGACGCTTTATGATTAAAACCACGAAAATGGTAAATTCTAGCGAAGTCAAAAGAGATTGGATACTGATAGACGCTTCTTCTAAGCCGTTCGGTAGAATAGTAACGGAAATCGCTACTCTTCTAAGAGGCAAGCACAAACCGTCTTTCACTCCAAATGTCGATTGCGGCGACTATGTAGTCGTTATAAACGCTAAAGATGTGATATTCACAGGTACAAACAAAAAAGAGCAAAAAGTTTACCATAGACATACGGGATACTTTGG
>DIZY01000094.1 GCA_002428055.1 Helicobacteraceae bacterium UBA6016
GACAAAAACGGAGTACAAAAAATTAAGGCACTTATGTAAGATGCGTTTAAAAAAAAGAGGCTCTTAATGCGAGATTTTATTGTAGTCGGCGGCGGTATCGGAGGATGCACGGCGGCGGCAATGTTGAGACAAAAAGGGTACTCAACGCTACTTTTGGAAAAAGAGTCAAATCTAGGCGGATGNNGCATCTACATTTATGCATCGAGGTTTTCGCTATAACGCCGGAGCTACCACATTTGCCCCGTATGAAGAGGGGTTGCCGCTATATGACTTTTTCAAAAAAATAGATATATCGCCCCGCACAAAGCCGCTAAAATATTCACACATAGTTATTCAAAACAACAAAAGAATCAAGCGTTTTTTGGATTTGGATAGTTTTGTATTTGAGCTAAATAACTCCCATTATCACCAAAAAAATTTTGAATTTTATACGCTTATAAAGTCTATTTGCGACAATTTTTATAAACAGCAAAATTACCGTTACAGCAAAAAAAATACTGCGGCAAAACTCTCGTCAATGCTCTCTTTTGCGCCGTTTGCCGTCAAATTTTTACCATATCTTCTGCAAAATGCAAAATCTTTTATAGAGCGATTTTTTGGCGCCCCTCTTGATCCGGAATATCAACGCTTTATTGATGCGCAGACTCTCATAGCGGTACAGGTGGATAGCTCAAAAATCAATTTTTTGACGGCGGCGTTAGCTTTGGGGTATCCTTTTTATGAAAGTCATTATGTGTTTGGCGGGATGGGTGAGATATTTGAGCAGATGAGAGGGGTGATGGGCGAAGTGCGCACCAAAGAGGATGTGAGAGCAGTGCTGGAGATGCGGGGCGGCTATGAGGTTCAGACGCAAAACGGCAGTTTTACGGCAAAAAACATAGTATTAAATGCGCCGATTTTTGACTCCTCAAAACTGTTTGGTAAAACTGTGCACAAAAACTATTTTGACTCATACAAAAAGCTTGATTCAGGACAAAGCGCCTTTGTCGTCTATATGAGCGTAAAAAAAAGAAAAAGCTACGCTCACCACTATCAAATAATAGAAAAAGAGATTTTTGCAGGCGCCATCTCAAGCTCCGTTTTTGTCTCTTTCTCCGATGAGGAAGATATGGCTTTTGGCGAATACTATAGCGTAACCGCTTCGCTCCATACGGCGTGTTCATTTTGGGATGGGCTTACAAGGGGCGAGTATGATAAGAAAAAAGAGGCATTAAAAGAGAGGGTAACGGCTCTTATTTGTGATAAACTCTACTTAAAAAGAGATGATATAAAAGAGTCTTTTTCCGCAACTCCAAAAAGTTTTGAGAGATATATAGGCAGAGCCTCTTTGGGCGGCGTGATAATGACGCCAAAAAATCAGTTTTTCGGGGTCGCCTCAAACGACACGCCGTTTGAGGGGCTTTATGCAGTCGGGGATACCGTCTTTGCCGCACAAGGATGGAACGGCGTAGTAATGGGAGTGAGGAATTTGGAATGTACGATGTAGAGTTGAAAATAAAAAAAGAGGATTGGGCTTTTATCGTCGGCGTCGGAGTGCTGTTTGGCTCTCTTGTCTCCGCTCTCGGATACTCTCTTTTGTATGCAAGTTTGATAGAGGGTGCGCTATTTGGCGCTATTTTGGGACTTTTTATCTCGCTTCTTTCGCTTCTTTTTATTACGACATCAAACAACTATATTTTGCCGAAGCTGCCGCACGCTTACTGGCTTATGACGGCTATGTTTTTCTCTTTTCTTTCCGGTTTTATAGGGACGATGGCATCTGTCAAAACCTCCTCCCTTGTCGGCGTCTTTGTTTTACATTCATTTCTTGATAAAACCGTAGAACTATCATTGGCAATAGGCGTGGTGACATATATTGTCGGTGCGCTACTCCACCGTTTTGTCAAGATGCGAAACGAAAACGAAAAAATAAACGATTTGTTGCTAAAAAGCCGCATCACCTCTCTTGAGACACAACTAAATCCGCATTTTTTGTTTAACTCTATCAATTCAGTAGCCGAGCTTATCCACAAAGACAGAGCGAAAGCTGAAGAGGCGCTACTCGGTATATCCGCTTTTTTGCGCTCGGTTATGAAGGAGGCGTCTCTTGTTAGTATAGAAGAAGAGCTTGATAATATACGCCGCTATGTAGAACTTGAAAATATCCGCTTTGAAGATATGATAAGGGTCGCCATAACTGCGGATGAAGAGGCTCTTTGTTGCCTTACGCCTAAGTTTTCGATAGGACTAATAGTGGAAAATGCTATCAAACACGGATTTGAACCGCCAAAGATTCTAAATATTTACATCAATGTTGCAAAAATAGGGGATAAAATAGAGATAAATATAGAAAATGACGGCAGAGAGCTAAAATCAAAAGAGTTTGGCATAGGACTGACAAACCTATCTCAAAGGCTAAAATATCTTTGCGGCGGAAGCGTTGAGATAGGATGTGAGAGCAAAAAAGAGTACCTAATAACAATGAAAGCCGTATATGAAAATATTAATAGTTGAAGATGAGGCGTTAGCGCTCTCCAGACTCAAAAGATTGTTAAACGAGCTTGGAGAAAGCGACATAGCCTCCGTAGCGGATGCAAAGAGCGCTCTGGAGCTGATGGAAAACTCTTTTTTTGAGCTTGTTTTTTTGGATATTAATCTGCCGGACACCCTCGGAACAAAGCTGGCATATCAGGCGCTAGAGAAAAATCCAAACGCTTTTATAGTTTTTCAAACGGCGCATGAAGAGTATGCGCTAAAAGCTTTTGAAATAGGGGCTATCGACTACCTTTTGAAGCCTTACTCAAAAGATCAGCTGCAAAATACGCTCGTAAGAGCAAGCAAAGCTATCGGTATTAAAACCCCAATCTTTATGATAAAAGAGGACGGAGAGTATATGATGGCGGACGCCAAAGAGATATATTATGTCAAAGCCGAGCTTTCCCAAACAGTACTTCGCACCAAAGAGAGGTTTTTGTATTACGCCAAAAAAATCTCCGATATGGACGAGCTTTTAGCTCCTTACGGATTTTTTCGCATACACCGTTCATATCTCGTCAATAGTTCAAAAGTAAAAAAAATAGTCACCGTAGAGCAGAGCCGGCTGCTTTTTTATTTTGACGGTATTAATGAGAGCGTAGAGTCGAGCAAAGACGGTGCAAGGCTATTTCGTCACCATTTCGGCGACAAATAGATTATGCCTTTTTGGCGATTTTAAAGCCAAAAACAGAGCCTACAGCCATTTTGCTCTCTATGATAAGCTCGCTTGAGTGAAGTCTTAGTATGTAGCTCACAAGAGCCAGTCCTAGCCCCAGTGAGTTATCCCAGCTATTTTTTGAAAGTCTATAGAATTTTTGAGTGATATTTTCCAGCTCCCTCTCCGGAATTCCTAGCCCGAAGTCTTTTACCTCTAGCTTTACGCTGTTTTCATCGCTATCATCTATGATATTTACTATGACATTTTCATCGGAGTATTTGAGGGCGTTTTCCATCAAATTTACTATGACGAGTTTTATCATCGTTTTGTCGGCATAAACGGTGGTGGGCTCACCGTAGATTGTTATCTCTCTTTTTGCGTATTTGTATGCGAGTTGGCTTTTTGCCTCTTCTACCGCATCGAGTATAAAAAACTCCTCAAAATTAGGGCTAAGTGAGTTATTTTCTAGCTTCAAGGAGAGTGATAGCCTATCTATCATCGAAGAGATTGTTTGCGAATTTTTATATACTTTTTCCAGAAATTTTTCGCTTATTTTTCTATCTATATCGGGGTCGTTTATTAGCGTTTCAGTGTAGCCCATTATTGCCGATACGGGATTTTTGAACTCATGGCTTATAGCTTCTATGATTTCGGTCGTCTGCTTATTTTTTAGTTTTAGCTTTGCCGTATACTTGCGTTTTTGCCGCTCTTTTTTTTCAAGCTTTAGAGCAAGGATTTTTAGCATTCTAGCTATCGAGAAAAATTCCGCAGCAAAAGCCGGTTTTATCTCCGCTTTGAAGTTTTTTGCCTCTATTGCCGCTAGATAATCGGTTACCTGCGATATTTGAGATTGTATTTTCTTGTTTACTTTGTATGAAAAGATTGTTCCGATAATTGCGGCAACCATAAAAACGACGGCTATTTTGAACCAGATAGAGTAGAGATAGTTTTCCATAATATTTGTAGGGTAAGCGATGCGAAGAAACTGTTTTTGCCCGTTTAGCTCTATTGTTTTTGCGCAGTAGATATAGTTTTTGTTGGTAGTCGTAGAGTATCGTACGATTTCGCCTTTGCCCTCTCTCATAGCCTGCATTATCTCAGGGCGGTTTGCGTGATTTACCATCTCTTTTGGATTTTTATCGGTCTCTGCGAGTACTGTGCCGTTCTCGTCTATTATGGTGACCCTAATACCCGTATCTTCTTTTATTTTTTGAATTAACGCATCTATTTCGAAGAGTGTTTTTTTGTCTTGTACGAGGGTCTCTACGAGCGCTAGATTTTTTGGCAGATACCCTTTTAGGGACTCTATATCTATCGTTTTGATGTAGTAGTAGCTGACCCCCAAAATAGCTGTAAGGATAACAAAGAGTAGCGCTACTAGATTGACTAGAAATATATGGTGGAGTCTCAGCAAAGCTTGTATCCAACGCCTCGTACGGAGTTGACATAATTTTTTGTTTTGTCTGGGTCTATTTTTTCTTTTAGTCTTTTTACGGCCACATCCACCGTTCTGTCTTGGTATATCTCCTCGTCATGCCAAACGGAAGAGAGCAGGGTGTCTCTGCTTAGTACTATATTTTTGTTTCTAATTAGTTCACTTAGCAGATTGAACTCTAGTTTTGTCAAAGAGACCTCTTTGTCCCCGATAAATACTTGCTGTGAATCAAGCATCATAACTATATCTTTGTGCTGTAAAGTCTCTTTTTTGTTGGATGTGCGCCTGATTAGCGCTTTGACTCTGAGTAGTAGCTCGCTGACATTGAAAGGCTTTACGATATAGTCGTCGGCTCCAGCCTCAAGACCTTCTATCTTATGGCTATCCTCTGTTTTTGCAGTAAGGAAGATGACTGGGGTTTGGAACCCTTTTTTGCGAAGCATCTTGACAAACTCCACCCCCTCTACATGGGGCAGGTTTCTATCCATTATGAGAAGGTCTACATGCTCATTTGTCAACAGCTCTTCGACTCTTGTCGTATCCAAAAACCCCTCTACATCATAACCCTCTTTTTTGAGTGAGTATTCGACAAGCTCTAAAATATCAAGTTCATCTTCGACTAAAACAATAAATTCTTTCATGGATTAGTAGTTTGCGCCTATTTTGCCGCCTTCTTTTGCATAATGCAAAAGTTTTGCGATATTTTCGCAGTGATCGGTTACTCTTTCGTGTTTTTTGATTGTTTTGATAATTTTGATGTATGTAGCGGTCAGTTCATCGCCGTTTATAGAACCCAAAACCTCTTTTTGGATAATGCTAAATATCTCATCGCTTTTTTCCTCTTCTATATGTATAGCCCTATATGTCTCTTGTGAGAACGACTTAAAGCTCTCAATCACAAGCTTTAAAGACCGGATAGATACTAGGTGAAGCTCTATGATATATTGTTTGATACTACTTAAATCAGACCCAGCCTCTACAATCTCTTGCATACCTCTTGAGAATTTTTTTGAGGCCTCCGCTATTCTTATCAGCTCATTTGTTATTTTCAGTAGCGCTATTAGCTCTCTTAAGTCTCCGGCTTCAGGCGAATACAACGCCAATGCCACGATAATATTATTGTCTACGCTGTCTGCCATATAAGTGAGGTGTTTAATATTTCCCTCTCTAGCCACTCTGAAGTGGTCTACATCCTCGTCTTTTATGCCGTTTAACGACTCCTCAAAAGAGGATAGAACAAACTCGCCCATGGTTACGATGTCTTTTCTGATTTCATTCACTTTTTGGTCAAAATTTGGCAACATTTACAAAACCTTTTTGATTTAAATTGTTACAATAATAGCCGTCATTCGTTACGGCTTTGTTACGGCGACCTTTATATGCTGTCGTTGTCGCCCGTGTCATTTTATTGTAACACACTCTTTTTAAAATACACAGACATCAAAAATTAATAAGGAGCATTCATGAGAAAAGGTCTTTTATCTCTTTTCGCAGTTGCAGCACTAGCATCAGGCGCAGTTGCGGCGGATCAAATAAGCGGAGCAGGAGCTACATTCCCAGCGCCTTTATACTATGATTGGGCACATAGCTATGCGGCAAAAACCGGCAATCAAGTTAATTACCAAGCAATCGGTTCAGGCGGCGGTATCAAACAAATTCAAAAAAGAACTGTTAATTTCGGTGGTACTGACAAGCCTCTTACGCCTGCAGAACTTGCAAAAGACAATCTTCTTCAGTTTCCTGCAGTTGTAGGTACTATCAATGTTGTATACAATGTTCCAGGTATTGCCGACGGCGTACTAAAACTATCTAACGAAGCAGTAGCAGGAATATTCCTTGGTACTATATCTACATGGAATGACCCGCTTATAGCAAAAGAAAATCCAGGCGTAAAACTTCCAGCAAACAGAATTACTGTTGTTCATAGATCTGACGGCTCTGGTACTACATGGAACTTCGTATACTGGCTAGACAAAGTAAGTCCGGTGTGGAAATCAAAAGTTGGCGTTGGTACAAGCGTTAACTGGCCTGTAGGTATGGGCGGTAAAGGTAATGAGGGTGTTGCAAATGTTGTAAAACAAACTCCAAACTCAATCGGTTATGTAGAGTTTGCATACGCAAAACAAAACAAAATGAGCTCAGCTCAACTACAAACAAGTGAAAAAACATGGGTTGCTCCATCTGTTGAAACTTCAAAAGAAGCGGCTAAAAACGCAAAATGGACAAAACAAGACCATTTCCATGAAATCCTAGTGCTTGAGCCGGGTAAAAAATCATACCCTATAACTGCGGGTACTTTTATTCTTCTTCCGAAAGAGAAAACTGAGCAAAACAAAAAAGTAGCTCAATTCTTTAGCTATGCGTTTGAAAATGATTCAGCGGCTGAGAGACTAGGCTATATACCTCTTCCAAGCGAAACAGTAAAACTAATCCAATCTTACCTAAAAGATAACGGACTTTAATATCCATAGACGGGTCTTAAAGCCCGTCTACTTCGCTCTTTCTACTCCCAGCACTCACTACCTTTTTTTTCGACAACTCTAACGCATGCATCTACAACCTTTGGATCAAAAAGTATTCCGCTGTTTGCCTTGATTTCCGCTATTGCGGCCTCCATTCCTAGTCCTGCTCTATATGGACGGTGTGAAGCCATCGCTTCAACTACATCGGCAACGCATACGATGCGAGCATCAAGCAGTATCTCCTCGCCCTTAAGCCCGTTTGGGTATCCGCTTCCATCCCATTTTTCGTGATGCTCTAAAACTATTTGGCTGATAGGCCACGGAAAATCAATATTTCCGACAACTTCAAACCCTGTGATAGGATGTTTTTTGATAAGCTCAAATTCCGTTTTGTCTAGCTTGCCCGGTCTTGTCAGTATCTCTGCCGGAATGTGGATTTTTCCTATATCGTGAATCAAAGCGGCTAATCGTATCCCTTGAATTTGCTCTTTAGGGACTCCAAGCTCTTCGGCGATAGCGACCGAGAGCATAGAGACTCGTTTTTGGTGTCCGTCGGTATAGGGGTCTCTCATCTCAATGGCGCGCGCCAAGGTTGCTATCATCTGCTCTAGCAGGCTCATCATCTGCTTTTGACCGCTTTCAATCGCTTTTTGCTGAAAATGCACCCTTGTGCTTTTGTATATTGCGGCAAATAGCTCATCGGTATTTACCGGCTTTTTTATATAGCTATCTATACCTATATCGATAGCTCTCAAAAAATAGTCCGTCTCATTAAAAGCCGTCACGACAATCACAGGAATATCCTCTGTTATCTCTTTTATCTGTCTTGCCATCTCGAGACCGTCCATAGCCGGCATTCGCACATCGGTTACTATGATGTCGTAGTGTCCCGCTTTGAATTTATCAAGCCCCTCTTGTCCGTTTGCGGCCGTGTCGACTTGTGCAAAACGCCTTCGTAAAAAACGACCGATGCCTTCTCTCACATCATCTTCATCTTCGACATAGAGTACGACAAGCGATTTCATTAGTTCCATATTTACTTCGGTTTTAGCTTCTTGATTCACTTTTATTCCTTCTCTTTGGTCGATAGACTTTATGTCGATTCACTTACAAGCGGCAGAAGATTTTGCACATTTAATGTAATTGATGATTTTAATAGAGAGGCTCTTGTAATAGATATAGATACATCGCTTCCCTCATCAAGAGTGGTTCAAACACTAAGGAGTTTACACGAAGATGCCTTGGAAAGGATGGCAAATGCTGGTCCACACCACCACAATTAGGTATGCACAGTATATAACATATTTATTTTTTTGTATTTGCCTGCCGCTTTGAGCCCAATAGTTACAGTGTAGTAACAATTTTTGGTAATTATTAGCCATAATTGTCTTTTAATATAACGATGTGTAAACTCGTTTGAAAGAGAGTTTGAATTTCTCAATTTTAATCCAAAGGCGTACAGTTGGAAAATATACATAATCCTAGCATAGATCCAAAATATTCAAAAAAAGTAGCTTACTTCTCTATGGAGTTTGCAATACATCAAGCTCTTAAGATATATTCGGGAGGTCTTGGATTTTTGGCCGGCTCGCATATGCGAAGCGCACATGACCTAAGACAAAATGTAGTTGGAATCGGAATACTTTGGAGCTTTGGATATTATGATCAATCCAGAAATGAAGATAATACAATGAGTGTCGTCTATAGACGAAAGGCGTATTCCTTTATAGAGGAGACGGGAATTATTGTCAAGGTGCGCATAAGCGGTGCAGATGTATTCGTGAAGGCATACTTACTGAAGCCTGAAATATTCGGCACCGTGCCTATCTATCTTTTGACTACGGATATTCCGGAAAATGATTATTTGGGCAGAACTATCACTCACAAGCTCTACGAGGCGCACGAGGAGACTAGAATAGCTCAAGAAATAGTGCTCGGCATAGGCGGCGCAAAAGTACTCGAAGAGGCAAATATAGAGCCGGAGATATTCCATCTAAACGAAGGGCACGCTCTGCCGGTAGCTTTCCACCTATACTCAAGGTTCGGTTCGATAGAAGAGGTCAAAAAGAGAATGGTGTTTACGACTCATACACCGGAAGCCGCCGGAAATGAAGAGCCTGATTGTAATCTACTTCATAGAATGGGCTTTTTCAACGGTAANNCCAAGAAGAGGTAAGAAAGGTTACAGGGCATGAAGGCGGTAAATTTTCTCTTACGGTTGGAGCGCTTAGGGTATCCAAAATATCAAACGGCGTATCAAAACTTCACGGCGAAGTGGCGAACAAAATGTGGGAGTCAACACCGGATATCTGTCCGATAATTTCGATTACCAATGCGCAAAATAAGAAATTTTGGGCGGATAAACCGCTTCAGAATGCGTATGACGAGTATGACGATTACGGATTACTGGCTAGAAAAAAACATCTCAAAAGAAAGCTTTTTGATATAGTTGCAGACCAGACCGGTAAGATGTTTGACCCTGAAGTGCTTACGATAGTATGGTCAAGAAGATTTGCGGAGTACAAAAGAGCTGGGCTAATCAAGCGAAACTGGGAGAAGTTTCATGAGCTTGTAACCAGAAAAGACAGACCGATACAGGTCATCTGGGCGGGCAAGCCGCATCCAGCCGATGTAAATGCCATCAAGCTCTTCAATGAGCTTGTCTATTCGACTGAAAAACTAAAAAGATGTGCCGTGCTTGTAAGATATGAGATAAACCTTTCAAATCTTCTCAAAAAAGGCGCAGATATATGGCTAAATACCCCAAGGGTAACAAGAGAGGCGTCTGGGACGAGCGGAATGGCTGCGGCAATGAACGGAGCGGTTAACTTCTCTATCAATGACG
Organism: Helicobacteraceae bacterium UBA6016; assembly: GCA_002428055.1. Classification (GTDB taxonomy): domain Bacteria; phylum Campylobacterota; class Campylobacteria; order Campylobacterales; family UBA6016; genus UBA6016. Next base: position 9,915 of record DIZY01000094.1, read on the forward strand.
GTTGGCATTTGGAGTTTCAAAATCACGGCGAAAATAGCTTTACTATATTTCAAGACGGCGATAAAGATACAATTATTCAAGATGAAGAGGATGCTTTCAATCTTATAAATATCCTTGAAAGCGAGATATTGCCAAAATATTACGATGAGCCGGAGAAGTGGCTTGAAATCGTTAAAAACTCTATGAACGACATAGCGCCGTACTTTGATACCGGTAGAATGGCGAACGAGTACTACGAAAAGCTCTACAAGTACAACTGCCAGTAGTTTTTATTTTTAGAAGGATTTATTGTGAGAAAAACAAAAATAGTCGCCACCGTAGGACCAGCTACAGACTCTGAGGAGATGATAGAGAAGCTAATTTTGGCCGGCGTAAATGTGTTTAGATTTAATTTTTCACACTCTACGCATGAATATCACGGCGCCAATCTAGCAAAAGTACGGAAAGTCTCCGAAAAACTCGGCGTGTGCGTCGCCGTCCTGCAAGATATTTCCGGACCGAAGATAAGGGTGGGCGATGTGGATGGCGTAATGCTGCTTGATGTGGATGATATACTTAGTTTTTATCCGGAGGCGGGTTTTGACGATAAATACGGTGTCACGCTCAATCATCCGCAAATCCTTCCGTCTCTAAAAGCGGGCGACCTGATATATTTAGCCGATGGCAGTATTAGATGCGAAGTAACGGAAAATACCGGCGGAGTAGTCCGCACCAAAGTAGTTGTAGGCGGAGACCTGACAAGTAAAAAAGGGGTTAATTTTCCAAATGCCTCTATTCCGATTGCCGCAATTACCGAAAAAGACATCAAAGATATGGAGTTTGGCGTCAAAATAGGCGTTGATATGATGGCTGTCTCTTTTGTTAAATCTCGTGAGGATATAGAAGAAGCAAAGCGAATAGTTGCCGGATTTGGCGGTGATTGTCCAATCTTTGCAAAAATCGAAAAGAGTGAAGCTGTTGAAAATCTATCGTCTATAGTAGAGATTGCCGATGGATTGATGGTGGCCAGAGGTGACCTTGGCGTAGAACTTGGACTGCCGAAAGTGCCGATAGCGCAAAAAAAGATAATCAGAGCCGCAAACCGTAAGGGAATTCCAGTAATTACGGCTACACAGATGCTAACCTCTATGATAGACTCCCCTTATCCGACAAGAGCGGAAGTGAGCGATATAGCAAATGCCGTACTAGACGGCACGGATGCAGTAATGCTATCAGATGAAACGACAGTCGGCAAATATCCGATAGAGGCGATAAAAGTACTTGACGAGGCGATAAGGGAGGTGGAGAGTATCTATCCTTTCTATCGAAACCTTGACAAGATACACAACCCTGCGGACGCAATAGCCGTAGCAGCAAATAGAATGGCGGAAGATATGGAGCCAAACGCTCTAATAGCCTTTACTAGAAGCGGCGGAAGCGCTAGAAGCCTTGCAAAATTCAGACCGAAAGCGGATATATTGGTTCCGGTGCATACGGTGGAGACCTATCGAAGACTAGCTATTGTTTGGGGTGTAAGACCGCTATTTGTTCTTGAGGAGCATGAGAGTACAGATAGAATGTTGTGCGAGTTTACGCTAAAAGCTCTTGAGACCGGCGCTATGCAAGAAGACGGTACCTATATAGTGACCGTCGGCTACCCAACCGGACAGCAAGGCACCACAAATCTTGTCAGAATAATGCGTGCGGCAGATATAGAACATGCAAAAAGTGTTTGTACTCTTTAAAAAAGCGTTGCCATATAAAAATTTAAATGATAATATTAGAAGATAACTTGAAATACAGGGGTGAATAGTGGCTTTAAAAGTAGCAATAAACGGTTTTGGTAGAATAGGAATGATAGCGGCGAGAATAATAGCCGGCAGGGAAGATATTGAGCTGGTAGCGGTAAATGCGACGATGAAACCCGATATGCTCGAATATCTACTCAAATACGACTCCGTACACGGTATTTTTGAGAATGTGAAGCTTCTTGACGATAGTAGCTTTCAGATTGGCAAAAATAGAGTAAAAATATTCTCAGATAGAGACCCAAAAAATGTAGATTTCGGCGCATACGGCGCTGAGCTTGTCATAGAGTGTACCGGTGCGCTACTCTCCACACAGCTTGCGCAGGCTCATCTGAAGGGGGGCGTAAAAAAAGTACTTATGTCGGCTCCCGCAAATGATGATACTCCTACTTATGTCTACGGTGTTAATCACTTGGAGTATAAAGGCGAAACCATCGTCTCAAACGCATCTTGTACGACAAACTGTCTTGGCCCAATAACAAAAATACTCCATGACGCAGTCGGTATAGAAAAAGGGATTATGACGACGGTGCATAGCTATACAAACGACCAAAATATTCTTGATGTTAAGCACTCAAAAGACAAAAGAAGGGCGAGAGCCGCAGCTATTAATATCATACCGACAAGCACGGGTGCGGCAAAAGCGATAGGCAAAGTAATCCCAGAGTTAAACGGTAAGCTAAACGGATACTCTCTCAGGGTTCCGACTCCGGATGTATCTATCGTGGACATGAGTTGCTTGCTAAAGAGAAAAGTAACCAAAGAAGAGATAAACGCTATATATAAAGAAGCGTCACAGACCGGTTACAAAGGGTTGGTAGAGTATGATGAGGATATGAGGGTTTCATCCGATTTTATCGGCTCTACCTACAGCGCTATATTTGTTCCGGACTCTACGCAGGTAGTAGACGGCGATATGGTAAAAGTAGTGGCTTGGTACGATAATGAATGGGGCTACACATCTAGACTCGTGGATATGGCAAAACATATAGGGGGATAAAATATGATTTCCAAAAAGCTCTTTTTTGAGGACGCTAACAACGAAGTTTCCGAAGAGGTCGTAAACGGCCTTCAAGATAGAATCAAAGAGGAGCAAAAGGAAATCGGCTTTTATAGCCTTCCGACAGACTCCAATGAGACAATGGATAAGATATATAAGTTTATCCTCTCTAATAACTCCGTATACAAAGGCAAGATAAAAAATCTTGTGATTTTGGGTATCGGCGGCTCCTCTCTTGGCACAAAAGCGATAGACACGGCGCTAAAACATACAAAAAACCGTAATGACATAAAGCTAATTTTTTTGGAAAACTGCGACCCTAATGAGATAAACTCCTCTTTAAAGGGCATAAGCTCCAAAGACTCTATGTTTATCATGATTTCAAAATCAGGCGCAACGATAGAGACGACAAGCCTTGCGAAGCTAGTTATTTACAAATTTTTTGACACGCTAGAAAATCCAAAGCTCAAAAAAAGATTTTTGATAGTTACCGATGAGGGTTCGCCGCTTGATAAGTTCGGCGAGGAACTTAGTCTTGAGAGATTTTATATCGCTCCAAATGTCGGCGGCAGATTTTCCGTACTTAGCGCCGTAGGACTACTACCTCTTGCGATACTCGGATATGATATTAGAAAACTACTTCTTGGGGCTAGTAAACTCAAAAAAAGCTTTTTTGACGGCAATGAGAGAGAAATGGTTCAAAAAGCAGCCTATTTAGTTCAAAATTTTGAGAGATACCCTATAAATGTACTCTTTTCATACTCCAGTTCATTAGAAAAACTAACAGCTTGGTATGTCCAACTATGGGCGGAGAGTCTTGGTAAAATAAATAGCAGTGGGCAGAGCGTAGGGCTTACGCCGATAGGTCTTATCGGCTCCGTAGACCAGCATTCATTTTTGCAGCTTGTTATAGAGGGACCGAAAAATAAGACGGTTACTTTTATCAAGGTAAAAGATTTTAAAAACAGCGCCAAAATCCCGAATGTCAGCATAAAAAATCTAGAAAAAACAGACTTTGTAAATGGGCTTGAATTTGCGCAGCTTCTAAATTCACAATGTGAGGCAACACTTGAAACCCTTATAGAAAAAGGGGTAAAAGTAGACCTTATTGAGCTTGACACTCTTAATGAAGAGAGTATAGGCTCGCTTATTTTTTACTTTGAGCTACTAACCGCCGTTGCGGGAGTGCATTTTGGTATCAATACATATGACCAGCCCGGTGTAGAGTCCGGCAAAATAAAGCTTTTTGAAAAATTAAACAACAAAAATTAAGGAATATCTATGTCAATAGCCGTTATGTGTTCAGGCGGCGACGCCGCCGGTATGAATCCTGGTGTAAAGCAGTTTGTAGAGTACAGCTTTGAACTTGGGCTAAAACCTTATCTCATTTATGACGGACTAGAAGGGCTTATAGACGGCGATATTAAAGAGGCTACGCACGAGAGGGTCGGCGGTATCATTCATAGAGGCGGCACCGTTATTCGTTCGTCTCGATCAAAGCGCTTTTTTGACATAGAGTTTAGAAAACAGGCTTTTGAAAATCTAAAAGAAAAAGGGATAGATAAGCTCGTCGTATTCGGCGGAGACGGCTCTTTTCGTGCTATGAGACAGTTTTATCATGACTTTGGCATCAACTTTGTCGGAATTCCTACTACGATAGATAACGATATATTCGGTACCGACTACTGCCTTGGCGTTGATACGGCGCTCAATGTGATTAGAACTTCAATAGATGACATTAGAGATACGGCCGCCTCCTTTAAGCGAGCTTTTGTGATTGAGACGATGGGAAGGGATTGTGGATATTTGGCTCTCGTGTCTGCCCTTACGAGCGGGGCGGAGATGCTTGTTGTGCCTGAGATGGAAAACGATTTTGAATCTTTAAAGACAAAATTCAAGCAGCAGATAAAAGACGGTAGAAGCTATATTATAGCGATTGTGGCAGAGGGTAGCGGTAAGACCGATGAGGTGTGCGAGTGGTTTAAGACCGATATAGGCATGGACTCAAGGGCAAGCACGATAGGACACATTCAAAGAGGCGGAAGCCCTAGCGTATTTGATAGATTGATGGCGTTTGAGTTTGCGAAGCTCTCCATCGATAAGCTAATGCTAAAAGCTGATGATAGAAATGTAATTGTCTATAAAGATTCAAAATTTGATTTTGTAAGTATCGATTATATAGGCTCCCAAAAATATCAGATTAAATCGGATTTAATAAAGCTGGCAGAAAAGCTTGTTAGGTAACGATATGAAAAAAAAAGTAGTTATAATCGGTGGCGGATACGGTGGCATAAGGGCAGCTCACGCTCTTTCGAAATATAATGAATTTGAAATTACGCTTATGGATACGAGACCATATCACTATCTACAGACGGATGTGTATGATTTTATAGCCAACAAAAGCACTATAACCGATATTAGCGTTAGTCTCGTAACGCTTTTTTTTGGCGGCAAAGTCAACTTCTTGCAGCGAAAAATTACCAAAATAGTTCCGAATGAAAACAAACTAATAACAAACTTCAATGAAGAGCTATCTTTTGATTATTTCGTGCTTGCAATAGGTTCTAGAACATACTTTCCGTCATTTATTGAAGGGTTGTCTGAACACGCTCACGGTGTAAAAAGTATCAAAAGAGCTTTTGAATTCAAGCAAAAATTTGAAGAAGCAATATATAAAAAAGTAGAGTCTGAGGGTGTCTGCGAGCTAAACCCTGATTTTAATGTTGTAATAGGCGGCGGCGGTCTTTCCGGAGTTGAGGTTGCGGCGGCTATGGCGGAGTATTCGCAGAGATTTTTTGCAATGGGCGGCTATGCGTGCGGCGGAATAGCAGTGCATCTGATTGAGGCCTCTGAGAGTATTTTGCCTGGCGTAGACCAGTATCTCGTGCGAAAAAGCAGGCAACGACTCGAAGAGCTTGGCGTCAATATGATAGTCGGAGATAAAATTCTCAAAGTCGATGAGCATAGTGTGCATCTTGGAAGCGGCAAAAGCGTACCGATGAATTTTATGATTTGGACTGGCGGCGTAGAGGTAAGGCGGATAGAGAGTGACGGATTTACCTACAACCCAAGAGGACAGCTCAAAATAGACGAGTTCTCTAGGGTTGAGGGATTTGCGAATATATTTGCGATAGGCGATTGCGCACAGGTCGTAAATACAAAAGGCAAAACGCTAGCCCCTACGGCTATGGTGGCAGAATTTGGCGCAGATATTGCGGCGTATAATATAGCGGCTACGGAACAGAAGAAAACACTCAAAAAAATAGAGTTTGACCTGCCGGGAATGCTTGTTGCCCTCGGCGGCTTTTATACGGCGGGCGTGATATACGGCATACGGCTTAGCGGAATATTCGGATTTTTGGCAAAAAAAGCGGTAAGTCATATCTATAAATGGCCATTGACACGAAAATGCAAAAAATCTCTCGTAAAATCTTGTAACAACTAAAGGAAAAGACGCTATGACAGAATCTCAAATATATGGAATGCTTAATACTCAGGGCATATCTACTCCGAAATTCGCCTCTTTTGGTTTGGCGGATACCCCTATCGTAGACTTTTTTCCAGTAGTTATCAAAATAGAGTCCGAAAAAGTAGTACACAAAAGCGACTTTGGCGCAGTAAAACTAAATATCAACTCCAGCGAAGAGCTACAAAAAGCTAAAGAGGAAATAATTGCAAACATAGCCGCAAAAGGTGTAACGCTTGACAATTCGGACAAATTTATTGTCGTAGAGATGCTAAGCGGTCTTGAGGTGTATGCGGGGCTTGTGGATGATGAGATATTCGGCAAGACTATAGTATTTGGTAAGGGCGGCGTGTTTCTTGAGATGTACAAAGATGTCTGCTTTGTGGACATCTACGCCGAAGATGAAGAGATCAAAAGAGCTATTAGACTGACCAAAATATCAAAAGTTTTTGACGGCTTTAGGGGTTATGAATACGGCATCGATATGGCTGTTGATTTTGTCAAAAAAATGCAGGCTTTTGCAAAGGCAAATCCGGACATTATAGAACTAGACTTCAACCCCGTACTAATAACAAAAGACGGTCTAAAAATAGTAGATGCAAGAATAAAAAGAGGCGAGCCGAGAGCTGAAAAACTAGGAACGCTAAGAAAAGATAGACCAAACTTCTTCAAAAACGAGAGGGTAGCCCTCATCGGCGCATCTTCAGACCCGACCAAAGTAGGTTATGCGATAGCCAAAAACTCTCTTTCCTACGGTGGCGATATGCTGTTTGTGAACGCAAAAGGCGGAGAGCTATTCGGTAAAAATCTTTATACGAGCGTAACCGAGATAGAAGGCGACATAGATACGGCAGTTATCACAATACCTTCAAAATTTGTAGTCGATACGACAAAAGAGCTAATCGCCAAAAATATCAAAAACCTTATCATCATCTCCGCAGGATTTAAAGAGGTTGGCGACTACGACTCTGAACGAATCATTGCCGAGCTTGCAAAAGAGCACAACTTTAATGTCATAGGACCAAACTGCCTTGGGTATCTACAAGGCTCAAAAGAGCTCAATCTCACATTCGGAATAGGCGGACTAAAAGGCGGAGAGCTAGCGCTATTGTCACAATCGGGCGCTGTACTTTCGGCTTTGATGGACAAGGCGTACGATGCAGGAATCGGCTTTTCGCACCTAGTATCTTGCGGCAATATGGTGGACTTGGATTTTGCCGAGATGGTAGATATGCTAAATGAAGAAGAGGCGTGCAAGTACATCTCTATCTACGCCGAGGGTATACAAAACGGCAAAGAGTTTTTGAGGGCATTAAGAGAGAGCAAGAAAAAAGTATATATCTTCAAGACCGGCAAGTCCGCAGAGAGCAAAAAGGCGGCGTTTTCGCATACGGGCAACCTCAGCGGTAACTATGATATGTTCAAAGGGCTTATCGAGTCGGCAGGGGCAAAGATAGAGGACAACATCGAGGCGCTACTTTTCAATCCTCTAAACGAAGTAAACAATATCCTGATAGTCACAAATGCGGGCGGTCCGGCTACAATACTAACGGATTACATCATAGACCACGGAAGAAAGCTATATAGTCTAAACGACGATGAGCTAAAGGCTCTTGACGCCGTGTTGCCGTCCAACTGGTCTAGAAACAATCCAGTAGACATTATAGGTGATGCGATGGCGGATAGATACGAAAAAACGCTTGAGATAGTGAGTAAATTTGAGAGCGTAGACCTTATCTATCTGCTTATCACGCCGCAATACATGACCGATGCGCTCAATATCGCCAAACTATGTGAGAAAAATTGGGGCAAAAAAATATATCCGATACTTCTTGGCGGACACGAGATGGATGAGGCAAAAAGCTACCTTAGAGCTAAGCAGAAGTTGTTTTTCAAAACACTCCAATCAGCTACATCATTTCTATAAAAGAAGGTTTTTTATGCCGATGAGCGAAAATACGCTAAATGTATTAGAAGAGGTACTGGCTCTTAGGGATTTTGTTGCCGATACAAAATTAAATCCGGACAACTGCATAAATCCAAAAAGTCTTACAAATATGTATCACTATCTAAGACTTAGGCAAAAAGATAATATACAGCTTCAAGATAGACTCACAAAGCTTGGCTTATCATCTCTTGGCCGTTCGCAGCCCCATATATTGCATTCGCTTGATCTGATAGCGGAGGTACTCTGCAAATGCCAAAATACCGAGTACCAAAAAAGTGAAAATACGCTTAGCGTGGATGAAGCCGAGGAGATAATGGCAAGACGCGCCGCTATATTCGGTGGAGAGCCAAAGCCCAAAAAAAGAGCTGAAACAAAAATAATGCTCACTCTTCCCTCTGAGGCCGCAAAAACACCGCAGATGATAGAGGATTTTGCGAGCGCAGGTGTCGGAATATTTCGTATCAATACGGCACACGACAGTTCTTTGGAGTGGGGGATAATGGCGGCAAAAATAGCCGAACTCAATCAAAACTTACACCCTCAAAACAAGCTAAAAATATATGTGGATTTGGCAGGACCAAAAATCAGAACGGGTGAGATTAGAAAAGTCAAAGGGGAGCTAAAACTAGACCCTGCAAAAAAAGTATATATAACGCAAAAAACAGATGAAGAAAATTTTGTAAAAGTACCGGTTGATGCTTATAATATAGAAGTAAACGAAGAGTTTTATAAAAAGGCGAAAAAAGAGAAGTCTCTAACGCTATTGGTTGACGATGAAAAACATAGGACGCTAAAAGTTGTTTCAAGCGAAAAAGGTTTTATAGTTTGTGAGCTTAATAAAAAAACAAAAATCAACGAAAAAACTCTAATTGCAATAGAGAAAAAGAAAAAACTGTTCGCAAGCGAAATACAAAATCTGCCGGAAGTGACCGAGAGCATCAAGTTGCTTGACGGAGATTTGCTATTTTTATCTCTTGAGGAGATGGTAGGACACAATAAAATAGTCAATGAAACAGGCAGAATGATAGAGCCTGCCGCAATATATTGCACTCAAAAAGAGTTTGTGAAAGATGCAAAAGAGGGTGATAAGGTTTTTATCGATGACGGTAAAATAGGGCTGAAAGTTGTCGAGAAAAGACCTAACGGACTTTTGTGCCAAGTGGTGCAGGTGAAGCAAAACGGCGAGACGCTAAAAGAGGAGAAGGGTATCAATTTCCCAGATAGCAAAACGCTAGTTGATGCTATTACCGAAGAGGATGCTAAAAATCTCAATTCTGTAGTAGAGTTTGCAGATATTCTTGGCATTTCATTTGCCCAGAGCGATAGAGATATTATAGCTTTGAAAGACCTTCTAAAGTTTAAAAACAAAGAGCATATAGCGATAGTGGCAAAGATAGAGACAAAGCTTGCCGTGCAAAATCTGCCTTCTATCCTTGAGGCATTGATGTATCACGAGTTTAGCGCCATTATGCTTGCGCGTGGTGACCTTGCCATTGAAGTCGAGTTTGAAAATATGTCCTATTTGCAAGAGGAGATCCTAGACCTTTGCGAGGCGGCGCATACTCCTGTGATTTTTGCGACGCAAGTGCTTGAAAATCAGATGAAAAACAATCTTCCAAGCCGTGCGGAAATAACAGATGCCGCTTTTGCTCAAAGGGCGGATTGCGTTATGCTCAATAAAGGGGCTTTTGCTCTTAATACTATCAAAAAACTGGAGTTTATTTTGGCTAGGATGCATACGATATTCAAAAAAAATAGACTTCTTTTGGGTAGTTGCGATATTTGGAGTAGATAAAACTCCATTTAACACAAAAATAACACTCAAATAATACAAAGTAGAAACTTTTTAATCTCTAATTTAGTTAAAGAGTGCGACCATAAAAAATACAAGTTAAAAAAATCAGGAGGGCGGATGAAAGCGGTAGTAATGGCGGGCGGATTTGGAACAAGGATACAGCCACTCACACACTCGGTACCAAAACCGATGCTTCCTATATTGAACAGGCCTATGATGCAACACATCATAGAAAAAGTAAGAGACGCAGGTATTAAAGATATAGTGATACTTCTTTACTTTAAACCGGAAGTAATTAAAGACTACTTTAAAGACGGTAGTGAATTTGGCGTTAACATCGAGTATGTACTTCCTGATAACGACTATGGTACGGCGGGTGCTGTCAAATGCGCCGAGAAGTTTTTGAATGAAGAGTTTATAGTGGTCAGCGGTGACCTCGTGACAGACTTTGATCTTAGTGAGATTATCGCTTTTCACAAGAAAAAAGAGTCGCTTTTGACTATTACACTCACACCTGTTGCAGACCCGCTTCAGTTTGGAGTTGTTATATCCTCTCCTGAAGGCAAGATACAGAGATTTCTTGAAAAGCCGAGTTGGGGCGAGGTATTTTCCGACACGATAAATACCGGCATATATATATTAGAGCCAAGCGTACTTGATTATATTCCGGAGGGCGCTAATTTTGACTTTGCAAAAGACCTATTTCCGGCGCTTATGAAGGCCGGTATTACGCTTTGGGCTTGTTCGGTCAAGGGATATTGGAGAGATGTCGGAAATCCGGAGAGCTATCGAGATGTGCAAAAAGACCTCTTAAGCGGCAAGGTGGCGCTCACTATCAGAGGTGAGAAAAAAAGCTATGACGGCGGTGTTCTTTATACCGAAGAGGGAGCTATCGTGCCGGAGTCGGCATCGATAGAGGGCATAGTCGTAGTCGGCAAAAACTCTACGATAAGAGACGGCTCTAAGCTCAAAAACTCAGTCGTAGGATGCCGAACAGTAGTCGGCAAAAATAGCGTATTGGAAGATGTGACGGCTTGGGATGATGTAGAGATGGGCGAAAAATGTGCCATCTCAAATACGGTAATCTGCTCAAAAAACAAAATTGGCAAAAAAGTAAAAGTATCAAAAGGGCTTATTTTGGCTGAAGGTTGCGAGATAGGGGATCTCTCCTCTTTTGAAAATGATGTGACCGTATGGCCTGATAAGATAGTGGAAGAGGCGAGCATCATAAGCAATAACATCGTATGGGGTAATAAATATAAAAACTCCATTTTTGAGGGCGGCGTAGTAAGCGGCAGAACAAATGTAGAGCTCTCTTGTGAAATGGCGATAAAGCTTGCCGAGGCGTTTGGCTCTATGTTGCCGGTCGGCAGCAAAGTGTACTTGTCGAGGGATTATCATAAATCCTCAAGAATGCTAAAAAGGGCGTTTTTCTCAGGGCTTCTCTCGTCAGGCATAGATGTAGTAGATATACATATTGCGCCGTCCAATATTGCTAGATTTGGTATAAAAGAGGGTAAAGATATAGTTGCAGGTGTACACTTTAGGCAATCCGTAACAAACCAACAAAGTACCGAAATACTCTTCTTTACGAACGAAGGTCTGCATATAGACACAAATACAGAGAAAAATTGTGAAAGAGTATTTTTTAGGGAGAGCTTTAGACGGGTTAACTTTGATGAGATAGGTCAAATCTCCGAGAAAGTAAATCTTAAAGATAAGTATAAAAAAGCGGTACTAAAAACGCTAAATACGGACGCTATAAAAATCAAAAAGCCTAGAGTTGCCGTGGATTTGCTATTTGGCTCAACTGTGGATATATATCCCGAGATACTTAATGCGCTAAATGTCGATAATATCGTTCTTAATGCGTACGCTGACGATAAAAAATTAAACAGGCTACCTGCACTAATCGAAAAATCAAAAGATGATTTGTCCAAGATAGTCAAGCAGCTTGGGATGGATATAGCGTATGTTATCTATCCTAACGGTCAAAAGCTTGAGATGATTAGTAATCACGGAGAGGCGCTTAGTCCGCATGTGCAACTTCTTACTGTACTAAAACTTCTTAATATGAGTTCTAAAAACGAAAAATCAAAAGTATATCTGCCTGTAAGTACGCCTGACTTTTTGGACTCAGAGTTTGAAAATCTGACGATAGAGCGAGGTAAATTTAGCGGAGTTAAGGCAAATAAGCTAAAAGAGTATGACCTAATAGCAAACCTAAGCGGAAACTTTGCGTTTTGTGAGTTTGCATATAGCTATGACGCTATTTTTGCAAGTATTAAGATACTTGAAATGGCATCCGAGGCCGATATGTCGCTTCAAGAGATTAAAGACTCTCTTCCAATGTTTTATTTTAACTACGAAAAAGTGCCTTGCGCCTCAAAGCTAAAAGGTAAAATGATGCGTAAATTTATGGAGGCATCCGTCGGCAAAGAGGCATCTTTTGTGGATGGGGTCAAAATAATGATCAAGAAAAACGACTGGATACTAATGCTTCCGGATCAGCATTCAGACCATCTAAATATCTATGTTCAGGCTAAAGATGCAAGCGACGGCGAGGCTATTTTTAATGAGTTTGCAAGCAAAATATTAGAGTGGTCGAAAGAAGCATAATGAAAAAGCTCCATTTGGCATTCTTGTGGCATATGCACCAGCCCTACTATAAGGATGATATGCAAAATGAGTACAAAATGCCTTGGGTTTTTTTGCACGCTATCAAAGACTATTACGAGTTGCCGTACTATCTATCTAAGTTTGAAAATATTAAAGCAACATTCAATCTAGTGCCGTCGCTCATAGAGCAGCTTGAGGAGTATGAGAAGGGTTTTGTAAACGACATTTTTTTGTCAAGTGTGCAAAAAGAGGTATCGCTTTTGACTAGAGAGGAGAGGCTGTTTCTTGCAGAAACTCTTTTTTTCTCAAACCTCAAGACAATGATACATCCGTTTGCAAGATATACCGAACTTTATGCCAAAAAGAGCTCATATAAAGAGCTTGAAGATTTTGCAGATTCGCTTGATTCTACGGATATAATAGACCTCGAGGTGCTTTTTTTGCTCTCTTGGTGTTCAAATGCCTTGCGAGAAAACTCCACGCTTGTTAAAAATCTAATCTCTAAAGGCAGAAATTTTACGCAGAGTGATAAGACGGAACTATTTGCTGAGCTATTTGCATTTGTCGGCAAGATAATTCCTTTTTACAAGGAGCTTCAAAACCAAGGCAAAATAGAGGTAGCCACTACTCCTTTTTACCATCCGATACTTCCGCTTTTACTTGACAAAAATGCCGCAAAAGAGGCGGATAGAAATGCTCAGACGCCAAAAATATTCGCTGATTTTCGCTCCGATGCCTCTCTTCACATAGATGACGCAATAGCAAAATATGAGAGTGTGTTTGGTGTCAAACCGTCTACTTTTTGGCCAGCCGAAGGCTCTATTAGCAAAGAGGCTTTGGAGCTGTTGTCAAAATCAGGGGTCAAGTATGTGGGCGCCGATGAGGATGTACTATTTAAAAGCTTGGAGTCTAGATATAGATTTGATATTTACAAAAAATATACGGTCGGCAAAGATAACAAAATAGGGGTACTGTTTAGAGATAAAGGGCTTAGTGACCTTGTCGGCTTCACATATTCCGGCAAAGATGCAAAAGAAGCCGTACATGACTTTATCGGCCAATTGAAAGAGCTTTACAACTCCATAAGTTTTGAGGCTGTGATTCCTATTATTTTGGATGGCGAAAATGCGTGGGAGTACTATGAGCATAACGCTAGAGATTTTTTTGAGGGGCTTTATGCCGAGCTTGAAAAATGCGATTGGTGCGATACGCTTACTTTTAGCGAAGTATTCAAAGAGAATGATATAGAGTCTTCATCTATAGATTCGATTAAACCAGGTAGCTGGATATACGGCACATTTTCTACATGGATGGGGCATGAGGAGAAAAATAGGGCATGGGAGCTTCTCTCTGAAACAAAAATAGCTTTTAAAGAGGCAAAATCATCTCTTTCGTCAGACACCATTAAGGCTGCAACAAGAGAGCTTATGGTGGCGGAGGGGTCGGATTGGTTCTGGTGGTACGGCGATGACCACTATACGCCTCAGGCAGACGAGTTTGATGAGCTTTTTAGAAAGCATCTTTTAAATATCTATAAGCTCATAGCAAAAGAGCCGCCGGGCAGACTATTTGAGTCGATTAATAAAACAAAAGCGGCAAAAATTAAGCAAAAACCGAAAAACTACATTATGCCGGAGATTGACGGCAAAATGACAGACTTTTACGAGTGGCTTGGAGCGGGAAGTATTGACCTTGATGCCGAATTTTCCGCAATGGATTCGAGCGGATTTCACTTTGAAAAGCTGTTTTGGGGCTTTGACGACGAAAAAATATATTTTGCGATAAGCGGCAAGTTTGCAGAGCTAATAGACAAAGGATATGACCTAAGCGTAGAGCTTGTCGGCTCTAGAGCTATTAAGATTAAAGTGCCTTTCTCATCCAATTATCACCGAACGGATTGTGTGGAGACCGGAGTTAAAGGATGTATCGAATCGGCGGTAGCAGAGGTATTTGAACTCTCCTTGCCGAAATCATGCCTTGAGTGCGGCTCTGATATTTTGCTTCAGGCCTCTTTTGAGATACAAAAAGGCGGAAAAGTACTAGAGAAAGCTCCTTTGTACGGCTCATTGCAACTAGAGGTAAACGAGAAGTTTCTAGAAGATTGGTATATTTAAAAAAGGCTTGAAAATGCGGACAAAATTACTCTTAGGGCTACACTCTCATCAACCGATAGACAACTTCGACTCCGTGGTCTATGAGGCGATAGAGAAAAGCTATAAGCCTTTTTTTGAGACGGTCAAAAACGATGATTGGCTCAGATTTTCTCTACATATTAGCGGGTGGCTTTTTGAGTTTATAAAAAATAACGACAAAGAGCTTTTTTCTCTTATTAAATCCTGCTACGATAAGGGCATGATAGAGTTTTTCTCGGGCGGATTTTATGAGCCGATATTGGCTGCAATACCAAAAAGAGACAGAATCTTACAAATCAAAAAAATGAACAGATTTTTGTTTAACAACTTTGGCGCAAAACCGCGTGGATTGTGGCTAACGGAGAGGGTTTGGAGCG
This sequence comes from Helicobacteraceae bacterium UBA6016, assembly GCA_002428055.1. Lineage (GTDB taxonomy): Bacteria > Campylobacterota > Campylobacteria > Campylobacterales > UBA6016 > UBA6016. Next base: position 25,039 of record DIZY01000094.1, read on the forward strand.
AGTCTATCGTTGAGAGTCTCTGCGAGCTTGGAATTGAGTATATATTAACCGACGACTACCATTTCGTTGNNCGTTGCGGCCGGATATAACGAAAATGCTCTAAACGGGCACTTTTTGACAGAGGAGGGTGGAGAGCGACTCGGGGTTTTTCCTATTTCAAAGCAGCTTCGTTATCTAATACCGTTCAAAAAAGCCTCATCGGCAATAGCGGAGCTGGAGTCTGAGGCAAGACTCGATAAAGCGGCGATTATATTTGATGACGGCGAAAAATTTGGGCTTTGGCCTCACACCTACGAATGGGTATATGAAAAAGGGTGGCTAAGAGAGTTTTTGGACGGCGTAAAAGAGTCCGAGAAGATAGAGTGTATGCACTTTAGCGACTATTTTGATAAAGAGAAGCCTTTGGGGCTTGCATATCTGCCGGAGGTGTCGTATTATGAGATGGGCGAATGGTCGCTAAATCCAAACGACGCGGCGCTTATAGAGAGTGTCAAACACCATGCTGCCACAAGTTTTGGCTCGGAAAATGCGGATAAATTCGTAAAAGGCGGTATTTGGAAAAACTTCTTTACCAAATACGAAGAGTCAAATAGAATTCACAAAAAAACAGTTCGTTTATCAGCCATTGCAAAGCAGATAAATAGCGAGCAATTTGACGAGATGCTCTTAAAAACAGAGGCAAATGACGCCTTGTGGCATGGAGTATTCGGCGGCGTCTATCTGCCAAACCTCAGAGACAACTGCTATAAGCATATTATTGAGTGCGAAAAGAAATTGGGCATCGCAAAAAGCGTAGAGATTGGTGACGAAAATTTTGACGGATATATGGAAGCTAGGCTCAAAAATGATAAGTTTGTAGCCATATTTGAGGAAAAAAACGGTGCACAAATGAGTGATTTTAGCTCTTTTGATGCTCTTTTTAACTATCAAAATACGCTAACAAGACGCAAAGAGGCGTATCACGATAAGTTTTTTGAAAACAGAGGAGCGCCGAAAGAGGCAACCGATGAGGGGATAGATACTATCCATAATATTACGATAGAGGGCGCCGAGGCTCTAAAAGAAAACCTTTTTTATGACTGGTATCAAAAAAATTCGTTTATAGAGCATATTAGCGACGACTCTTTTGATCTACGCTCCTTTTTTGGATGTTCATTTAGGGAGTACGGTGATTTTGCCAACCAGCCTTTTGTTTTAAAAGAAGAGGATAAAAAAAGTGTTCTCTTTGAAAGAGACGGAGGGATATATCTGAATGGAGTCAAACATAACGCCAAGGTTTGCAAAAAATTTGCCATAGGCAATGAGGCTTTGAAATTTGAAATATCGATACAAGACGAATCGGAGTCATCTTTTTTATTTGCAGAGGAGTTTAATCTGCATTTTTGCGACTACGAGGAACTGCTTATAAACGGCGAGAAGTTTGCAAATCAAAAATTACAGCTACAAAATATCGACACTTTATCCATTGTGGATAGCGTAGCCAAAAAAGAGATTTTATTTGAGTTGGAGTCTACTTATTCGGTCTTTGTAGTTCCGACTACTACGGTCAGTCAAAACGAAAGAGGTGCGGAACTTTGTACGCAAGGTATCTCTATAGCGTTTTTCAGTAGTTTTACAAAAGAGTTTAGCTTTTGCGGCAAACTCAGAATAAAGGATATGTAGAGTGTCCCACTATAGATATAGCAAACTAAAAGACAACTGGGTAATAATCTCTCCAAAAAGAGTGCGCAGGCCTAGTGATTTTGAACTATCTTCGGCGGAGGCTTATGATGTGGATTCGCCTTTTGTGTATGGAAACGAGCATAAGACCCCCTCAGAGATATATGCCATAAGAGATTACGGTTCAAAAAAAGACACTCCGGGCTGGAAAGTTAGGGTTGTGCCGAACAAATACAACGCTTTGGAGATTGAGAAAAATCCGCTTACCGATTTTGACGGTATTTTTGAAAAGATGGAGGGTTTTGGCGCACATGAAATCATCATAGACACTCCAAAATTTCCATCAAAGTTCCAAGAGCTTAGCGCCGAAGAGGTTGCATTGGTGTTAAAAGCCGCAAAAGAGCGGATAACCGATTTGCAAAAAGATACTCGTATCAAATATATAAATATCTTCAAAAATCAAGGTCCTCTCGCCGGAGCTAGCATTTCGCATCCGCATACACAGATTATAGGCATGCCGTTTATCCCGAAAAATATACTTATAGAGATAGAACAGTGCAGAAAACATTACGAATCTACAACAAGGTGTCTTTTTAGTGATATAATAAAAAACGAGCTCAAAAACAAGGAGAGGGTGATAGAGGAGAGCGACCATTTTGTCTCCTATTGCCCTTATGCCTCATTTTGGCCTTTCGAGACCGTAATCGCTGCGAAAACGCATAGCAAGGATGTTGGCGGACTCAGTGATGCAATGCTTTTGGAGCTAGCCAAGATAATGCTTTCAGCAATTAAGCGAATTAATATGGCTCTAAAAGATGTCTCCTATAATGTATTTTTAAAGACCGTGCCGCCAAAAAGAGAGGGTGTAAACCCAAACTTTTATTATAAGCTGGAAGAGTTCTACCAGTGGCATATAGAGATAGTACCTAGAATTCCGGTAATCGGCGGTTTCGAGCTCTCGGGCGGCGTTTTTATTAATACTGTGGCGCCGGAAGAGAGCNNAATTTTTGCGTTCTCTTGTCGCTTTCTAGTTATAAAAGTTGGATATAATAGATCCAAAAGCACTATAAAAAAGGTTTTATATGACCAAAAAAACAAGTTTGATACCGATAGAGGCAAATCTAAAAGACGAAAGTTTTTCATCCAATACCCATCCGACTCTGCTCTTTGGAGAAGAGGCAAAAGACTATTCGGGGATGGACTATAAGATACCGCTAAGTTATGGTATCGACACTCTTAAATTACTACCGGTAAATGTTAATACCGTATTCGCATATTGGGAGATTACGGACAAACTTCTGTGCGGCTCTTTGTATGAAACTTTTGCTTTTAAGCTATTTGAGCTAAACGAGAGTGGCGAAAAAGAGGTACTTGGATTTTATTTTAAAGAGAGAGTCTCTAGTAAATATACAAATGCTCATCTACCGTCAAAAAATCTGATAGCCGTAATCGGCGGAATGGACTCTAACGGTAGATTTGTGGAGTTAATGCGCTCCAATAAAATAAAAATGCCAAATGATTCGTTAAACATTATGGAGAACAACGAAGAGGTATGGATGAGCAAACATTCCGAGTGGGTAGAGCTCATCAAAGCCAGCACAGCTCACTTTTCTCATGCTAAATCCTCCATAAGTATTATTAAAGAGATGGAATTTTTGAAAAAATACGGCGAGAAAGCTGCGTTTGGTATGTCAAGTTCAGAACTAGTAAAAAAGGATTAAGTAATGCCAAAAGGCTATTTTGCACCTGTTCTACACTCTCATCTCCCTTTTGTCAAACATCCGGGTTTTGAATATTTTCTCGAGGAGCATTGGCTTTTTGAGGCGATAGACGAGACATATATACCTCTTTTAATGGGCTTTAAAGAGCTTGAGGAAAAAGGCGTAAATTTTAAGATTACAATATCCATGACGCCGCCGCTTTGCGAAATGCTGGCTGACGACTACTTAAGAGGCAAATATCATAGGCATTTGGAGCGTATGATAGAGCTATGCGAAAAAGAGGTTGAGCGAACAAAAGACGACGCTTATTTCAGAGATATTTCAAAGTTTTATCTAGAGAGATTTTCTACGATTAAATCATTTTTTGAAGGGTTTTTGAACTACGATGTCCTAAACGGCTATAGGCACTTTAGCGAAAACGGCAAAATGGAGATTATTACTTGCGGTGCGACGCACGGTTTTTTACCGCTTATGTCATCCAATAAAAAAGCGGTTGAGGTGCAGATAGAACTCGCTGTATCGACGCACAAAAAACATTTCGGCAAAGAGCCAAACGGCATTTGGCTACCAGAATGCGCATATTATGAAGGGCTTGATGAGATACTAAACAAAAACGGTATTAAATTTTTCTTTATGGATTCACACGGATTAGTCTACGCCAAGCCTACTCCCAAATTCGGTGTTTTTTCGCCAATATATACGCCAAACGGTGTTGCCGCATTCGGCAGAGACCCGGATAGCTCCAAGCAGGTATGGAGCTCGAAAGAGGGTTACCCGGGGGATGTGAACTATAGAGATTTCTACCGAGATATTGGGTATGACCTTGATTTTGATTATATAGAGCCGTATATTTGTCCTGACGGTACAAGGGTGTTTACGGGACTCAAATACTACAGAGTCACATCCGCATCAGATCACAAAGAGGTCTATAATAGGCAAAATGCCTTGGCAAGAGTAAAAGAGCATGCCGCAAACTTTCATTTCAATAGAGAAAAGCAAGCCGAGTATTTGTCCGAGTTTATGGATAGACCGCCTCTTATAGTATCTCCGTATGACGCAGAGCTTTTTGGGCATTGGTGGTTTGAGGGGCCTGACTTTTTAATGTCTCTTTTTGAGGAGATGGATAGACATGGCGTGGTTCAGGCTATAACTCCTATGGAGTATATGGCAATGTACGACACAAATCAGGTCGCAGAACCAAATCCTTCTTCGTGGGGCGATAGGGGTTATTACGATGTTTGGATTAATAGCTCTAACGATTGGATATATAGACATCTGCATTTTATGGCTGATAAGATGACTGAATTTGCCGACACATATCACAATCTTAAAGACCAAGCGACAATTCGCCTTCTAAACCAAATGGCAAGAGAGCTTCTACTGGCGCAAAGCTCAGATTGGGCATTTTTGATGACTACAAAAACGGCGGTAGAGTATAGTACGAAGCGAACAAGAGAGCATATTTCAAACTTTGTAAAAATGCTTGATATGATGGAAGAAAACAGTATAGATGAAAAGTTTTTGTCGGAATTAGAGCATAAAAACTCTATTTTCCAAGGGCTTGATTTTAGGATTTACGCCTCTTGAGTATTGCCTTTATAGATTGGGGCGGAACACACTTTCGATGCGTAGTCGAAGGGTGTGAGCCTTTTTCTTTTGAGAAGTCGAGCGCTGATATTGATATTGTCTACGAGCTTGAAACACTTTTTTCAAAATTTGGACACATATCAAGGGTCGGAATCTCTTTTGCGGGGCAGGTTCACAACAATATCATTCTCTCGGCACCAAATATATCAGCGACCAATATTGACCTAAATGCTTATTTTCCGAGCAAATCTATATTTGTGCAAAATGACCTCAAATGTGCCGCATTGGCTGAAGCCGCATATTTCAAAGAGGATAATATTGGAGTTTTGTATGTCGGTACGGGGCTTGGAAGCGCATATATAGAAAACGGTCGCTTGATATGCGGAGAGAGCAATGTAGCCGGCGAAATAGGGCATATTCCATATAGAACAACGGGTGAAAAATGCGGTTGCGGCAAGGATAACTGCCTAGAGCTGACAGCCTCCGGAAGCGGTCTTATAAAAATGGCAAAAACAGCCAATCTTGATGCAAAGACAATAGACGAACTTTTGAAGAGCGAAGAGGGAAAAAAAATAGTAGAAGAGTTTGTCGGCGGTGTCGGATACGGTGCATCACTTATCGTGACTATGCTAAATCCAAAAATTCTAGTCATCGGCGGTGGAATCATTAAAACAAATGAGTGGCTAGTGGGTGAAATAAAAGAGTATGTAGGCAAAAACGGATTTAAAAAAAGTGTAGACACCTGCGAAATAAAGCTCTCTTCTTTGGAAAATGGCTCATTAGAGGGGGCTAGGCTTTTGGCGCTATGATTTCAAAGTTAATTTTTCTATCCATACTTTCGCTTGTTTTTGTAGTTTTTGATCTCTATTTTTACAAGCGATTTCTATCTTTTTTTACGCAAAATAGCAAAGCAAAAAAAACTATCACCATTCTGTTAATTTTTTGGCAAATCGGTTTTGTCGGCTTGTCGATTACCCAATTTTTTTGGTCTATTCGCCCGTTTTTTGCCTCCGTGCTGGGGATAATGCTGTTTGTCGTCGTGCTCAGCGCACTTTTGGAGCTAGTAAGAAAATTTGCTTATTTTGAGCGTTTTAAATATATCTTACTTACTGTTTTTGGCGTTGCGTTTTTTTACTCATTTTATACCGCTTCTCTGCCGCCGGAAGTGAAGCAGATAAGGCTGGCGGCTGATACGGCAAAGAGCTTGGTCGGCTTGCGGCTTGTCGTTTTGGCGGATGCGCATATAGACCCGTCCAAAAAAGAGTTTGCCGATAGTGTCGTGCGGCAGATTAACGAGTTGGACGCAGACGCCGTTTTGATAGTCGGAGATTTGTGCGAT